>JAZSLQ010000114.1:0-57402 GCA_045535455.1 Kiritimatiellia bacterium | reverse complement strand
AAATCATGTCGGTGGGGTGCCCGCAAACTGCGGGTTGGTATCCCCCGAACGAAGTGAGCCGCGAAGCGGGCGCTATGCGGGGTGCGAGCAGGTCGGGCGCAGGCCTCGCTTTCGGCCGACGCCAACGAGCGAGCCGCCGCTACTACTTCTTGCCGCCCTTGAATGCGGAAGAGCCGGAGCGGGCGAGACGATAACTCATCATGCGCGGCGAAAGCCCAAGCTCGCGTGCGGCTGCGGAGTGGTTGCCTCCATGCCGCTTCAGCGCATCCTCGAGTATCCGCCGCTCGAAAGCGGCAATCTGCTCGTCAAGCGTAAGCGACGGATTGCCGCCGCCAAAAGGATCTTCGCTAAACTCCTCGGTCTGAACGGTCGCAGGAAGATTGTAGCTGTGAATACAATCATCGCGCGTAGTCAGCACCGCGCGCTCGATGCAGTTCTCGAGTTCGCGCACGTTGCCCGGCCACGAATACGCCTTCAGCGCATTGAGCGCGGGAACGGAAATCTGCGAGACGCTCTTTTCGTACTTCACGCTCATCTTCGTGAGGAAATGCTGCGTGAGAAGAACGATGTCGTCAGCGCGATCCGCGAGACGCGGCAACACAATCGGAAATACCGAGAGACGATAGTAGAGGTCCTCGCGAAAAAGCTTCTTTGCCATCAAATCCTCGAGGTCGCGGCTCGTCGCCGCGATGAAACGGACATCGCTCTGCAATATCTCGTTCGAGCCTACGCGCGAGAACGTGCGCTCCTGGAGAAAACGGAGAAGCTTCACCTGCACCGGTATCGAGAGATCGCCGATCTCGTCGAGGAAAAGCGTGCCGCCGTTCGCAGCTTCGGCGCGGCCAATGCGCCGCTCGCGCGCGTCAGTGAACGCGCCCTTCTCGTGGCCGAAAAGCTCAGACTCGACAAGCGCCTCGGGAAGCGCCGCGCAGTTCAGCACGACAAACGGCTTGTCCTTGCGCGGCGAAAGACTCTGTATCGCCTGCGCGACAAGCTCCTTGCCCGTGCCGCTCTCGCCGCGTATCAGCACAGTCGCCCAGCTCGGCGCGACCTGGCGTATCTGCTCGTAGACTGCGCGCATCGCAGGGCAGCTGCCGATGATGCGGCCAGGAGTCTCTTCGGAAATCATGCCGCGAAGGCGACGGTTCTCGTTGACGAGCGCCTCTTTCTCGCGATCCTCCTCGCGACAGACAAACGCCGCCTCGGCAACGAGGTTCGCTATGATCTCAAGAAGCTCGACATCGTGCGCAAGTGCACCCGTCTGGCCCGACATCGCGCGGTCTGCCGCAAGCGTGCCGATGATCTGCCCGCGATGAATCAGCGGAACGCAGACAAACGAAAGCGCATCGTCTGGGCCACGCGACTGCGTGCGGTTCAAAAAGCGGCGGTCCTTGCGAACATCGCAGACAACCTCGGCCTTGCCGGTCTTGGCGACAAGGCCTGTGATACCCTCACCGACATGATAGCGGCCAAGCGCGCGCTCTTCGGCGTTGAGCGCACGAGTTGAGGCGACAATCCTAAGCTCGTCGCCCTCAAGGAGTGTAAATGTCCCGCGCAACATTCCCATGCTACGCTCAAGGATGCCAAGGACATTCTCGAGTAGCTTGCGAACATCGCGTTCCCGAGCAACCGCAGAGGCAATTTCGCGCAAAACTGCCATCTCGGAAGCTAATCTCTCCTCAATCTCGCTCATCGTGTGCTGGCGCATATTATATCAAATGGAGCAATTACCGTGCCATCGGAAATATTGTGTAAAAGAAATCACTTAATGTTACAAATCGTGTAATCGTAAAATTGGAGAATTACAAAACTTGTAACAAATAACCCCAAAATGCCCTTCTCTAGCCCATTGGCACGATATTTGCTAATATATTCTAAAAGGTCTTAACGGTCTTAACCCAAAACAACAACAAACAACGAAGGTTAACATGAGCAAATACGTTGACAGCGTCTTGAAGAACCTCAAGGCGAAGAACGCGAACGAACCCGAGTTCATCCAGGCCGCCGAGGAAGTGCTCCTCACGCTCGACCCGGTCCTCAAGGCGAATCCGCAGTATGAACAGAACGCGATTCTCGAGCGCATCGTCGAGCCTGAACGCGTTGTTATATTCCGCGTTCCGTGGGTGGACGACACGGGCAAGGTCCGCGTCAACCGCGGCTACCGCATCCAGCAGAACAGCGCGATCGGTCCGTACAAAGGCGGTCTCCGCTTCGACCCCTCGGTCAACCTCTCCGTCCTCAAGTTCCTCGCGTTCGAGCAGGTCTTCAAGAACTCGCTCACGACGCTCCCGATGGGCGGCGGCAAGGGTGGTTCCGACTACAACCCGAAGCAGAGCCCCCCCACCCCTGGCAAGCGCCGCAGCGATGCCGAGGTTATGCGCTTCTGCCAGAGCTTCATGACTGAGCTCTTCCGCAATATCGGTCCTGACACCGACGTTCCCACCGGCGACATGAATGTCGGCGGCCGCGAAATCGGCTACCTCTTCGGCCAGTACAAGCGCCTCGCCAACGAGTGGACGGGCGTTCTCACGGGCAAGGGCCTCTCCTTCGGCGGCTCGCTGATCCGTCCCGAGGCGACCGGCTACGGCGATGTCTACTTCGCCGAGAATATGCTTGCGAAGCGCGGCCAGACCTTCGAGGGCAAGCGCTGCGTCATTTCCGGTTCGGGCAATGTCGCGAGCTTCGCGGCCGAAAAGCTCATGCAGCTCGGAGCGAAGGTTCTCACCCTTTCCGACCGCTCTGGCGCGATCCTCTGCGAGAGTGGCATTACGGAGAAGATGCTCAAGGACATCATGTACCTCAAGAACGTGACGCGCGGCGAGCTCGCCGACTTCGCCAAGAAGACGAAGGCCGTCAAGTTCTTCAAGGGCGTCAACAGCTGGCAGCTCACCGACAAGATCGACGCAGCCTTCCCGTGCGCCCGCCAGAACGAGCTCAACGGCAAGGACGCCGCGTACCTCCTCAAGCACGGCTGCACGCTCGTCGGCGAAGGCGCGAACATGCCTTCGACGCCTGACGCGATCGATGCGTTTGTCAAGGCGAAGATCATGTACTCGCCCGGCAAGGCGTCGAACGCCGGCGGCGTCGCGACCTCGGGTCTCGAGATGTCGCAGAACTCCGAGCGCCTCTCCTGGAGCCGCGAGGAAGTCGATGCGAAGCTCAAGGGCATCATGAAGGCCATCCACGACAACGCGTGGGAGTCGGCCGCCAAGTACGGCAAGAAAGGCAACTACGTTGTCGGTGCCAACATCGCCGGCTTCACGAAGGTCGCCGACGCGATGGTCGCGCAGGGCGTCTGCTAAGCAGCTGCGAGGCGGCGGCCGAATGCTCCTCCTCGCCGACCCTCGGCGAATACGCCGTATCCGCTCGCTCGGACATTCGCTCCACCGCCTCGCTACCGAAGAAAGTTCTGAAAAAGAGACGCTCGGCTTCACGCCGGGCGCCTCTTTTTTATTTCCTTGTCGCCTTTATCTTGCCCTTGAAGGTGAAATGCGGCGTCTCCTCGGTGTAGTCAGGCGGGAACAACACGGCCTCAAGGTCGCTGTTCGCCCCAACGAGCGCATCCTGCAAGTCCTTGCATTCGCCATAGTCAAAGGTATCAAGCAGGTGCAAATCCTTTTCGACATAGTTTCGCAGCACCAAGCAATAGACCGTGCCGCTCGGACGTTCTGCGTATTCGACAAAACGCTTCTCAATGAGGAGCTTCGATCCCGGCTCGACGCGGAAACGCTTCTTGCATCCAAACCGTCCTACGCCGGTGAAGCACTCGCCCCACTTCGCCCCAAGCCGAATCTCTTTCTTGCCGAAGAACGAGAGAAGAACTCCCCATAAAGCAAGACACCAGACGGACAAAAGCATCGTCATGACTATCGAGGCCTGCAACCATCCCGGCAAGCCAGACAGCAGTCCTGAACTTTTAATGGTTTCCGCCGTCAAAAAGTAATGCGCCGCGAGCACAACCCCCGGCGACCAGACCAAGAGCCAGAGAAGAAGAAAGCATCCTGGAATCTGCACCGGCCAGGTAACGACAGTCACGCTTTCTGCACCCACAATCTTCCGCGACACCTTCATATTGTACTATCAAACATGGCCTTTTACAATGAAGCTGTCCTATGGCCATTCCCAGGCCATTCAGACAGCTTCGCGCTCTTGTATCACGTTGCTGGCAATATTCAGTGCGCTTTGACCATAAAGCCCAAGATCGTCATCCGCAAAAGCCTGAGCAGTCTTCGAGCGATAGAACATTTCCATCGCACTGTCTTCTGAAACATTGTAATGCGTCGCAAGGTAGTCGACTATCGCAGGAACCAGCGTCGCCCGGATCAGCGTATGGTCTTCATCCATCAGCGCAGATATTCCAGACCTCCCAAGATATTTATCGAACATCGGCATCAGAGCTTCCCATCCAAGCCCGTGGAGATCCTCATAATCATCATCAAGAGTCTTAAGGAGACCACTATCCAAAAACATCTTGTAAACATCGGCTCCCGTAGAACCGATATGTCGCGCATAGTACTCTATACAAAAAGACTTAAACGAAAGCCGGCTCATGTTGTTTCTTTTGATGCCGATATTATATCATAAATTCACTTTGGCCGTGTAGCCCCGCAAGGGCCGCTGCAACGCACAAACAGCCCTTTTACAACGGCTCTGCCGCCTACTGCCGCTCATGTATATAACACAAACACATAATGAAACCCTGCTTCGTTCAAGCGTTTGACACAGGCAGCGACGAGCGATATTCTGCAATTCGAATTGACCACAACAGCCGCAGCGACATACCGTGCCGATACACCATCACCGAAGACGGCGGACTCACTGTCATTGAAAAGGTTAAACCCACCTTGATTGGCAACACTGTTCTCTTCTTCTTCCACAACATCCAAATGAAAATCGTCTTCAAACGAAAGAACGCCCCCTTCCCCTATCCGAACAGCGGCAATTTTTGGATCACACATGTAATCTACATGAATTCCGTCCGTATAAAGAAACGGCCACTCCCCATCAGCCGTTCTGAACGCCAAATGCCATATACCGACCACGCTGCACCGATTGAGGAAACAGCTCCAGAAATCCTGAAAGCCGATATCCTCACCAATGACAAAGGCGACGCTGTCAGCACGAGTTTTCAGATGAACCAAGCGAAGAATCTTGAAAAGCTCGTCGGGCGAGAAGGACTTTTCCCCAATCTTTGCAGTATCTTTTCCCGCGACGCAAATCTCAATTGCCGAGACCTGATGGCCGCGAAAATTGTGAATGTAACAGTCTCCAATCCACCACATCGTTGCAAATCCAACTGCAAACAGTCCGACCCGCGCCAGAGCGCGCCGCCATTTCTTCCGCGCAAGATCACAGAAAAAGAGAACAGCGGAAATTGCCGAAACAAGAATTAAAATGAACCCAAGGTGCTTCGACACAATCCACTCGCAGGCAAGCATACACCGCACCAGCAGTGCAGGATACTTAGACCACAACACATCTTCAACAAATATGGCCAGCACAATGCCAACCAGCGCCACCGGCGGCATCCACACGCTCGCCACCACCCGCCACAGAATGTTGAAAACTTTCTTCATAGCGTCAAGAGATACACGCGTTTGAAATTGTGCTTGTAAAGGATGTCGAGGACATTCACAAGCGCCTTATGTGGCGAACCCTCCGTACATTTTATGGCAACGGTCTTTCCCTTGGTCTCGGGGTTTCCAGCCAAATTCGCCAAGATATCGTCAAGCTCGGCGAGAGAGACCCGCTTGTCGCAATAGACCAGCGCACCGTCAAGAGAACCGTCGACAGACCTCCCAACCAAGAAAGTCAACCGCTGCCCAAGCGAGAATGGTTTAGTATAATGAATTGACAAGTCCTCTTCATCGAACGGCTCTTCTGTAACTAAATGTAAATCTTCTTCTGGGTAAACACCTGGATAAGGGCGCAAAATCTTGAACGACACCAACCGTACATCGTCAGCCTCACCACTCTCACGAGCCACGATCAAGATATCCCATATCCCGTAACTGTTAAGACCATTGATGAGGCTTGCCACACAACGATGACTGCACTCCTTGTCTGCACCTATAAAGGCAAAGAACCCATCTCTCCCGAATCTCTCCTTCCCTGTCTGACGTTTAAAGACATCTGCAACAGCTTCATCCCGAATCTCGTCATTTTCCACGGAGAGGCTTTCTCCTTCCATCGTCGCCCTTGGAACTGGCAGCAGCGCGCCTTTCTCGTCTCTAATTAAGATTTCCGCGAACAGACTCTTAGCCGGCAGCGAGGCGGCCGTCAGCGCCTCTCCATGTGGAGCAACCGGCAAATTGACAGTTCGATTCCACTTCGCCGCATGCGAAGCCAAACACTCTTCCGCCTTGCGCAGTCTTTCCCTGTCCGTCCAATCCCTGAAAGCGACCACGCCCAGCAAGCACAGCAGAAAGGCAACAGAAAACACAGACGCGGACTCGCGCCAAGACCATTTCGCGACCTTCTTCTCGCCTGCGCCACGCGTTGACAAGAAGCGAACTGCCGCGGAAAGAACAATGAACGCAAATGCCAAACCCCAGATTTCGGGCGAGGAAAACGTCTTTACGATTGCTTCAAAACCAGTCGACTCGTACATATCCGGGCCCAATCCGTCTCTGCAAATCCAGGCAAACGGAATCGCCATTGCCAGCAAAATACCGGCAATCCACCTTATCCAATCCAAAACCGCGATTAGGATTTTCATTGTCAGGTATTGTATCAAAAATCACCCATCATTGTCGCCAACCTTGCGAAATCGTCGCGAAGCGTGAGGCAGCGGAGCGAAGGTCCGAGCGAGCGGATACGGCGTATTCGCCGAGGTTCCGCGAGGAGGAGCCTTCGGCCGCCGCCGAGGCGCCTAACTTAAAATCCGGGGAGGTTGAGCTGGCCGGAGACACATACTTTGCGGCCTTTGCTGAGCGTGCTGTCGGAAGTGTCGTAGACTACGAACTTTATCCCCTCGAAGCGCTTCGAAAGCTCCGAGCGGATGTAGTCAGAAACACACTTCACGTTGCCCTTGTCGTCGTCAGAAAAGCCAATGGAAACGGCGCGATCCGAAGTGCCGTTGCGACGCAGCATGTGGAAGATATGTTCCACGAAATCGCGTATCGCAAACTCCTTCGCAAGCTCCGGCTTCGCCGCAGTCGGCGCTACGGCAAGCTTCTCCTGATATATCGGATCGCGCTCCATGCGCTCCTTGAAGCCCTGAAAAGTCACTGCCGAGTAGCGGCACATGCCAAGGTAGTAGTCGAGCTCCTCCGCGTCCGTGCCGAACTCGCCGTTGCCAACGCCATCGATCCACTGACGGTAGCCGCGAAGGTTCGACATCATCGTCTCGCGCTCCTCTTCGGTCAGGACGTACTTGATGAACACCCTGACCGCCCTCTCTATCGTCTCGGGAGCATGTCCGCGAGCCGTCACGATGGCGAAAATGCGACCCTCGATCAAAGTCTTCTTGAAAGTGTAGAAGCTCGGCGACGGCTTTTCGCCGTGCTCGATCTTCTCAAGCGCGGCAATCGTGTCCTCGATGAAATTGTCGCGTCCAGGCGCGTCCTCGAAGTTCCTGAACGCGTCAGCCCACACCCCGCCAGGAGCGCGATAGTGATCCTCGTCGGCGCGGACGAGCGCAAAGGTGGCAGTCGAAACTTCCACCGGCTTCCACGGACTGTCGACTGTATCGCGATGCTCCATCTTGATGCGCGTCGGCATGTGGAGAATATTGTCGTCCCAATCGAAGATGTAGTACTTTAGATCTCTGTTCGAGACTTCCTCGTTGATGTATGGAATCGGGCGACGCATCTTCAAACGACCTTTCCCCTGAAGTCGAAGCCCTCGACCTTCTCTATGCGAACACTGACGAATTCACCGACATTGGCGTTGCCCTCAATATAAGTCACTCCGTCGACATCGGGCGCCTGAGACTCAAGCCGCGCCACGCCAGGCGCAACGACGAGCGCGCGGAACGTCTCGCCGACAAGCCGCTTCGACCGCGCCTTCCATATCTCCTTCGCAAGCCCCATCACCGCCTTCTCTCGTGCGAGCGCAACCGCTCGCGAAGGACGCCCGCCAAGAAGCGCGCCCTTCGTGCCCTTCTCCGGCGAATACGCGAAGCAGCCGAGGTGGTCGAACTGCATGCGCCGCAAGTCGGCCATGAGCTTCCTGAAACGCGCCTCGGTCTCGCCGGGGAAGCCAGTCATTATCGTCGTCCTCAGCGTAATTCCGGGGACGACATCGCGCAGGAACTCGGCCGCCGCGAGCGAATCGGCTATCGCGGCCTTGCGGTTCATCTTCTCGAGGACTTCAGGAACAGTGTGCTGGAGCGGCACGTCGATGTAGCGGACGGCGTGTTTCGACGTGAGCATCCAGACGAGAAAATCCTCTGATATCTCGCTCGGATAACTGTAGAGGACGCGCACCCAGAAGTCGCCAGGAATCTTGTCGAGCGCCCAAAGGAGATCGGGAAGCGACTTCTTTCCCTCGCGCCAAAGCATCGGATCTTGCGCGATGACGTTGATTTCGCGGCACCCCGTCGCCACGAGCGAACGCGCCTCCTTAAGTATCGACCTGAGCGGGCGTGAGCGGTACTTGCCGCGAATTAGAGGAATCGCGCAGTAGGCGCAGCGATGTGCGCACCCTTCGGCGATCTTGAGGTATGCGAACGCCTTTCCGGTGAGGCGAAGCGCCGGCATCTTCGGCTCAATCCAGTCCTTCGGAACACCGCCCCATTCGTCCACGCCGGGAAACGCGCCCTTGAGCTCGGGGTAGCGCTGCGGATAGCACCCCGCGACGACGACCTTTCCGTAGCGGCCGATCTTCTTGAGCTCAATCGCGCGAAGTATCTCGGCCTCCGCCTCCTCGCGCGCTGAGGCGATAAAAGAGCAAGTATTGACGATTACGACATCTGCGCAGTCGGGATCGGGAGAGAGAGCCCAGCCCTCCTTCAAAAGATTGCCAGTCATGACCTGCAGATCGACTGCGTTCTTAGCGCAGCCGAGCGATACAAGTGCAAGCGTTCCTCTCTTCTTCTTCATCGCAGTAGATTATATCAAACCTTCAGGATTTCTGCCGCATCGAAACGGTCTGCCAACCACGGAAAGGCACCGAGCTCGGCAAGCGCCTCGCCTGCGAGGAACAGCGAACCACAAATCAGCGTATCAGCCCCAGAACCGCTGGGGACAGACCCCATTTTTTCTAACGCTAAATGAATAGAATCGCATGAAATCGCCGAAATCCCAGCGGCTTCCATCTTTCGCGCAAGTTCCTCCGGGGCGAGCGAGCGTGGATTGTTCGTGCGGACAGCGATTCCTTTCCCAACAAGGGGGGCAAGAATCCGCAATGTCTCGTCGACATCTTTGTCGCCACAAAAGCCGGCGATGAGCGTGGGGACAGACCCCGCGAAAGGCGCGTATTTACTGAGTGCGGCGGCAAGGGCACGAGCTGCCGGGGGGTTATGGGCCCCGTCAATGATGAAACGCCCGACCCTCTGAAACCGCCCCGGCCAGACGACATTCGAGAGCCCGTCACGCGAGCCCTTCTTGAGAACTTTCAGCGCGGCGAGAGCGGTGATGGCGTTCTCGCGGTTGAACGCACCCTCAAGGGAGAAACCGTCTGGTATTTCCGACTCGTCCGCCATGTCAGGTGCATAGAAGAACGGCGCACCGACCTCGCTTGCGCGAGCCTTCACGACCGCAATGACCTCAGGGTCGTTCTTCCCAAGGACTATAGGCACGCCCTTCTTTATTATCCCCGCCTTTTCCGCGGCAATCTTCTCAACGGTGTCGCCAAGCCAGTCGCAGTGATCGAGCCCGATCTTCGTTATGATGCAAATCTCCGGCACACAGATGTTCGTCGCGTCAAGCCGACCGCCAAGCCCCGTCTCGAGAACGGCATAGTCTAACGCCTCATCTGCATACAAGACGAAAGCGACAGCCGTCAACGCCTCGAAAAAAGTGACTTCTATTGGGGACAGCCCCTTTTTTCCCAGGGTCTGTCCCCAGCGAGAGATTGCCTCCTCAACAATTTTTGAACATTTTTCCAACTTATCGTCGGAGACAGGATTGCCGTCAAGCACGAAGCGTTCGTTGATGCGGACGAGATGGGGCGAGGTGTAGCGACCTATTCTGAGACCATCCGCACGAAGGCACGCGTCGATCATCGCGCAAACTGCGCCCTTCCCGTTCGTGCCAGCGACATGAATTGCGCGTAGATTCTTCTGAGGATCGCCGAGCGCGGCACATACGCCGCCAATCGCATCGAGAGACGGCCGCATGCCAAACCGCCTCCGTGCCGCGAGACTGTCGAGAAATTCACTCATCAGACACCAGAAGCGGTTACGACGTAGCGAAGGAGAACCGCAAGAACGGCAGAAACGCCGTAGAGCGCAAGTATAATCCACATCGGCCAGTCGGAAAGGAGAATCTTCTCAGGACGTCCGACATCGGCCTTTGAGTAGACGAGCCGAATATAGCGCGCAAGCCCGAGTGCGACAAAGACGGTGGTGACGACGAGATAGCGCGTTCCAAAGCGTGCAACCGTATCGGGGGAAAGCGTGTACCACGTGTAGACAATGAACGTCGCGAGAGCCGACATAAACATCAGGACGTCGAGCACGATGGGATGGTAGCCAGAGAGCGCCGCGCGAGACTCGATGGCCACTGACATTTCGTGGCGGCGCTTGGCAAGCGCGATAAAGAGCGAAAGCGCGAACGCGCATGCAAGGAGCCACGGCGAGATTCGCACGTTCATCGCCGCAGCGCCAGCAATCGCGCGAAGGACAAAGCCCGCCGCGATAACCACGACGTCGATGTAGGGAATGCGTTTAAGAAACCCAGAGTACGCGCACTGCATCACGGAGTAGATGAGAATTACCGCAAAGCCCCATGTGCGGTCGGGATGACGGAAGACGAGATAGCACGGGAACATCAGCGCAATGGCAAAAAGCGAAAGCGCAACCCTGACCGCGTCGATGCGCGACACAAGCCCAGCCGCGACGGGACGCAGCCGCTTTATCGGATGGAGACGGTCGGCCTCGAAGTCTGCTACGTCATTGAGAAGATAGAACGCGCTTGAGATGAAGCAGAATGCAACAGCCATCGCCGCGACAAGAATGAAAGGCCGTATGCCACGTGCCATCGCCGCCTGCGAAGGGTCCGCGACGGCAAAAAACCACGCGAGGAAGACGATTCCGTTCTTCGTCCACTGGTTCACTCTCAAGGCACGAAGCCAGGCATTGATTCGCTGCGTCACTTGACCGTCCTCCACCTTATGATTCCCCACAGCAGCGAATGGTAAGTGCAGACGGGATTGGACTCCCTTTCATAGAATGTCCAGAACTTGGACCAGTTGCGGTCCACGGCAGGAACCCAGCGTATCGGGAAAAGAGAAAGCAGCCGAGACTTCGACGACCCATCCTCCTTCGACTCCGACTCCCAGAAAGGCCAAAGGCGAAAATACGAATCATCCTTGCGACTCGTCCAGAACGGAAAGACGCGCGTCTCGTCGTCATAGAGCTCTACAAGTTTCCAGCCAAAGCGCGTGACAGACCCGGCTTCGTCACCCTTGTCATAAGAACGCCAGTCTACGCGCTCGTAAAGCGGCCATATCAACAGACGGCTTCTGCGTGCGTTAGACTCCCACTCGAAGATAGGCCAAGGGCAGCGCAGGCGCATTTCTGGAGCGGAGTTGAGATGCGCTGCCCAGGATTTTGAATAAGTTTCTGTCCACGAGAAAAACGGCGGGATGAAAAGATCCTGGCGCTCGCGCGCACGGCGAATCTGACCATAAAGCGGCCAGACCATCCACGAGCTACCCTCGCCCGCAGTGTCGCGGTCCTCGCGGTAGTTAGCCCAAGTGACAATTGGCCACAGTAAGTATTGGTGGTCGCTCTCTCGCTGATAGTTTACCCCGTAGAAAGGCCAAAAGCTCCAAGCGCCGTCGTCGCGCCAGCTGAAGAACGGGAAAAGGACAGTGTTCGTCGTGAGCCATTTCCCTTGAGAAGGACGCGGCATGCGATAGCGCGTCCAGACGGGCCACAGCGCAAAGTCGATGTCGTACATCAGGAGGATATGCGGATGGTGGCCGTAGATCGGGAAAAGCCCCCAGTAGTCCTCCGCGGCACACTCGCCGCGCTGCGGTTTGTGCCCGTTGAACCAGAACGGAATCAGGTCAAACTGCCAACCACCGTCGTCCTGGCTCTGGTAGTTGAGAAAAAAGCAGAACCGCCACCAGTCGCGATGCGAGGTGAAGACAGGCCAGAAGACGTCGTCCACATCGCCCTCATGCGCATAGAAAGGACGAACTGCGAGATAGTCGTCAGCGGGTCGCTGCTCGTAGAACGGCCCAACTTGGAATGTCGCGGCAAGAAGAAGTTCAGCGAACACTCTTGCTGAGCTCCTCGAACTCGCCGCGCTCGAACTCTGAAAGTTCCTTCACACGCCCTTTGACCTTGCGAATCGTCATGTTGGCGCGCTGGCGATCTCCCTTCGCAATCTGCACTCTCGCGAGGGCGATCAGCATGCGGACGTCCTCCTCCTTGCCGGACTTGGACTTTGAAAGATCGCACGCCTTGGAGA
Source organism: Kiritimatiellia bacterium (assembly GCA_045535455.1). Taxonomy (GTDB): domain Bacteria; phylum Verrucomicrobiota; class Kiritimatiellia; order RFP12; family UBA1067; genus UBA1067. The sequence goes on along the minus strand of JAZSLQ010000114.1, from coordinate 44,818 downwards.
TGCACTGTTCGGCCTCGTTGAGGTCGCCGTTGGCGTCGAGGAGAATTGAGCCGAGCGTCTCCCATGCGACATAGAGATCTGGTGAAGTGCGGACGGCGAGTCGCGCATAGCGCTCGGCCTCCTCGAGTCGCTTCGTACGCCTCAAGACCTCGGCAAGGTCGTTCTGCGCAAGGACGACGGGACGCGTCGTCTCGCATGCCCTCCTTAGGAACATTTCGGCCTCCTCGTACTTGCCCTTCTGGAGCGCAAGAGAGCCCATGACGTAGTTGGCGAGCGGCGCCTTGCGGTTGCGCCTCAGCACTTCCCTCGCATGATATTCTGCGTCGGCCGTGTCGTTGAGGGAAATGTCGAGTCCGAGCACTATGTCCTGCGTCGCCTGCACGTCGGGGCGCGTCTTGATTGCCGCGGCAAACATATCGCGTGCAGCTTTGCGCTTCTCGTCGCCCTGGCGCAGCAAAAGGAACGCGCGGGTGGACTGGATGTTGTAGTCGTTCGCGTCCTTGGCATTCTTCTCCATTTCCGGAAGTATGACGTTCTCGACGTTCTTGAGGAGAGCCGCCCTCTCGGCCGGGTCCTTCGAAACGTCAAACTGCTGGAAAGAGACGGCGGCAAGAAGCGACCACGCCTGAAGATTCGTCGGATCGAGATCCGTCGACCTCGTAAGCATCGTCTTCGCCTCGGAAAGCTCGTTTTTAATGAGATGGAGCATCGCAACTTCGATTGCGACGCGTGGATCGTCCTTGGCGGCCTTTGTCGCGCGTTCCAGATACTCGATTGCCCTCGCGCTGTTGCCCTCGAGGAGCTCGAGGCGCATAAGCCCGACGAGCGCATCGTGGTTTTCGGCATCCCTGGAGAGCACTTCCTCGTACGTCGCCCTCGACTTCTTGACGTCGCTGTCGCTCGCATAAAGCGCGGCCATCATGTTGAGCAAGCTCGAGCGACGCTCGGTCGGGACAAAGTCGATCGCGCGGCGGATCTGGTTCAACGCCTCGCCCGGGCGACCAGACTTCGCCCACGCAAAGCCAAGACGGACGAATATCTCGGGATTCCTGATGTAACCATAGACGTTGGCGAGTTTCCAGAGGACATAGCGACGCTCCCTGTCGTCTACGATGGCCTTAAACGCCTTCTCGATGTCGTTCTTCCTGCGCGCCGCCTTCGGATGGCCTGCGCGCGCCATCTCGAACTCGTTGAAAAGTGCGCAGACGTTGTCCCTGTCAATTGAGTTAAGGACGAGCTCGTACATGTTGAACGCGCCGTCATCGTCGCCGACGTCCTGAAGCCACACGCCGCGGTCGTTGGCAACGAGGCCGATATGGCGGCGAAGCCGGAGACGAGCAAGTTCAATCGGGTCGTTCTCCTTCCAAAGCCGGTAGCTGCCCCATTCCTTCACGTCTTTTGGCGGCGCAAGGATCTTGTCAAATTCGTCCCACACGCTCCAGTCTGGCTTGCGGGTTGGGTCGGCGCCAAAGAAGAGGAACTCGGGCACGGCTTTCATCCCTGCGGCGTACCAGAGATCAGGCGCACCAAAGATAGCGGCCCTCTTCGCGATGTCGGGATCTGCCGCAAACCAGTCCTGCACAAACGCAAGCACGCCGAGAGAAAGGGAAATCGAGAGCCCGCGATTCTTCTCTCCGCCGATTCCCTTCTCCTCGACGAGTTTTGCAAGCTCGCCAAGATAGCGCATGTCGAGGTCACGTTGCAGGCACACGAGATTGAGTTCCTTGCCCGTCTTCGCGGCCGCAAGGCGCAAGTGGTCGTCGAGAAGTCCGTCGGTGATGAACCACGTGCGGTCGCCAAGATCGGCAATAAGCTTCTCGGCCGTGCGGTCGGCAAAATCGCCGCGCGAACTGTCGAACGAAAAGAGATTCAAGAGAATGGTGATGACCATAACAAGCGACAGCACGGGAAGGACCGCGAGCGCGAGCGTGCGGCCCTTCAATGCCACTGGCGCGGTGTCAATAGACTCGTTCTTGCGGACCTTCGCGACGGCGAGCAGCCACCAGTACGCCACAAGATAGGCAGCGGTAAATGCCGCAAGCGCACAGGGCACGACGGGAAGAAGCCCATAGGGGCGCATGAGCGACGACGGGGAAAGCGGCGTTGCGACGGCGAGAATCGTCACAAAACTCATCGCGACGTGGTATATCCACTGTGAAAACCCGCTCTCGCGGTTGTAGGCGCCGAAACTCGAGAAAAGCGCCACGACAAACGGCACGACCGCAAAAGCCCCAACAAGGAACCAGCCATCTGCGGACAGCCACATCTTCGTTTCGTTCCAATGGGCCCGCATGTGCTCGGTGAAGTTGCCCGACGCGTTGGGGGCATAGACAAACAGCGTGACGATCGCGATGAGAAGGAACGCGAACGCCGCACCGTACGGCTTGCCGCCGCGCTTGCCAGACACGGCCCAGACGCCGCCGAAGTAGAGCGGAGCAAGAAGCCCGAAAAGCGGGGAGTCGGCAAAGCCGAGACCAGCAAAGATGCCGATGAGAATCGGGAACATCCAACCAGTTTTATTTCCGGCGCGGGCGTAGGGAATCAGAAGCGTCGCGGTGACGAGCGCCCAGGCAGCGTCAAAAGAAAATGAACTCAGGTGGGTGAACGACTGCTGGACGGCAGGAGTCGCCATGAAGACGACGGCTGCGACGATGCCGGCCAGGCGCCCCATGCTGTCGGCGTATTGCGAAAGCAATTCACCGCCAATGCGCTCGCGGATAAAGAACGACGTCAGGTGATAGAGCGCGACAACCGACACTATTCCGCACAAAGGACCGAGGATGTTCGAGCACCCGAGCAGGCGAGCGAACACCGCCATCAGCGGATGGACGTTGACCGCAGCCGAGTCAAGCCCTTTCCACAATGTCATCAGATGTGCGCCCTCGCCAGGGTAAGCGCATGACGCCATCGTACAGAAGTAGAGAAGCGCCGCCGCCGCCGCGAGCACACCGGCTACGAGCCACTCCCCGCCCCTTTTGCCAACATCCTTGAACTGTTTCATTGTCAGAGCCCTCCAAAAATCACTTTACCTTAGCGAGCGCCTGTTTCAAATCGGCTATGAGGTCGTCTGGATCCTCGAGGCCGACGGAGAAGCGGATCAGGTCCGGCGGGATGCCGGCCGCCTTGAGTTGCGCATCCGTCAGCTGGCGGTGGGTGTGCGAAGCCGGGTGCAGGACACAGCTCCAGGCGTCTGCAACGTGCGTCACGATACCGATGAGCTTCAGCGAGTCCATGAACTTGATGGACGCCTTGCGGCCGCCCTTTATGCCGAACGTCATCACGCCGCACGGCGAGTTGCCGTTGAATTGCTTCTTGACGAGCTTGTTGTACTTCGAGCCGGGAAGCCCAGCGAAGTTGACCCAAGCGACCTTCTTCTGCGTCTTGAGCCACTTGGCGATTTTGAGCGCCGATTCCGCGTGGCGGCGTATCCTGAGGTGCAGCGACTCGAGGCCGAGGTTCAGGAGGAACGCGTTGAACGGCGAAGGAATCGAGCCGAAGTCGCGCATCAGGTGCGCGGTGCACTTCACGATGAACGCCATCTTGCCGAACGCCTTGACGTAGCTGAGACCGTGGTACGAGGCGTCGGGCTCAACAAGCCCGGGGAACTTGTCGGCGTGCTTCGACCAGTCGAAATTACCGGAGTCCACGATGCAGCCGCCGACCTGCGAGGAGTGGCCGTCCATGTATTTCGTCGTAGCATGCGTCACGATGTCGCAGCCGAATTCGAACGGACGGCAGAGAATCGGGGTCGGGAACGTGTTGTCAACAATCAGCGGCACGCCGTTCTTGTGCGCGATGCGCGCGAACTTGGCAATGTCGAGGACGCAGCCAGAGGGGTTCGCGACCGTCTCTCCGAAAACGCACTTCGTGTTCGGGCGAAACGCCTTCTGAATCTCCTTCTCTGTAGCGTCGGGATCGACGAAAGTGAACTCGATGCCAAGCTTCTTGAGCGAGACGGCAAAGAGGTTGAACGTGCCGCCGTAAATCTGCGCGGACGCAACGACATGGTCGCCAGCATTGCAGAGGTTGAGGATCGCGAACGTAGAGGCCGCCTGTCCGGAGCTCGTGAGGATCGCCGCGACGCCACCCTCGAGCGCGGCGATCTTCTTCGCCACCGCATCGTTAGTAGGGTTTGCGAGACGGGTGTAGAAATACCCTGACGCCTTCAGGTCGAACAAGTCGGCCATGTGCTGTGTCGTGTCGTACTTAAACGTCGTCGATGAATACACGGGAACCTGGCGCGGCTCGCCGCACTTGGGATACCAGCCGCCCTGAACGCATAGTGTGTCAATCTTCACTTGTCATGTCCTTTCGATGTGAAGTAGGAGTATAAATTATACCAAAAATACGGCGTCTGTTGTTGGTTATCAGAGCCGTTTTTCACATTATGTGCAGTTTCTAACGCGTAAATCAGCGACGGCGCTCCGACATTCCCGGTATGCCCAAAAGACCTCTGTACTTCGCTACCGTCCTGCGAGCGACCGGGAACCCTTCTTTCTTGAGCATTTCAGAAAGCCGGTCGTCCGACAGTGGATGCGCCTTGTCTTCGCCCTCTATGATGGCGGCAAGCCGTTCGCGAAGCGCGTCTTTCGTGACCTGCTCGCCTGAATCGGTCGTGATTCCAGAAGTGAAGAACTTCCTGAGTTCGACAGTCCCCTTCGGCGTCGAGGCGTATTTGTCGCGGACGGTGCGCGACACCGTCGCGTGGTGAACGCCAGTCTTTTCCGCGATCTCCTGCATCGTCATCGGCCGCAGGCCCTTGAGCCCCTTTTCGAAGAAGCCGGGCTGGGCGTCGAAGATTGCCTGCGCGATGTCGGTGATAGTCTGCTGGCGGCGTTCCACCGCCTCGGCGAGGGAGTTTGCCGCCGCTATGCGCTGGCGAATGTAGCTCTTCGTCTCCTTGTCGACATTCGGGTCGGCAAGCATCTTCAGGTACTTCGGCGAGATATGCACCTCGGGAAGACTCCTGTCGTCCACCCTCGCCTCCCAACCCTCGTCGGTCTTGACGACATGCACCTCGGGATGGACGTAGCTTATCGACTTCCCCGCGAGGTCATACGCGCGTCCTGGGCGCGGCTCGAGCGTACGAAGTTCCCTCAGTATGTCGGCGTAGCGCTCGTGCGAAATGCCGAGGTCGTGCTCGATGGCAGCGATGCGCCCTTCCGCCATGTCCTCGAAGTGGCGCTCGATGAGCGCGCGCACTTCTTCCTGATACGGCGAGCCGTCAAGCTTGTCTATCTGCGCCAAGAGGCATTCCTGAGGCGTCCTCGCGCCACATCCAGGAGGGTCAAGCTGCATTACCTCCTTGAGGACGGCGACTATCTTCTCCTCGCTTTCGCCAGAAACCATCACGATGTCGGGAATCGAACCTATGAAACGCCCGTCGGCATTCAGCTCGCCTATCAGCATCTCCGCGAGCGGCAGATCCTTCTCGTCGATGTCCGACATCTTGAGCTGGGCGAGAAGATGCTCTTCAAGCGTCTCCTCCTTCGTCTGCCTGTCGAAAAAGCGCTGGCGCCTCTCGTCCGCCTCCTCGTCCCGCGTAATCGCCGCGGCGGCGCCAAACTCGGGCTCGTAATCCTCGCCCTGGGAATCAGAATCGTCGGCGCTCTCGTCGCGCTCCATCTCGCGCACCTTCTCGGAGACTGTCGTACTCTCGAGAGTCGCCTCTATGTCCTCAATGCACGGATTGCGGCTCATCTCCTCGTAAAGCCGCTGGCGGAGCTCGGGAAGACTCATCGCAAGGAGCTCAAGCCCCTGCCGCATCTGCGGAGCAAGGGTCTGGCTCTGCGTAAGCTTCTGACGTAGCTCGCCTGAAAGACCGGGCATCACTGATCTTCCGTGACGCGCAAGATTTCCTTGACGCTCGTGACGCCCGCAAACACCTTCGCCCAGCCGTCCTCGCGCAGAGTCTTCATGCCCTTCGAGAGAGAGATGTTGCGAATCTGAGTCGCGTTCTCGCGGCGGACGATCGCGCCCTCGATGTCCTCGTCGACTTCCAGCACCTCGAAGAGAGCGCGGCGCCCCTTGTAGCCGGTCCTCGTGCAGACATCGCAACCGGCGGGCTCGAACACCGTATTCCTCTCGGGGGGCGTGTCGAGCGAGTAGTACTTCATGTCGAGCGGGACTTCCTTCTTGCACTGCGGGCAGAGGCGGCGGCAGAGGCGCTGACCCATCACGCCCGCGACGGCGGAGGCGATGAGGAACGGCTCAACGCCCATGTCGATAAGACGCGGAAACGCGCCTGCCGCGTCGTTGGTGTGCAGCGTCGAAAACACCATGTGGCCCGTGAGCGACGCGTTGATCGCGATCTCGGCCGTCTCGCGGTCGCGGATTTCGCCGACCATGATGATGTCGGGGTCCTGACGCAGAAACGCGCGGAGCGCCCTCGCGAACGTCATGCCGATCTCAGACTGCATCTGCACCTGGTTGATGCCGGCCATGTGGTATTCTATCGGGTCCTCGGCCGTCATGATGCGGACGTCGATCTTGTTGACTTCGGAAAGGAACGAGTAGAGCGACGTCGACTTGCCGGAGCCAGTGGGCCCCGTCACGAGGAAGATGCCGTTCGGGCGGTGGATGATCTTGTTGACGACCGCGTAGTCGCGCTCGTTGAAGCCGAGGTCGTCCATCTTTACGAAGTTGCCGCTCTTCGCGAGAAGTCGGAGGGAGATCGACTCGCCATACGCGGCAGGCATGGTCGAGACGCGGATGTCGATGTCCTGGCCAGCGATGCGGATGCCGATGCGGCCGTCCATCGGGAGGCGCTTCTCGGCGATATCGAGGTTCGCCATGACCTTGATACGAGAGATGATTGCGCTCTTGAGGCGGTTCAGCTGCGGCGGAACGTCGACCTTGTGTAGCATGCCGTCGATGCGGTAGCGGATTCGGAGTTCCGTCTCCTGCGGCTCGATGTGGATATCGGTCGCGCCCTGGCGGTCGGCTTCAGCGATGATCTGGTTTACGAACTTGACGATCGACGCCTCTTCGCCCATCTCGTTGACGTCGATCTTCGTCATTGCGCCGATGTCTTCGTCGACGGAATAGCGGCCGTCCTCGATCATCTTCTCGATCGCGTCCGCGCCGACGCCGTAGTATTTCTTTACGGCCTTCTCGACTTCTTCCTTCGGGGCGAGCGAGGTCTTTATCGGGCAGCCCGCGACAAGCCGGAGGCCATCCGCCGCGGCGGTGTCAAACGGGTCGGAGGTGACGATTGTAAGCGAAGTGCCGTCGGTCTTGAACGGGAGGACGTTGTACTGGTAGACTGCCGACGCGGGGAGTTTCGTGAGCGCGTCTGGGTTCGGCTGCTGGTGTTCGAGGTCGACCGTCTCAAGGCCGAGCGACTTCCCGACCGCCGAAAGGAACTCGATTTCCTTCGCCCCGCCGAACTTGACGGCGGCCTCCGCGAGCCCCATTCCGGGGTTCGCCGCGCGGCTTTCGGCAATGCGCTGAAGTTGTTCGTCGGAGTAGATTCCGGCGGACTTCAATATCATGTTTGCAAGAGAGTTCTCGCTCATGTGTCATATTTTACCAAAAAACGCCGTGGCCTGTGTTGTGTTTTGACTGTGTCGCCAAGTGCAGGCAGATGATTCTTTGGTTGAAGTTAGTGGCTTTGTGCGCGTGTGCTTGCCTTCCAGCGTTTTTCTTCGTCGCATAGTTACCTCATTCCTATAGAACGGCGGCGGCGTTTTCCGGCATGAACTCGGGAATTAGCTTCTTGATTCTCGACCACACACCGCCGGAAGCAACCCCGAGGTCGTAATTGGCCTGAAGATTGAGCCAGAACTGCGGCTCCATCTTGAAATACTGGCCGAGGCGAAGCGCGGTGTCGGCGGTTATCGCCCGCTTGCCGCGCACAATCGCGTTGATGCGAGGTGCCGGCACATGCAAATCCAGCGCTAGACGCGTCTGGCTAATGCCCAGCGGCACAAGAAACTCCTCTTGAAGTATCTCGCCTGGGTGAATCAGATTTTTTGTGCGCATAACTTTCTCCTCAATGATAGTCCACGATTTCGACATCGCAGGCGTTCGTTCCGATCCAGCGGAAGCAAATGCGCCATTGATCGTTGACACGAATGCTCCACTGCCCTTTTCTATTACCACGCAGCTGCTCCAGGCGATTCCCAGGAGGAACACGAAGCGTATCAACCATCGTTGCTGCAGCAAGCATGTCAAGCTTACGCAATGCAACTCTGGCGATGGGAGCAAACCGTCGGTTGTCGCCAGTCCCGTATAGCTCCTGCGTGTCCTTGCACTTGAACGATGAAATCATGCGTATAGTATATTACGCGCTGCGTAATATGTCAATGGGGAAAATACGAAATCATAAATCCAATGCGCAAGCCGTCGGCACCGCGCAAACATGGCATTTACAACGGTTCCGTGGGGGCTGTCCCCGGCTGTTCCGGCGCACTTTCCGCAGAACCGCGCCGCGACACATAAAACTGGCGATTTCTGTACTCTCGCCGCGTTATACTTACCTCGTCACCGGTGCCGCAATGCGTTTCAGAACTCCCCGCGCAACTCGAAATAACGAAATCGAACGCGTCAGATTTTCCCTTCACAACCAGAAACGTCGCGGGCTCATCATTGTCATACCAGCAGAATGTTGCTCCATAGACTCTTTCCATTTCAGCCGCAAGCTCCATCGCCCATTTCTTCTCTGACGAAAAGTCAAACACAGCCCCCTCGTCCTCCTGTTCGAACTCCAGACTGTCAACCTGCCCGTCGTACGCCTCGTCACCGACAATCTCAACCTCACGGCCAACGAGCTTGACGGTCGTAAATCCATGGAACGGCCGCCCAAGTCCAATGACGCTTTCATATCTTTTGTCCGATACGCAATTCGACATGCCGATGACTTCGCTGATCGAAAACACTTCGTCGTCATAGACAATCGAACTATCCATGTCAAACCCCATGAAGGACAACCCCTTCGACTTGTCGCCACCTGCAGCAAAGACGATGTCTGTCGGACCAAAGCAGACAACTTCATTGCACCTGTCTCCATCGCAAAAGCCCTCAATTAAATCTCCATAGAGCAACGACCAAATGCTCGGGAAATGCCTAAGCACGGCATTGCGATCCGCAGACCTTATGCCCGTGCGGCGAAGCTCGACAATGCGGGCATCCGGGAAAACGCCGAAGTCGTCAAACGACGCAATCGGACAAAAGTCGATGCTTATCTTCTTCAACGGGCACTTCTCAAGCCCCTTTACCTCATGCACAAGGCACGAATTGAGCTTCAGCTCCTTGAGCGGAAGTCCATTGAGAACAGACAGGTCAAGCGGACGAGACTCGCAAAAGGCAATTTCAAGGTTCTCGAGCGACTTGCACTCGCGGAGCGCGCCAAGATCACCCAATTCGTACCCGCCGTTAAGGACAAGGCGCTTCAGCTTCTTCATGGCACGAATGTCATCTTCGTCGATGTATTGATCCTTTCGAAATATGGTGTCCATCTCCAGTTCTTCAAGATTGACGAGATTCGTAAAACATCCACAGTAACCACCTTCTGGGGAATGCGACATATCGAGCGAAACAAGACCGGACGGAAGTTTTTCTATTGCCCGAAAGTCTTTCCACGTCCTTAAGAATTTTAGCGATTTCAGCAAGCCGAGACTGTCCTCGTCGGTGAGCGAGACGCTCGAATCAGAGTAGTAGCAGCCATCCAACCGCTCCAGCGGCAGGTGCGCAATCTTGCGGAAAGAGCCAATATGCAAATTGCCGCCGAGACGGAGTTCCGTCATGTTTGTCTGAGACGAAAGGAAGGCCAAATCGAGCGGGACTTTGCTTTCTGCATGAACCCCGAGCGAGAGATCCTTGAGCCGCGTCATTTTTGAGATGCGCTCCAGAACATTCGTAAACTCGGCGCGCGAGACTTTCTCCCAATATGGGTTTGCATTGGTTGGAAACGCTCCCGCCGCGTCAGGAAGCACCAGATTTAATGAAAGGCGCTCCTGATCCAACGCAAACGCGGTGTCATCAGCCATAGTCGGCATCGCCACCACAGCGGCAACAAGACAGATCGCACTCTTCAACAATCTCTCGCGCAGTTTCATCATGCACTACATTATACCACAAATCCCCTGACGGCAGAGCGCGGCAAATCCGCCGCGATGACACCAACGCGCAAATAGGCCTTTTACAACGGTGCCGCGGGGGTCTGTCCCCGACCATTCAAGGGGGGGGGCTGTCCCCGACTGTTTCATCGCAAATAAAAATGCCCGGCGAACCGGGCTGCAGTCTCAAAACGACTTCGGCATATAGCCTTGTTGTGATAAGATGCAGGAGTATGATATAATATTTCCGTAAACTCGTCAATGGGGTTCGACAAATGAAAACAACTCTTGGACTTGACCTCGGCACCAATTCACTGGGTTGGGCCGTACTTGATGACATAACGGGCGACATCCTCAATAAAGGTGTCGTCGTATTTCCAGAAGGCATCGACGCCGCCAACGACACGCTAGAGACACCAGCCGCCGTCCGACGCGCAGCACGCATGGCGCGTCGCATGAAGTTTCGTCGCAAACTCCGTAAATGGAAACTGCTCGAGATATTGAGCAGAAATGGAATGTGCCCCATCTCCGAACAAGAACTCGAGTCGTGGAAGAAATCCGGCGTATATCCAGTCGAGAACAAGGCGTTCGTAAATTGGCTTAAATCAACTGATGTTTCCAATCCCTACGCCGACCGCGCAGCCGCCGCGTCCGGAAAGGTCTCGCCGCTCGTCCTCGGACGTGCGCTTTACCACATCGCCCAACGTCGTGGATTCAAGAGTTCTCGCAAAGACGCCCAGGCCGACGGCACAGAAGACAAAGACCTCGGCGCCGTCAAGGGCGACATCATCGCACTAACGAATGAAATCGCCGACGCCGGATGCCGCACACTCGGACAGTATTTTGCAAAGCGCATAGAGTCGGAACGCGACAACATCTGTAAGACGCGCATACGCAAACGCTACACCGGTCGCATCGAGCACTACATGGCGGAGTTTGCCGTCATCATGGAAGCGCAAGGAATCGCACATGACAGCCCCCTTTACAAAGATCTCTACAAGGCGATATTCCTTCAGCGTCCGTTACGCTCCCAGAAGCATCTGGTCGGGCCATGCCCGCTGGAGCACGGAAACCCCAGAGCGCAGATTGGGCATCCCGCGTTCGAGGAATTTCGCATGCGAGCGTTCGTAAACAACCTATCATTCCGCAACACCGTCACAGATGAGCGCGTCCCGCTAACAACAGAAGACCGCGAACTTGCATGTTCTGCGTTCATGAAGGAATCCTCGACGATCAAGTTCGGCGCTATATCAAAGCTTTTCAAGAAAAAGTTCAAAAGCGAGCCCTTGAAGTTCCACCACTATGCAAGCGACGACACCGTGGCCGCCTGTTCCACGCGGTGCAAAATCAAAAGCGGGTTCGGCGACATCCCCTATGACGAGCAAAAGGTCTTCGATGCGCTGACGTTCTTCGACGACGACGAAAAGCTCTCAGAATGGTTCAGGCGCCACTATCCCGCATTGACGGACGAACAAGCGGGGCGACTTGTCAAAATCCACCCAAAGGAAGGCAATGCACAGTATTCGCTAAAGGCAATAAACAAAATATTGCCCTTTCTTCGCAAAGGCCACGACCTCTTCACGGCACGGCTGTTGGCAAAGATGCCAGATGTGATACCGCAATTTGCGGAGCACGAAGACGAAATCGTCCTGCACATAAGAGAGATGGAGTCCAAGTGCCGTGCTGCAAGAGAAGCGATGCGAAACGAGACAATCCGCCGAGATGGAAATCCTCCAAGACTGATGGACCTTTTACGCGAATACTTCCTAACGGAATGGAATGTAGACGACAGCGCATGGAGCAAGCTCTATCTACGTGGCGATTCACAATACGAAGTGGACCCAAAACATCCCGACCGCATACCCGCCGTCGCCCTCGGCATGATACGCAATCCGCTCGTCCAGCGCTCAATGACGGCGTTGCGCCGTCTCGTCAACTATCTCCGAGACCATGGAAAGATAGATGGCGACACAACAATCAGGATCGAGCTTGCGCGCGGCGTGAACGACTATGCAACGCGCCACGCGATCCAGCTGTGGCAAAAAGACCGGGCGGCACTGCGAGACAAGGCGCGCGCGGAACTTGGCGCCAAAGCCACCGAAGATCTTGTCGACCGCTACATACTTTGGGAGGAGCAAGGGCGCATGTGCCTCTACACAGGAAAGTCGATTTCGCTGGCCGAACTGCTCTCAGGCAATTCATTCGACATCGAACACACGATACCACGCTCGATGTCTGGCGACGACTCTCTCGCCAACAAAACCCTCTGCGACGCAAAATATAACCGCGAAGTAAAGAAAGGCATGGTGCCCACGGACTGCCCAAACTACGAGTCCGAAATATTCACACGGCTTGCGCCTTGGCGTGAAAAGGTCGAAGAACTCGAAAAGACCTACCGTTCGAGAAACAACGCGGCAAGATCAGCCACGGATCCGCAGCAGCGCGCAAACGCCCGCATCAAGGTAATACGGACACGACTTGAGCTTACATACTGGAAGGACAAGCTAAAGAGGTTTGAGACAACATCAGAAAAGCTCGCCGATCCGACAAACGGTCTTTCTGGCTTCAAACGTCGCCAGCTTGTAGACACCGGCATCATGAGCTCTCACGCAGTGGAACTCCTTCGCAGCGTCTATCCAAGCGTCTATTCGGTAAATGGTGCGGCAACGGCCTTTGCAAGAAAAGCATGGGGCATCCAGGGCGACGAAGCCAAAGACCGATCGGAGCACACGCACCACGCTAAAGACGCGATGGTGATCGCCGCGCTCACGCCGTCGCGCTTCAATGCCATATGCACCGCACTCAAAGACGACGGCAGATCAGCGGGCATGCGTCCTTGCGATGTTTGCAAGCCGCCTTACGACGGCTTTGCCGAGAAAGTCAGGAAAGCGACGGAAGAGATATTGGTCAAGCACGTCCTGCGGCAGACGACCATGCGGCAGAGCTCAAAGCAAAACGCGCTTGCAAAGGCACATCCACTGAAGTCCAATCCATCCAAGACGGTGAAGTTCGTGAAGAGCCAGGGAGACACCGTACGTGGCGCTCTTCACAAAGACACCTTCTACGGCTGCATAGCAAAACCGGAGAGTGGGGAAAAGGCGTTTGTAGTCCGCAAGCCACTTGTAGGCCCGATCGCGGCAATCGAGGCGCTTTCAGACAAGATTGTCGACCCTGCCATTAAATCAATTGTCGAATCTGCGCTTAAAGACCTAAAAGCCAAAGGGGTCAAGACGCTTGAGCCCGGCATGATCAAAATGCCGTCGGGCGTTCCTATCAACAAGGTCAGGATTTTTGCCCACACGACAAGCCCAATGCAGCTCAAGAACCATGCCTCGCCGTCGAACAAAGAGTACAAGACACCATACTACGTGACAGCGTCGGAGGGATCAAACTTCCGCCTCGGTGTTTTCGAGATTGACGGCAAGCTGTCCGTCAAGCCCGACAACGTGCTTGATTGGGCGCAAAACCACAAGCTGCCAGACTATGTGCCCCTGGATAAACAAAAAGGGTTTATCGGATACATCTTCCCAGGTGCGATGGCGATTGCCGCCGAGAACGCCGACATCGACAAGGTTAAGCACCTCGACTCGACCGAGCTCTCAAAGCGCCTTTACAAAGTCGTAAAGTTTGAAAGCACTGGGCGCATTACTTTCCGCCGCCATCTCGAGGCTCGAGCAAGTGTAGTGCTTGCAAAAGACCTAACAGATGCTGGGAAGCACAAAAACGGAGAATCATCAATAGACTTCGAAAAGCCGCACGAACTACTATATCTAAGCCAAAGCGTGCTTCTTAAAAGCATGCTTTTCGAGGGAATCCACTTCAAGATGATGCTCGATGGAACAATCGTCTTTTTAAAATGATTGCGAGAACGCTATGCTTTTCAAACATCGGCAAGTTGTCTCTTAAGTATGGGCAGCTCGTCTGGAACGCAGAGGCTGGAGAGTGCCGCTCAGTGCCAATAGAAGATATAGGGTTTGTAATTCTCGAGTCAGAAAAGATTGCAATAACAACAGCCGCCCTTCAGTTTCTTTCTGCAAACAATGTTGCTGTCGTCGTTTGCGATCAATCTCACACACCATCGGCGCAGCTTCTGCCATATGCAGCCAACACCACGGCCGCAGAATCAATTGAGGCACAGTTGTCGGCGACGGACGCCGTAAACGGACGTTTATGGCGCATGGTTGTCCGGCAAAAGATACGTAACCAAGCGAACCTGATGGAACGGCTCGGGGCGAAGAATTCCAAACGACTTCTTACATTAGCGGACGAGATAAAAAACGGAGATCCATCAAACTGCGAAGCCCAGGCAGCCAGAATTTATTTCCAGGAATTGAGCCCAGAAGGTTTCGTGCGCGACCGAGACGGCGATTGGCCCAATGCCCCGCTCAACTACGGTTACGCAATACTGCGGGCCGCAACAGCACGAGCGCTTGTCGGATCTGGACTTGCATGCTTTCGCGGCATCCACCACCATAACCGCTACAATGCGTTCGCCCTTGCAGACGACATGATGGAACCATATCGTCCGTTCGTCGATCAATACGTCCTCGGCAAAGTAAAGCCCTTCGATGTGCCGATGAATGAGCTCACAAAGGAAATGCGTGCGCGGCTTCTGCAAATGCTAACGTGCGATGTTAACCTCGGTGATGTTCGCCGTCCTCTGATGGTTGCGCTTTCCTGCACCACTGCGTCACTCGCGCGTTATTATAGAAAAGAGGCGGCCGAACTGGCACTTCCGAGGTTCAACTGATGCTCTGCTCCCAAGAAGCGATAACCGGTTACAAAATCATGTGGCTTTACGTGATGTTCGATTTACCGGTCGAGACAAAAAAACAAAGAAAGCGCGCCACTCTGTTTCGGAAGAATCTCTTGAAAGATGGCTTCGGCATGCACCAATTTTCCGTTTACATCCGGCACTGTGCAAGTTATAGCTCTGCCGATGTCCATATCGAGCGCGTGAAACATATGGTTCCAGAAGAGGGGTCGGTTTCGATACTCAAGGTGACAGACAAGCAGTTTGAAAACACTATCCACATTGTTGGCAAGAAGGCAAAACCACCACCCACCACACCCCTTCAACTGGAATTTTTCTGAAAAACCAACGAGCGGGACCGCTAAGACAGCCCCGCTCGCCATTTTTTTGCAGCACAAAATCACATGAAATGACTGACAATAAAGGACGAAATACGCCCAATACTGTTTCTCATTTCAATAGAGCATCAAATCACAACGGCATGGCAGGATACTTTTACCACCAATGAACTGTTTCTCATTTCAATAGAGCATCAAATCACAACTAGGAAATCCCGCGAGTTAAGTTGATGTAAACTGTTTCTCATTTCAATAGAGCATCAAATCACAACATCCTTCCCGACAGTCAAGAAAAGCACGTACTGTTTCTCATTTCAATAGAGCATCAAATCACAACTTTAAGGAGTGCATATGTTATCATGCGTTAACTGTTTCTCATTTCAATAGAGCATCAAATCACAACTTTGTCGAACACATGTGCTACCGTAGCAACACTGTTTCTCATTTCAATAGAGCATCAAATCACAACTTCAACGCCACCAAAAAGAAAGGCAAGAAAACTGTTTCTCATTTCAATAGAGCATCAAATCACAACCCCGCCCTTTTAGGTGCTTACGGCCTTTCACTGTTTCTCATTTCAATAGAGCATCAAATCACAACCAGAGGAATTATATAAAATCCTGTTGCCAACTGTTTCTCATTTCAATAGAGCATCAAATCACAACACGAGAACGGCGCAGCGGTCACGGGGTATGACTGTTTCTCATTTCAATAGAGCATCAAATCACAACAGCTCGAGACGCAAAAGCTGAAGGCCTCTCACTGTTTCTCATTTCAATAGAGCATCAAATCACAACGGGCTGACCACGTTAAAATGCGAGCGAAGACTGTTTCTCATTTCAATAGAGCATCAAATCACAACGCCGCAAGGGATAACCAACTCGCGATAGCACTGTTTCTCATTTCAATAGAGCATCAAATCACAACCTGTGTGCAACTACTTCGATCCCTTCGCGACTGTTTCTCATTTCAATAGAGCATCAAATCACAACGCCAATCCAATTCTTGCCGACATCAAGACCACTGTTTCTCATTTCAATAGAGCATCAAATCACAACGCGACTCCCGTAGTCACGGCGAACGCGCTTACTGTTTCTCATTTCAATAGAGCATCAAATCACAACTATACTCTTAAGTTTGGGTCTGACGACGATACTGTTTCTCATTTCAATAGAGCATCAAATCACAACGCCGTTCCAGCTCTTCATGAAAAGGCTTCACTGTTTCTCATTTCAATAGAGCATCAAACTCGACACATTGAATTTTCAAAGAACATGAGTATTATAGCATATTATCACGCTCGAAGTTAAGCTCGCCGATGGAACGTCGGCGGGCGCAAAAGCCACGAAGAAAAACGCGCCGCAGCGGAAGGTCGGGTCAAGGCGACGCGTGTGAAGGAGCCATGCGCGGAGTAACCGCCGAACGAAGTGAGATATCCCCCGACGACCGAAGGGAGGAGTCGCCGAAGGCGATGTCAATCAGGGGTGCCGAGCGTAGCGAGGGGATAGCCGAGGGCGAAGCCCGAGAGCCGAGCGGTGGGGGTGTTTCGGCGGCATGCTGTTTTCCGCCGCACGGCTATAGCCAAGCCAAGCCGAGCCGATGGTCGCGGGTGAGGTAGGCGGAAGGCCGCAGGCGTAAGAGTGACTTGTGTACGCAACCAGTGATAGACGCCGAGGCATGGCTCGGCACTCGCTTCGCTCGGCTTGGCTCGCTACAAAACGCGAGCCCCGCTTGCGCGGCGGTTATGGCTAAACTCAGCTTATTGTCTGATGTGCGAAAGCCGTCGCGAGCCTGGAGCCGAACGAGAGCCCCGCGGTAACCGCCGCTTGTCGGTGGCTCGTGCGGTGCACGACCCAACCCGAAGCGAAAGCGAGGGCGAACCATCGGGCGGCGCGGCGATTCCAGCCCTAAGCCAAAACTCGCCCCGCCGCGGACGCGCCACCACTATCGGCCGAGGACGGCGCGGTAGCGGGCGATGAGCTGGTTCGTGGACGAGTCGTGCCCGCCCTTGAACTTCTTGGCGGTGAGATCGGCGAGAACGCCCTTCGCGAGCACCTTGCCGAGCTGCACTCCCCACTGGTCGAAGCTGTACACGTTCCAGATCACGCCCTGCGTGAACACCTTGTGCTCGTAGAGCGCGACGAGCGCGCCAAGCGTCTCGGGGGTGAGCTGGTCGCAGAGAAGCGTGTTCGTCGGCTTGTTGCCCTCGAAAGTCTTGAACGGAACAAGCTTCTCGGGAACGCCTTCCTTGCGGCACTCGTCCTCGGTCTTGCCGAACGCCAGCGCCTCGGTCTGCGCGAAGAGGTTCGCCATCAGCTTGTCGTGGAGGTCGCCAATCGGATTGTGCGTCTTGCAGCAGCCGATGAAGTCGCAGGGGATCAGGTGCGTTCCCTGGTGGATGAGCTGGTAGAACGAGTGCTGGCCGTTGGTGCCAGGTTCGCCCCACTCGATCGGGCCCGTAGAGTAGGAGACTCCGTTGCCCTGCTTGTCGACGCTCTTTCCGTTCGACTCCATGTCCATCTGCTGGAGATACGCCGGGAAGCGCGAAAGATACTGGTCGTAGGGAAGGACGCAGTAGCTCTCTGCGCCGTAGCCGTTGTGGTAGAGGATGCCGAGAAGCGCGAGGATGACGGGCATGTTGCGCTCGAAGCGAGCCGTCCTGAAGTGGCGGTCCATCTTGTAGTAGCCCTTGAGGAGCTTCTTGTAGTTGTTGCGGCCAATCGCGATCATAAGCGAGAGGCCGATTGCGCTCGGGAGCGAATAGCGGCCGCCGACCCAGTCCCAGAAGCCGAACATGTTCTTCGTGTCGATGCCGAACGCGGCGACTTCCTTCGCGGCCGTGGAGACGGCGACGAAGTGCTTCGCAACGGCTGCCTCGGCGTCCTTCTTCGAAAGACCGGCCTTCTTCGCCTCGGCGAGGAACCACTCCTTCGCGGCGAGCGCGTTGGACATCGTCTCCTGCGTGGTGAAGGTCTTGGACGCGATGATGAAGAGCGTCTCCGCAGCCCTGACCTGGCGAAGAGTCTCCGCGAGGTGCGTCGAGTCGACGTTGGAGACAAAGAAGAACTTCATGTTGCGCTTCGTGTAGGGCGTAAGCGCGATGTTCGCCATTACGGGGCCTAGGTCCGAGCCGCCGATGCCGATGTTTACGACGTTCTTGATGCGACGACCGGCAAAGCCCTTCCACTTGCCCTGGCGCACCTTGTCGGAGAAGTCGCCCATCTGGACGAGGACCTTGCGAACGTCCTTGAGGACGTCCTTGCCGTCGACCTTGACAGTATCGGCCTTGTTGAGATTGCGAAGCGCGGTGTGAAGAACGGCGCGGCCCTCGGTCGCGTTGATCTTCTTGCCGGTGAACATCTTCTCGATCTCTTCCTTGAGATTCGACTCCTTCGCAAGCTTGACGAGGGCCTTCATGACCTTTTCGTCGATGCGGTTCTTCGAGTAGTCGAGCGTCCAGCCCGCCGCCTCGACGGTGAATTTCGCGGCTCTCGCCTTGTCCTCAGCGAACAGTTCCTTGATCGTCTTCTTCGCAGACGCGGTCATAGCCACGTCCAACTGCGCCCATTTGTCGGTGTTTGTCATGATTCTTCGTCCTTTTGCTTTTGGTTGTATATTATACCAAATTCTCGGCTCACCCGACGATACGGACTACCCGCTGGGCACGATATTTGGTACAATATTGGCTAATGCAAGCAGAGCGAAAGAGCGAAGAGCTGAATCGGTCGACGGCGTTCGACAACAAGTTGCGCCCGACTGACTTCGAGGGATTCGTCGGGCAGGACAAGGTGCGCGACCGCATGCTTCTCGCGGTCAAGGCCGCGAAGGAGCGCGGCGAGCCGCTCGACCATGTCCTCTTCTCGGGGCCGCCCGGCCTCGGAAAGACGACGCTTTCCTACATTCTCGGCGAAGCGATGGGCGTCAACGTAAAGACGACATCGGGCCCCGTCATCACGAAGCCAGGCGACCTCGCGGGGCTCCTCACCTCTCTTGAGCCAGGCGACATCGTTTTCATCGACGAAATCCATCGCATGGCAAAGACAGTCGAAGAGTACCTGTATTCCGCGATGGAGGACTACGCAATAGACATCATGATCGACCAGGGGCCGAACGCCCGGTCGGTGCGGCTTGAACTCCCGCGCTTTACGCTCGTCGGCGCAACCACAAGAATCGGACTCATCGCAGCTCCCCTTCGCGCACGCTTTGGATTCGTCAACCGTCTCGACTACTACGACCCAAGCCACCTCGCGGAAATCGTTACAAGAAGCGCAGCAAAAATCGGCGTAGATATCGATGCAGACGGCGCTCTCGAAATCGCACGTCGCGCACGCGGCACTCCGCGCATCGCGAACAACCTCCTTAGGCGTGTGCGCGACTATGCCCAGGTAAGGGCAGGCAACTTCATTACGGGGGACGTCGCGAAGGAATCGCTTTCGCTTCTCGAGATCGATCCCCACGGCCTCGACGAAATGGATAGACGCATCCTCGAGACTGTCTGCGTCAAGTTCGGCGGCGGCCCAGTCGGGCTTTCGACGGTGGCCGTCTCGGTCGGCGAGGAGCCAGACACGATCGAGGAGGCGTATGAGCCGTTCCTCATCATGGAGGGATATCTCGAGAGAACGCCCAAGGGCCGCGTCGCAACTCCGCTCGCGTGGCGCACGCTTGGGCTCGAGCCCGCCACGAACCGCGCTTAGGCGAGCGTGACGTAGGATTCAGCGGCGGAAAACCGGTCAAAGGCGCAGTCGAGCGTATCGGGCGCATGTGAATCAGACGAGAGGATGAACTTTACTCCTCTCTCCCGCAGTAGCGCACGGAACTCGGCCGACGGATAGGCGTCGTCCATCCAACCACGCGAAATCGCGCCAGTGTTCACTTCGACAAGCCGACCCGACGCGGCGACAACATCGGCCGTTTTGACAAGTTCGGCGCGATACCAGTCGGCGCTCTCGTCGAAGTAAGGGAACTTCGTGTTGAACTTGCGCACAAGGTCGAGATGCCCGATGACGTCGCAGTCGTACTTCGCCACCATCTCCCGCTCCTGCGCGAAGTATGCGTGGAGAAACGCGACAAAATCGCCGCCGAAATGGTCGCGAACGCCGTTCAAAAGTCCGTCGTGCGTGGCATCGAACGCAAAACGCCCACCGTCGGGTGCAGTAATGTAGTGCGTCGAACCGATGACATAATCGAGGTCGCCACGCTTGAAACCGGTGTCGTACTCCGCCTCGATGCCGCAGAGGATGCGAATCTTTCCTTCGTACTTCGCGGCAAGGCGGCGAATCTCCGCCTTGTAGTCGTCAAGGTCCTTCACCATGTCGGAGTGCGATGAAAAGCCAAGGACGCCAAAGCCCTTTTCAATCGCGGAGACGACCATCTGCTCTGGCGTTCCCGCGCCGTCGCAAAACGTCGTGTGAGTGTGGAAGTTTGTCTTCACCTGACAAGACCTTCGTCTTCGGCGCAGCCGAGGACGAGGTTCATGTTCTGGATCGCCGCGCCCGACGCGCCCTTGCCGAGGTTGTCGAAGCGTGCGACGAGAACGACGCGCTCACCGTTGCCATAGCAAGAGACTTCGAGAGAGTCGCGACCGGAAAGCCCGGCGGACGAGAGAAAGCCCCCTTCCGCCGCCGCAGGATCGTCGACAAAGCTGACAAGCCCAGACTGGTAGTAGTCACGGTAGCACGCCTTTATCGCCGCGAGATCGCGGTCAAAAAGCGGCACCGTCACTTCCATGCCGCTGTAGTGCGGCACGACGATCGGCGAGAAGCAAGGCGCGGCAGCAAGGCCGCAGACCTTCACCATCTCGGGGAGATGCTTGTGAGACTGGCCAAGCGCATACTGGCGGCCGCCGAGGAGCAGTTGGAATGGACGGGGGGGATCCCCCGCACCCCCCGATGGCGCACGCAGCTCGTCTTCATATTGGGCTATCATTTTCTTGCCACCGCCGGGATAGCCGGGGAGCGAGAAGGCCGAAAGCTTTTCGTCCTTTGCGACTATTCCCGCGCGGACAAGCGGCTCGACGAGAGCGATGAAGCCAGAAGCATGGCAGCCGGGGTTCGCGATGCGCTTCGACTTCGCGATTGCAGCGCGGCGGCCGGCGAGTTCGGGGAAGCCGTATTCCCAGCCGTCAGACGTGCGGTGCGCGGTAGAGGTGTCGATGATGACGGTGTTCGGGCTCTCTACGAGCGAGACCGCCTCTATTGCCGCCGCATCGGGGAGGCAGAGAAAGGCGACGTCGCAGGAATTCAGCGCATCGCGCCTTGCAGAGACGTCCTTGCGAACCTCGTCGGGAAGCACGATTAGTTCAAGATCCGCTCGCGACGAAAGCCGCTCGCGGATCCTGAGACCGGTCGTCCCGGCACTGCCATCAATGAAAACTCTCTTCACTGACCCCTGACTCCTAACTCCTGACCCCTAACTCCAACTCTGAACTCCAACTCCTGACTACTGACCCCTTATTCCCACTCGATCGTGGCCGGAGGCTTCGGGGTGATGTCCCAGACGACGCGGTTCGCGCCCTTGACCTTGGTGGCGATCTTCTCGGCGACCTTAGTCACGAACTCGAACGGAAGCTCGACGATGCCCGCCTTGACGAACTGCTGAGTCGAGATCGCGCGGATGGCGATCACATAGCCAAACGTGCGAGCGCCGTTCTTGACGCCGACGGACTTGACGTTCGTGTTGATCGCGAAGAACTGCTGGGCCTTCTTGTCGAAACCCGCCTTGTGCATCTCGTCGCGGAAGATGAAGTCCGCCTGACGGAGGATGTCGAGCTTCTCCTTGGTGAGCTCGCCAATGCAGCGGACCGCAAGACCGGGACCTGGGAACGGCTGGCGCATGACCATCTCGTCGGGAAGCCCGAGGAGTTTGCCGACCTTGCGGACCTCGTCCTTGTAGAGGTACTTGACGGGCTCGACGAGCCCTTTGAAGAGAATGTCCTTGGGGAGGCCGCCGACATTGTGATGAGCCTTCACCGCCTTGTGCCCGCCGACACCCGACTCGATGATGTCGGGATAGATCGTGCCCTGTCCGAGGAACTCGATGTTGCCGTACTTCTTCTGGAGGTCGCGAGCCGTGTCGGCGAAGACCTTGATGAACTCGCCGCCGATGATCTTGCGCTTCTTCTCAGGATCGGTCTCGCCCTTGGCCTTCTCGAGGAAGCGCTTCTCGCAGTCGAGCGCGATGAGGTTCACGCCGAACTGGCCCTTAAAGACCTTCTTGATCATCTTGCCTTCGTTCAGGCGCATGCAGCCATGGTCGACGAAGACGCAGACGAGCTGCTTGCCGATGGCCTTGTAGAGAAGAGCCGCGCAGACGGACGAGTCAACGCCGCCGGAAAGCGCGAGCAGGACCTTCTTGTCGCCGACCTGCTTCTTGATCGCCTCGATCTCTTCCTTGATGTACTTCTTTGCGTTGAAGGTCTTGCCGACGCGGGCAAGGCGCTCTTTCTCTGCCTGGTTCATGTTTTCTCCTTTATGCGTTAAACTTTAGGCTTTTTCCCAACCGTTGCCCGGCGTACTTCTTTTCGTGGATGGGCTTCCACCACCACTCGTTGTCGAGGTACCACTGCACCGTCTTGCGAATGCCGGTCTCGAAGTTCTCCTCGGGCTTCCAGCCGAGTTCGTTCATCAGCTTCGCAGGATCAATCGCATAGCGAAGGTCGTGCCCCGGGCGGTCGGCAACGTAGGTGATAAGGTCTGAGTAACGGGACAGACGGGACGAACGGGACGTCCGGGACAATGGGCGAAGCTCGTCCAATATGGCGCAGACCGTCTTGACGACCTCGAGGTTCGTGCGCTCGTTGTGGCCGCCGACGTTATAGGTTTCGCCAGGGACGCCCTTCGCGTTCACGAGGCAAAGCGCCTTGACGTGGTCGTCGACGTAGAGCCAGTCGCGCACGTTCGCGCCCTTGCCATAAACGGGTAGCGGCTTTCCATCAAGGCAGTTCAAGATGATGAGCGGAATGAGCTTCTCTGGAAAGTGATACGGGCCGTAGTTATTCGAGCAGTTGGTAATCAGGACCGGCATGCCGTACGTGTCATGCCACGCGCGGACGAGGTGGTCGCTCGACGCCTTCGAAGCGGAATAGGGCGAATGAGGCGAATACGGGGTCTTCTCGGTGAAGAAGCCATTGTCGCCGAGAGTGCCGTAGACTTCGTCGGTCGAGATGTGCTGGAAGACGAAATTCGGATTTGTGCGCCACCACTTGAGCGCCGACTGGAGAAGCGTCGCCGTGCCGACGACGTTCGTTCGTACAAACTCTCCTGGTCCGTCGATAGAGCGGTCAACATGAGACTCTGCGGCGAGGTGGAAAATCGTGTCGGGCTTGAACTCCTCGAACGCGCGGTCCATCGCCGCCTGATCGCAGATGTCCTCGACGAGAAGCTTGTATTTCCCCTCGACTTCCTTGAGCGACTCGACGTTGCCGGCATAGGTGAGCTTGTCTATGACGAGAACGTCACGGCCCTCGCGGCAAAGATGGCGAACGAGAGCAGAACCGATGAAGCCACACCCTCCCGTGACTATGCAGCGCCGACTATTCCTCATCGGTGAGCTCCTCGTGGACGATCCTGCGCTTCACGTCCTTTGATTCGCCTTCCGTGCCCTGCGCCGGCTGGGCGTCTGCGTTCTTGCCGTCCGCTTCGCCCTTGTCCTTCTTCGGCCTGTAGCCGTAACCATAGCCGTAACCATAGCCGTAGCCATAGCCATAGCTGTAGTGACGATGGGACGTTGGGTCGAACACGGAAACATTCGAGACCTCAACGTCATTGACGACGACGCCGAGAATGTTGGCACCGGCCTCGGTAAGACTCCGCGAACAGTACTGTATCGGCCTAAAGTGGGTGCGGTCGGGGCAGCACATGATGAGAACCGAGTCGGCCTGGACGGCAAGCGAAACGACGTCGCCTACAACGCCATACGGCGGAGCGTCTATGACGATGCGGTCGTAGTTGGCACGCGCCCACTCGAAGAAATCGGTTACGGCCGCGGAGCCAAATATGGTGGCAGGGGACACGCCATCTGGCGGAAGTGAGCATATCACGTCAAGTCCATTGACCTCGGACTTGTTGACAAGCTTCGAGAAATCCGGCTTGTCGCCGCCGTTCGCGGCTTGCAAAACGTGCGAGAAGCTGTTTTCCTTGGTGAGCTCCAGGTTCCAGATCTTCGCAAGGCGCGGACGTCTCAAGTCGAAGTCGACATGGAGGACCTTCTTGCCTGTCTGGGCGTGAGAGATTGCAAGCGAAGTCGAAGTGATCGTCTTACCTTCGCCAGGCTGCGTCGAAATGACGAGGAGACAGTGCGTGAAGGCCTCGTAGCGGGGCGAATCGAGAAGGTTTCTAAGGCCCGCGACCGACTCGGAGAACTGCGAGTACTTGTCGTCGATAAGAAACCTTGCGACCTGCTCGCGGCGCTTGCGGCGGACATGCGGGAAAACGGCCAACACCTTAAGGGCGAGACGGCCCTCAATGTCGGCAAGGTTCACGACCGTATCCTCGAGATTGTCGATTACGAGAACAAACAGGAACCCAAGACCGACCGAAAGCACCACGCCGATGCCGAATATTATTATAGGATTCGGGAGGACAGGCTTCGACGGAACGGACGCCTGGCGCGCAACGCGAACGATTTCGTTGTTGGCCTCGGACTGAATTCGCATCTTGTTTTCCTCGAGAATGAGACTCTCAAGAAGACGATGCGCAACACCGTACTCTGCCTCAAGCTTGCCAAGCCCGGACTCGGCGAAGACGATCTGCTGCTCGACCGAAGCGAGGTCATTCCTCAAGTCGGACTGCTTCTGGCGAAGCATCGAGAGCTGGTTGCGGACGACCTGAAGCGTAGAGCGACCGGTCAGAAGCGCACGCGAGCTGGCGTCAAGGAACCTCTGGCGCGCGTAGTCGAGCTCCTTTTTCTTCGCAACCACCTCGGGATGGTTCTCGGTATAGGACACAAGAAGGCTCTGGTAGGCACCCGATGCGTCCTGAAAGGCGCGGTACTCCTTCGCGATTTCCTCGGCGCGCGGGACGCCGGAAGCAAGCGAGCCAAACGTCTCCGGGTCCTTCTGTACCTCGGTAAGAAGCTTCTCCCATTCGATAAGCTGCGTCTCCTGCGTCTCGAGCGCCAGAACGTCGGCTGTCGTCTTGGACAGCCCCTGCTGGATCGTGTCGCGCGAAGAGCGGAGGTTGTCAACCTTGTGCGTCGTGCGGAAATCAAGAAGCTGCTTTGTTATCTTGTCTACGTCACGGCGCTTCTTCTCGACGTTTTCGTGCGTCTGACTCACGGCCTTATCGCAGCGAACCTTATTCTCCTCGTCGGTGTAAGCCTCGATAGACTCGGCGTAGGCGTTCGCGAGCGCCGCAGCGAGCTGCGCCGACTTGGATCGGACGGATATGGTAATTATGCGCGAATTGCGCTGGAGCTCTAGCTTCGAGTCGCCGAGCGTCGCCACTATATCGTCGTCCGAGACCGTAGAAGCGGGATTGCTCGTCCTGTACTGCTGCTGAATCATCAGCACGATCTTCTCGGACCGCCAGTCGGATATTCGCGTATTGAAGATTTCCGCGTAGTTTGCGCCAAAGTCCGGCAACGTCTCGTCAAGGGCGTTCGAGGAACTCCTGGTAACACGCCTCATGTCGATGGTGAATTCACTCTTCGCCTCGTAGATTGTCGGTGATATGCGGTAGACCGCAAACGAAACTATAAGTCCGACAAGAAGAAACACGAACACCGAGAGCCACCGCTGCGAGACGACCCTGAGCATACGGCTCATAGTGATAGTGCCGACTATCGAACCGTCGTCGACCTCTCCACCATATCCGCCGTACGAACCATAGGAACCATATGCGCCATATGCCCCGCCGTACTTAGGTCCTCCGCCATAATACATAGGGTTCTGCCTGCCGCCGTAGTACATAGGGCCCTTGCCGCTATAGTACATAGGCCCAGAGGCCTTGCTGCTTCCATAATAGAGGGGTTTGTCCGCCATATCTTATTTCTCCGTCAAAGTGCCGTCATCTCTCTTCTTATGTGCCGGGAAAGCGCTACCAGCCATAGCAAAAATGGCCGCAACAAGCATCACCGTCTCTGCTCGCCAAAAAGAATGGTCGTAGAAGCCACACACCGCCACTGCCACAACCGCGAAAGGACCAAGCGCACATACAGGATGAAAAACAAGGGCGCCGAAGCTACGGCGCGACTTGGAAAGGATATCACCGACCGCGTGGAAAGCGCGCAGCACATACGTCCACAAAAGAAACAGGAGGGGGGCGACGAAAAATACTACGCCCAATATCCCCCGCTCCGCCAGCATCTGCATCCATCCGTTGAGCGCGCCTGTCTGGTTTGAGGCAAACACCGCCCAGTCGGCCTCGGTAGCGTTAAAGCGGATATCAAGCCCGAACGTACCAAGACCCGTGCCAAGCCAGGGGTTTTCCTTCCAGACCTTCTCGGCAATTCCCGAGAGCGCCGACCTGAGCTCGAAAAATCCATCGGGGACGAGGCGCACACCTTCTTCACCAAAGAACAGCGGAAACTTCTCTGCCTTGATGCTCTCTGGAACGACACCCATGACGAAAAGAATGGGAGGGATAGCCGCAACGAGCAAAAACGCTAGGCACTTCGGCACGCCAAGTCCGCCAATGCGGCGTTGGACGTAGACAAGTGCATATACCATCATAAGTACGGCGCAGGCCGCATGCACCGCAATCACCAGACCTGACGAAAAGAGATAGAGACCGATGGCAGTTCCACCGACGGCAATCGCAAGGAAAGGCATCGCCCTATTCCACTTGCGCTCAAACGCCCCGGCAATGGCAACCATTGAGCCCATGAAGCAGAGCCCAAACGCGACGCCTGGATATGTTGCGTCAACGGTCGAGCCTGTCGCGTCGTGCAAGGCCACTGGGTTTTCAAACACACACGCAAGCCCAGCCACCACAGCCGCAATACCCGCAAGGAAAGCGGCTGCGAAAAGAAAACACACGCGCGCAGACTTACCAAGAGCGTGCCGCCCCGCCTGCATCAGCACCGTGACGCCAATGACCGCGGCGAATGGGAGATAGCCACTGTCTTCAGTCGCTCCCGGCAAAAATGGAACCGGCGCTTCAGAGAGACTCCAGACCGACTTCTCCGCATCATACACCATCCCGATGCCGCCGTTTAGCCACCTAATCGCCGCAATCAATATGAGCCCAAGCGAAAACCAGAAAAGAGGATCAAGGACAATAGACGATGCTACGCGGAAACGAGCATCATGCAACGTCTCGTCTACGCGGCGAGACGGCTCAAGAACCGTCCAGCCAGCCGCAACAAGCGAAAGCCAAATGACGGTACGCGCCATCCACATTTCTCCGCAGAACGGAAAAAGGAACAGCGGCGCAACCGCCAGCAAGGCAAGGTGCGCCGCCAGACCGTACTTGGATATGGCCTTATGCACTTCAGTACGTCAGACGCATGCCGACCGTGCCGCGGATGCGGTCGTAGTCATAATTATGCCCGCGGACGTTTCCGCCATCGCACATAAGAGTCTGATACTCGACCCTGCCAAAGACCTGGAGGAACCGGTTGAGCGTGTAGTTTAGGCCCAAGCGGGCGGTAATGATGTCGTCATCGTAGTCGAAGGCAGCATCACGAGTGTACTCATGCGTCTCACGGCGGTAGTTGAGGTCAAGCGTTGCGTTTAACTTGCCGCGAACCATCGAGTGCGCAAGGCCCCAGCTGATGGAGTCGACGCGGATGGCGCTGCAAACTTCACGCTCGGAGGGCTGATAGTAGCTCGACGCAAGGAGCATCGTGTTCCACGTATCCGTGATCTTCCACTTTCCGGAAACCTGATAGGTCCAGCCGTCAACTTCATCGGCATCGCCATTGGAGTACTCAAAGCGACTCCATCCAGTCAAGATGCGATACTCGATCTTTTCGGTCGCACGAGTGCCAAAGCCGGCCATGAGAGACCAACCGCGAGACTCGTCGGCATAGCGAACGTTGTTCGGGATATTATCCTGCCAGTACCAGCCGTAGTTGGCGGCAACGATGATGTCGGTCCACTTGGAAAGGACATAGCCGGCCTCGCCGCCTACGAGCAAACGCTTCCAGCCGAAGAGAGGCGCGTACTTCCTTACGTTGTTGTCGTAGTCGAGCATATAGTAGGAAGAGTCAACTGCGGCATGCAGATGCTCGTTGATGCGACGCTCGACTACGCCTGCGGCCTGGAACGTCTTGCGGTCACGACCAATACCACGACCACTGTAGTTGGACATGTCGTCATCCTGCGCTATCTGGGTGAAGCTCTCAGACAGCATGACACTCCAGCCCTTCTCGTTAGGAAGCGAGTCTGCCCACTTGAACGTGAGATTCTCGCCATAGCTCGACTCGTTGAGCTGACGTGTGTAGCGGTTGTAGGCATGATATCTGTACCACGCACGACCGGCCAATTCCCAGTTGTCGCCTTTGTACTCGGCGCCGAGACCAGGATTGACCACCCATGTAGAGCCGGCCTTGGCGTGCTTACGAGAGTCGACGTTGGAGTCGTAAGTGTACGAAAGCGCCACATACGGACGAAGCGTCATGCGCTCGCCAACCTTAAAGCCACTGGGCCTGTCAATCATATCCGCAGACGCCGTCATAACCGACGCAGATACAACCAGCGTCGTGGCAAGCGTTGAAAACTTAGCATTCATTAACCTTACCTCCAGTTATTAAATTACGGTTGGCTGGCCTGTCCCGGTTGAATGGTCTGGTTAGAGTACCCCGACCCACGGTTTCCTTTGTTGCCAGGGTTGTACTTCGTATCTTCAGTTGTACGAGGCAACCTTGAAACAGACTCGCCCGAAAGGGGATTGACACCGTCAACAACGTCCATGGTGTTTGGATCGGCAAATGCAGGAGTAAGAAGGGCCGTGATCGAAGATGAGGGATCCGTAAGACTGCACTCGCTTGCAAGGTCGGCAACAAGCGCAGCGCCAGAGGCCTTCAACGACACCACAAGCATCATGTCAAGATCTGGCTGGCTGCCAGCGTCGGCCGCACCGAGCATCGGATCGTAGGACTTCTCCTGGCCCTGTCCAAGGGCCGGCGAAATCCACTCGTTCTGGGCGAGGTTCCTTGTGTCCTCGTCCTTGAGGGCGCCGACAAGTGTGTCGCGGAGATCAGCGGGCGTCCCGTTGGAAGCGCGGATGAGCATGAGAATCGCGAACGTGTTGCGGACACCGGCGTTGTCGGCGGTCGCATTGCGCTCCTGAACCTTTTCAAGGAGCGCAAGAGAGGTCTTCTTGTACTCGTCATCGGTGTAGGTCTTGGAGGGGTCGGCCGCACGATTGAACATGACGGACGCGAAGCTCTCGTTGATTGCCGTCAAAGACTCTGGCGGGACCGTCGCGAACACTTCCGCCACGAGCGCAGTAAGATTGCCCTTCTGGGCGCCCTTGAGCGCAGCGGAGTTCACTTCAAGGAACTTCGAAGTCTTCTCTTCGGGAGAACCAGGCATCTTTGAAATCGCCGCATTGACATCGGCGAGGAAAGCCGCCTGATCCTCAGCGGCCAGCTGCTTCATCACAGCAGTCATGGTCGAGGGGTTGGCTATTATGTCACCGATCTTACCACGAGCGTCGGCTGACGACATTGGCTTATCTTGGGCGACCAGCGCAGACGCCATCGCCATCGTGATCACCATCAGTAATTTCTTCATCTTTGTTTACTCCCCATTTGTGTAGAAATCAATACCAGGACTCCGGCACCCAGACCACATCGCCGGCGCGAAGGACAATGTCTTTCTCGATCATGCCCTTCTCGCCTATCTCAACGAGGTCGATGGTATAAGTTGTCTTCTTGCCATCCTTGTCGCGGCGGCTAACCTGAATCTTGGACTTGTTTGCATACGGCCTCAAGCCACCGGCAGACTGTAGAACCTTCGTCACAGTAAGATCCATGGTGGAAGGCATATTGACAGGGCCAGGCGAGACAACCTGCCCAAGAACTGTGACAGTTCCCCACGGGCTAACACCCTTGCCTTCGTAGGGGGCAAAAGTCACTGTAATCTGCGGCTGCTTGTAAAACTCGGAATACAGCTTCACGAGCTTTTGCTTCAAGGCGTCGAGAGTCAGCCCGTCGCACGCAACTGGAGACTGAAGAAGATGGGGAAGCGTGATGTCGCCGTTCTGGTCGACAAGGACCTGCATGTTGACAGGTTGCGTGACGCCAGAACCAACGACGACTATGAGCGCGATCCCCGGACGTACGCGAGGCTCGAAATAAACAGGGGCAACGTCCAACGACTCCTTATCGTCGGGCGAAAAGATCTTGGCAATCGTCTCACATCCCCCTGTGCACATAAGTACGCAGCCGAGAAGCGCCAAGGCAGCGATTTGTTTATACAATCCAACCATTTGGCGCGTATTATACCTCAAAATTGCTCCCCTTGTCAATGGTGATTCTGCGTTTTTCTTCCCCAAAATGTTGAAAGGTCACATGGTACGCCGAAGACGGCAAAAGCGCACCCGCCCTCTCTGGCCATTCCACGGCAATAATGGCCCCGCGCGAAAGATAGTCCTCCCAGCCAATTGCCTCTACGTCCTCCTCTCCGTGGAGACGATAGAGATCCATATGGACGAACAAAACGTCGGGCGACTGGTGCTCCTGGACTATGCAAAATGTTGGCGATGTCACGCGTCCTGGCACGCCAAGCGCTGCGGCGAGCCCCTGCGTAAAAGTCGTCTTTCCAGCACCGAGGTCACCTTCGAGACAGACGACGTCGCCTGGCTTAAGTTCCTTGGCGAGCTCTTTCGCAAGCGACCACGTCTCCTCGACGCTCGAAACCTCGAAAACGCCCTTCACTTGAGAACACCCTCCCTCGCGAGTTCCTGGAAGCACTCCTTCATGTAGCGCGACGAGAAAGCGCAGGCGTGCGGCATGCGAACGAGGTTCCATGGAACTCTCTTCGCCGCGGCAAGACCCTTGCCCTGTGGGCCGACCATTGGATTGAGCGCCGTCGGCTCATGCTTGAAGACATCGAGATAGGCACCCGCGAGCCGACCTTCTTTTATTGCCGCAAGGAGAGCATCCTCGTCAACGGCGTTGCCGCGTCCGACGTTGACAACGACGCACTTCTTCGGAAGGCGGCGAACAAGCCGCGCGTCGAGGAAGTCGTCGGTTCCGGTGTCGGACGGTAGCGCGAGGATAAACCAGTCGGCACGTCGGAGCAATGAAGTGGGTATTTTTAACGCAGAGGCGCGTAACCGCCCCCTGAGGGTGGACGCGACCGATGGGAAAGCGTCCAAGCCGAGCGAAGCGAGTGCCGAGAGACGCAGAGTGGCAGAGGGCCTCTGGCGAATGTCGGTTGTCAAACGTCCATCATGAAAGTTTTTCAAAGTGAAAATCCCGTGGCGCGTAATTCCAAAGCACTCGACGCCGAACGGCTCGAGACGCGCGGCGATTGCGCGGCCAATGCGCCCGAAGCCGGCAATCACGGCCGTCGTGCCCTCGAGGTCGCCACAATGCTCTGCAAGCTCCTCGCGCGGCCACATAGGGCCCTTCCAGAAGAACCCGCGGGTCCACGCAAGAAGAAAGCCGAGGACGGTCTCGGCGATGATAGGGCCGTGGAATGAGCCGAAATGGACCTTAACGCCCTTCGGCGCGTCACGCCACGCGACGAGTTCGCGGCCGGCAGCCGGCGTCGCAAGGACCTTGAGTTTCGGCGCGCTCGGGTACCACTCCTTCCTGAAATGCCAGACGACGGCGTGGGTCGCAGACGGGAGGGCCTTGAGGAATGCTGACTCGCTGCGCACGCGCACGACGCGGCTTCCCTTGGGCACGAGGGACCTGAAGAACTTCAGGTCCCCGTCATTCGCCCGAAAGCACCTCTCGGGCCACTCAAGCCAAATCAGGTACGTGTTCACTCGTCCAGTTTGCCCTTGTAGGCGACGCGGCGGACCTTCCCGATCGAAGTGCGCTCAAGGGGCTCCTTCCAGACGACGACCTTGCGGACGCGCTTGTAGTCGGCGAGCTCGGCGCTGCGCTCCTGCGCATGCTTGATCGCTGCCTTCTCGACCTCAACCCAGTCGGGAAGCTTGCCGCCGTTCTGTTCCTTGAACCATTCCTCGTTTGGATAGACGATTGCGCCAACCTTCTCGCCCGGATCGCCGCCCATCGTGTAACCGACGACGACGACGTCCTGGATCACGGGATCCTTGCCGATGACGTTCTCGACCTCTTCTGGGTAGATGTTCTTGCCTTCACGGTTGACGATAAGCGCCTTCTTCCTGCCGCGGATCGTGATGAGCCCGTCCTCGTCTATGGACGCGAGGTCTCCCGTCGCGAACCACTCGCCGTCGAACGCCTCCTTCGTCGCCTTCTCGTTGTGGAAGTAGCCCTTCATGACGATCGGGCCCTTTACCTGCAACTCTCCGACGCCGGACTCGTTCATGTCGGCGAGCCGAACCTCGACCCCTGCACACGGCTTGCCGATAGTGCCGACCTTGCAGCAGTCGGCGCTCGTGACGGAGACGACTGGCGAACACTCCGTAAGACCATAGCCCTCGACGAAGTTGACATGGAGTTTCCTGAAGCACTCGAGAACGTGCTTGGGGCACGGCGCGCCGCCGGTTATCATGTAGCGGAGGCGGCCACCGAGCTTCTGGAGGACCATGTGCATCACGGGGCCCCTGATGCCTATCGCGAGAAGCGTGCGCGCGATCTTGGAGGAATCAAGCCCCTCCTGTATCTTGTCGTAGAGCTTCTCGCAAAGGAGCGGAACGGCGCAGAGGACGGATGGCTTGAGGAGCTTCATGTCGCGCGCGACCGTCCTGAGCGATTCGACGAACTGCATCTCGCACCCGACGAAGAGCGGCCCGAGGAAGTTCGCCGTGAAACTGAACGCGTGGAAGAGCGGGAGGACGGTGAAGAAGCTGTCGTTCTCGCCGACATCCGCGTGGAAGGTCTTGAACGCACCGTCGATGTCGCTTATGAAATTCCTGTGCGTGAGCATCGCGCCCTTGGGCTTGCCCGTCGTTCCCGAGGTGTAGATGATGGAAGCGACGTCGTCCTCTCGGGCCACATGCGCGTCGTACCACGCGCCACCGCCCGAGATGCGGAGCTTCTCGAACCCGACGACCTTGACCTTGCCGATGTTCTGCCCCTCGTTGATGATGCCGTCAACGCAGACGATGCCCCTGAGCTTCGGAAGCCGCGGCGCAAGGCCCATCATCATCTTGAGATGGTGGACGTCGGTAGTAACGACCACGACCTCGGAGTCGGCGAGGATGTACTCGACTTCGGCGTCATGGAGCTTGGGGTCGAGCGGCACGACCGAGACCCCTGCGCCTGACTGGGCGAGATATGCCTCGAGCCAAGTTGGGGAATTCCCAAGGATAATCGCCACGTTCTCTTCGCGCGGCTTCAGGTCGAAGCGCGTTCCGTAGCCCTCGGCGACGTCACGCACGCGGGCGAGGTACTCCCGCCACGTGCGACGCATCCACGTCTTGTTCTCGCTCCAGACGAGCGCATTGCGACCAGGCCTTTCGGCGACGTTCTTTTCAAGCAATCCGCGAATTGTCATGACTTGCTCCAAGATGTTGTCTGTGAGACATTATACCATAATTTGTCGCAAATGGGGCAATGTGCCCGCACTTGTCAACCGGGCTCCCCATCCATAAGAGAGAGAATCTTGCGACGCATCTCGTCCGTCAACTCCACTGCGCGAGGGTGAAACCCCCTTTCGTCATCGTGCATCGGGGCGGACAGCCTTTCGAACCTAAACGAATATCGCACCCGCTCATACCCCATGTCCCACGGCTTCTGCCCTTTGCCCAATATCGCCCGGGAAAGGACGATGCCCGCGCAAAGGACAGGCGCCTTGGCGCGTAGCGCAAGTTGAGCAGCCCCGCGATGGAACCTGCGAAGCGAGTCTGGGCTCGCGGAACGAGTTCCCTCGGGGAATATCAGCACGTTCCACCCTGATGCGAGATACGGAGCTGCCGCGGCAGGCAGCCGTTCGTCGTCCGGCAGGGTCGTATGGCGAACGATGGCGGACACAAACGGATTGCGCAGCAAGGCATGTTTTGCAACGGAGAGCGTGCGTGGCACCAGCACGGTGAGCAAGACAACGTCTATGAGGGAAGGATGGTTTGCGACAATGACGCATCCGCGGGTATCTGCGACACTGCGCGGGCAGTCGACGCTAATAAGACCAGTGAACTTGAAAAGGAAAACAGTCAGCTTCCACAAGGCGAGCATGACCGGCTGGCAAAGAGACGGCTTTCTCAGTATCAGTACAATCAGCGTAAACAGCAGGCTCCCGATTCCGAAAACCACGAAGAGCGCCGTCGACGCGAAACCGCGCCACAAGGCATAAAGCTTTCCACACACGCCAGCCATCACGCGCTCCGCAACGTCAGCCAACGCCCGGCCAATTCGCGCGACTCCCCGGACAAAAACGCCTTCGCGTCAGAGAACGTAATGGCCGACCGAGACGCGTCGCCGACGGACACGTCGAAAAGCCGCGCCCCGGTCGCGGCGCCAAGCGCCAGTGCAAACCCATATCCACCGCCTGTCTCTTCGGCATAGACAAGCGTCGCGGGACTCTGTGCGCCATGCATGAAAAGCTCCAACAGCCCGCACTCTATCGTGTCCTCTCCCGCGGCAATCGCCGTGTACGGCGCACGGTTCCGAGTCAGTACACTCCAGAGCCCCGGCGCCGCATTGTACACCGACGAACTGAACCTCTGGGGGGAAACCGACCCGTCGGCATGGAATTCGTCCACAATGCGGCGAGTCAGCAAGTCCTCTCCGTCGCGGGAGGCGAAAACCGTCGTCGCCGGAGCGGCACTTTCGACGGAATGGGCGAGAGCGAAGAAGAGCTTCTGCAATGGCGAGAGGCGGCGACGCATGATCGGAGGTGAAAACGAGACGTCCGGCAATTCGCCAGGGTCAATCACCGACCATGCGGCTATGCTATGCGTGCCCTTCATGCCCTGCGGAAGATGAGCGACGTGTTAACGCCGCCGAAAGCGAAGTTGTTGGACATCGCGAACTCCACGTCGAGCGAACGCCCTGAACCCGTTATGAAATCATGGTCGCCGCAACGCTCGTCGGGATTGTCCAAGTTGAGATTCGGCGCGAACCATCCATGGCGCATCATCTCTATCGTCATCGCGGCCTCAATGGCGCCGCAGGCGCCGAGCGTATGCCCGGTATAGCCCTTTATCGTGCTGACGGGCGGACGGCAGTCGCCAAACACCTTTCCAAGCGAGACGCCCTCGGCGATGTCGCCGAGCTCCGTGGCGGTTCCATGGGCGTTAACATAGCCAATGTCCCGCGGCGAGACTCCCGCGCTCTCCAGAGAAAGCCGAATCGCCTCCGCCTGGGTCTCGGCGTTCGGCTGCGTGACATGGCGGCCATCCGTATTTGTGCCGTATCCGACAATCTCTGCGAGGATTGTTGCCCCGCGCGCAAGGGCATGCTCGCGCTCCTCGAGTATCAACGTGGCGGCGCCGTCTCCGATTACAAGCCCGTCACGGTCGCGGTCAAACGCCCGCGGGGTAATCTGCGGCGAGTCGTTGCGGCGGGAGGTGGCGAAAAGCGTGTCGAACACCGCGACCTGCGTCGCGCTGAATTCCTCGGCGCCGCCGGCGATCATGGCATCCTGCTTGCCCCAGGCAATCAACTCGTAGGACTCTCCGACGGCAAGGGAACCCGACGTACAGGCGGTGCCAGTAGGCAGCAGGCGTCCTGTCGTGCCGAAGTGGACCGAAAGGTTCACAGCGCATGTGTGCGCCATCATCTTTATGTACGTTGAGCTCGTCACGTTGCGGACCTCGCGGCCGGCCAACATGCTGAAAAAGTCCCCATTCGCCGTTACGCTTCCCGAGCAGGAACCATAGGCGATGCCAAGACGCCCGCCCTTCACCAGCGGATCGCCCAGGAGCCCCGACTGGGCAAGGGCCTGTTCCGTCGCGTTGAGCGCCATTATCGACACCGGGCTCATCGTGCGGACAACCTTTCGCGTGTACTCCGGCGGACGCTCAAAATGCGACGGAGCCCATAGGAAACTCTGCAGCCCCTTGTAGCCGGCGAGGTCTTCGGAGCGCTCGACGCAGTTCCGAGGCGTCTTCAAACGCTCGAACGCCGCCGGGATCGAATTCCCAAGCGAACTGACTATTCCATACCCCGTTACGACAACTCTCCGCATCAGCACATACCCCCGTTGACCTGTATCACCTGCCGCGTTATGTAAGAGGCGCCGTCAGACATCAGGAAAAGAACCGCGGCGGCGACTTCGTCTGGCGTGCCGAAACGCCGCATCGGCACGGCTTTCAATGCCTCGTCCGCAAATATGCCGTCTGTCATGTCGGTCTCCACTATGCCGGGAGCCACGCAGTTGACCGTGATTTTGCGCCGCGCAAGTTCCACTGCGAGCGACTTGGCCGCGCCGATCACGCCGGCCTTGGCCGCGGCGTAGTTCGTCTGCCCGCGGTTCCCGGCGACGCCTGACATGGACGACAGCACGACGATGCGCCCTCCGGCCCTTGCCTGGAC
This sequence comes from Kiritimatiellia bacterium, assembly GCA_045535455.1. GTDB lineage: Bacteria > Verrucomicrobiota > Kiritimatiellia > RFP12 > UBA1067 > UBA1067. Next base: position 8,150 of record JAZSLQ010000114.1, on the reverse strand, counting down.
CATTGGAAGGACAAGAGGCTTCAAGACATTGTAGAAGCCGTCAAGGTCCGTTCGCAGCACTCGATCCCATTGCTCGTCCTCAAGCGCGGGGAACGCGTTGTCGTCAACGATGCCGGCGTTGAGGACGACGCCGTACGGAGCGCCGTTTGCCGCGACCCATGCGTCAAGCGCCGCCTTGGACTCGTCTCTGTTCGATATGTCGAACCGCAATATCTCGCCTGTGCAACCGAGCGCCTTCACGGCCTTCGCGACTTCTTCCGCGGCGTCAATCCTGCTGACGCAATGCAGGACAGGATCGTATCCGGCGCGGGCAAGTCCCAGAGCGATCGCCCGTCCGATACCGCGGCTTGAGCCTGTTACCAGAACCTTCTTCATGCAAATTCCTCCAGTTTGTCGCGCGAAAGCCCGTCTTCCGGCTGAAAGGCGCTAAGCTGCGCCTCGGCCGCGACGGAACCGCGCGCATCGGAAATCGAGCACTTGAACGATGCAAACGACTCGTCCTCGTAAACGCAGGTCGCCTGCACCGAATAGCGCTCGCCATTGCGGAAACACGGAACGAAGATCGAAAGCCGACGAGACCCAAGCACAAACCCCAGCTTCGGCGCAAGGCCCTTCCGCCGACGGCAGAACCCAACGCAGAGGGCCATCGCCTGCGCCATGTACTCCAAGGCGACGCAGCCGGGAACGCCATTCATCGACGACATGTAAAACTGCGACGATGGAGAGATGTCAACCCACGCATCGATGGCTTCCGGGGTCCGCTGCGGGCTGCACCCCGACAACAAGACCATCGGCTCGCTCTGCGGAAGCAGTTCGGCCACGTTTACATCTACTTCGCTTGTCATTCGCGGTTATTATACCATATTCCCGCGCGATCCGATTACAACCGTGGCGTTGCTGCCGCCGAAGGCGAACGAGTTCGTCAGTGCGACGCCAATCTTGCCGTTGTCGCCAATCTGCGGAACGGGGAACGGCGCAAGACCGAGATCGACCGGCGAGACGCAATGCGGCGGCATTCCGCAGCCGCGGCGGATGGCCAGCCAGCAAAGCGCGACCTCTATTGCGCCCGCAGCGCCGAGACAATGGCCTGTCATCGGCTTCGTGGATGAGCACGGCACGGAATCGCCAAAGACGCGACGTACCGCCGCGCACTCCATGGCGTCGTTGTACGTCGTCCCCGTGCCATGCAAGTTCACGTAGTCGACGTCACGCGGCGAAAGGCCGGCGTCGGCCAGCGCTGCTCGCATCGACGCCTCGGCGCCAAGGCCGTCCGGGTCAGGCGCCGTGAGATGGTAGGCGTCCGAACTCTCTCCAACGCCAAGCAACTCTATTCCGGCGACGTCGCCTCGCCTTAGCAGGAACACCGCCGCACCCTCGCCAAGATTTATGCCGCGGCGATCCGCCGCAAGGGGCCTTGTCAACGAGGGCGACAGCGCCTCAAGAGCATGGAAGCCCTCGACGACCGTGCGCGTGTACGCATCCGCGCCGCCGACAACCACGGCGTCGCAGATGTCGCTGTCCAGAAGGCGCCTCGCGGACGCGAACACCTTGGCCGACGACGAACACGCCGTAGAGACGGACCACGCCGGGCCGCCGACGCCCCACTTCGACTTCAGCCGCTCCGCGGGATACGCCATGTCGATGCGATCTGGATTGTCGGTGAATTCCTCCATCGTGGAATTGCTGGTGCCGATGACCGCGCCGATCCGGCTCGCAGGAATCTCGCGGCGAAGAGCGTCGAGCGCAGGGGCGAGCTGTGCCATCGCCGCGTCGAGGACTGCGCCTATTCGCGTGCCGGCCGCGGCTATCGCCGCCGGCGACACAGCCGATTCCGGCGCGAAGCCGAAGACCGTCGAATCGCCGCCAACAAGACCGCCTAAGGCAACCATGCCGGAAACGTCGCCTGCAAACATCCTCTCCGTCGTCTCGGCCACGCCAGAGCCAAGCGCGGAGACTATGCCAATGTCCGTCAGTACATAACCCATCACACCTCTCCTTCCCATCTAAACCACTGTTCGGGAAACTCAGCCGAAACTTCATCGAGCGCAGACGCATAGACGCGCGCCATGTCATGCGCACCGGACGGCAGCCTGCGGACTACCGCCCTGTAGCGGCACGGGCCAGTCGCGACGCAGGCGACGAAGTAAACCGGATGTCCAAGCGAGTTGGCAAAGCGAAACGCGCCTTCGGGAAGTTTCAGCTCGCCGCCTCGGAACGGAACGCCCATCATCCTCCCAAACCCGCGGTCGCCCGCCATAACGAGGCAGTCGCCGGAGTCAAGCGCGTCGCCCGCCTCGAACACGGTCTCCATGCCGAATTCCGATATCGGATGGATCACGACCTTGCCGCGCCGCGCATGGCGCATGTAAAAGCTGTTGAAGACCGACGTGCGCGAAAACTCCATCCACGCATGGAACGTCACGTCGCACTCTCCGAGCGCGGCAAGCACCTCGATTGTCCCGCAGTGCGAAGAAAGGACAAAGACGCCTTTCTTCGCGGCGACATCTGATGCAAAGGCCGCAGCGTCGCGCGAGTCGTCGAGCTCAACCGTTGGCAGGCGAGGGCCTTCGGCCATGACGACAAGCTTGTCTGCGAGCGAACAGGTAAACGCCGCTACCTTCCTTGGCGACGGCGAAGCCCTGCGGACTGCGCCCGAAAAAGCCCATACGCAAAGACCGACGCAGCCGGAGCAGAAATGCAGCACCCTCAGTCCGAACACCCGATACGCGAGGAAAAGGACTTCAAGACCCAAAGGCGAAGCACCATGCTCGGTCTGCGGCGTCGAGGGCACGGCACATCGACTTGGCGCCACCGCGATGGCGCAGAGGAAAGCCGTGGGAAGGCCGATTCCAAGAACCTTGCCGAATGCACTGACCACGGGGAACGACACGAATGCAAGCGCCCCGAAGCCGACCATGCTCGTGAGAAGCGAGCACAGCACCGGCTTCAGCGCATCACGCCCGCCAGAACGCAGGAACACCGTATAGTCCACGCTCATGCCGACAAGCAAGAAGCACGCAAGGACGTGAAACAAGTTCACGCTCGCGCCGCTCAAGGAAATGGCACCCCAGACGACGCAGACCGCAAAGACCGACGGGAACGACACGGCCAGCGCAGAGCGCCCGAAGAACACGGCAAGCACGACAAACATTAGCAGGAAGGATACGCAAAGCCGATTTCGCGCCTCACTGGTCCAGTCCGAAAGAATCCTGCCGATAGTCTCCTTCGGGCGACAGAAGACGACGCCCTCCGGCAATGGCCCCTTCGGTTCGGCCGTCACCCTTGCGACAAGCGAATTGCCGACGACAAGAGAGCCGACGAATGGCTGCGGGACGTCTTCCCACTGCCATGGCAACGGTCGCTCAATCCCCGGCAGCGCGGCGAGTCCCAGTAGTTCGCACTGCCGTTCACCCTGCTCCTCACGCAGCCGATCCTCGAGCGAAACGTTCGCGAGGCGCCTCGAAAGCGGCAACAGGACGCGGGAAGCGCATGGCACAGACTCCGGCAGACCGACCGCGGCCTCGCGCTCAAGCAGCGTCTCAAGGTCGTCAGAGCCAGAAGTGACGACAAAACCGCCTTTTCCATCCGCAGTGCCACCAAGCTCCGCGAAAAGCCGCTCGGCCGCGGCAATTTCCGCATCGGGCCTGTAGAGATCCTGCGGATCGGTGGCGAAGCGAACGCGGGACAGCCCGAAAACAGCCGCTGCCAAGACGATAAGCAACAACGCCCGAAGCAAGACGACGCATCTGCCGAGACCGCAATGGGGCGCAACACCACTCCTCTCAACACCGCTTGGTTCCTGGCTCGGATATGCAAGAAGGACGAAGGCAAGCGCCGACGCCAACCCGACGCCAAGAAACACGAACGACTGGCGAAGGATCGGCAAAGTCGAGAGGACGAGCGGCAGAAAACTAATTTCAGTTGTCGCAAAGGACACGAGAAGGCCCCAGACGACTTCCCGGCGGCGGCCTTGCTGCAACAGCCAATGAAACGAATAGTCAACGACCAAGCCGAGGACAGTCGTTCCCAATACAAGCGACATGACATGAATGGAGGAAAAACACAGCACCAAGACGAAAGCCCCGGCCGACGCCGCCACAAGAAAGGTGGACACGAGGAGCGGAATCCACTTCACGGACCTGAACACCAGCGCCGAGAGCATGGCGATGAAGAGCAGAGATACACACGTAAGCCAGCCGATCTCCCACTTGCACCTGCCAGCCGCCGCCGCAGTGTGCATGGGCACCCCGCACACGCTGTATTCTACTTCTGCATGACGGAGCCGCTCTCCGTCGATAGCCGAGCGGAGCCGTGCCCGAAACGCCACAAGCGCATCTGCGTCGTCCGCGACGCTGCGCTTCAATGTCATCGAGACGAGCACATGCGAAACACCGTTTTGCTCTGCGGCGAGAACACCTTCCTTCAGCCCCCACCCAGAAACGGACCGCGGAAGCGAAGCCACAAACCCGTCGGCAAGGCAAAACGGGTCTTTCGCTGGGGCGAACAGAGGCGGAATGGGCGACGAATAATACTTCCTCGCCGCTGCGCGAGCAAGGCGGCTACGCCCCTCGGTGGTCGTGAGCATCGACGCGTCGCGCTCGGAGGCAAGCCCGGCGCAGCGGCTGCTGAACACGTCAAGGATCGCCGCCATCTCGTCGCCGGCAAGACGGCAGCGCACCGACACGCAGTCATCCGCAGAAAGACGATCGGCCAGCGACTCGGCTGCTGAACGCGCGGCGGCAAAGTCTTGCGAAGACACGATGACCGGCACAACGTTGGAAGAACGCTCCCGCACGGCGGCGGGAATGGCCGTGGCGACGTCGCCGACAAGATCGTAGATCGAGGTCTTTAACTCGACGTGGCGCGTTGCAAGCAGCATGGCGCAGGCCGACGCAAGCGCTAGCGGCACCACCACACAGGCGATGGCTCCCCTATTTGCCACGCGACCGCTCCACAAAGCGGATGACCGAAACTCCGCCGTCGCCTGCACGAAGCACGGCGTTTGTAAAAGCCCGGTCGCCGGACAGCTCGACAGACGTGAAAAGCCGACGCAGCGCCGACTGCTTTGGCTTCATCGTCAGCACCCAGCCTCCGCAGTCCAGGGCAGACGAGGACATCTCGAACAACTCGTCGAACGCAGACGTGTCTCCACGCGCAAAGGCATCCGCCTTTTCACGTATGGCCGAATAATAGGGCATGTCTGCAAGCTTCTTGATGCGCCGACCGTCTTCGTCCTCGAAGACCATGGAATCCACCGTCATCTCCACGGACGACGGAAACGGATGAAGAACGCGCCACTGTATGCCAGTGCCGACCACGCAGTCGACGGTGCCAGTGGAGACAAGCGTCCGGACAGATTCAGGGAACTTCCTCTCCATCGTCCATGTCGCGCTGGAGCCCAAGGCCTTCTGTAGCGCGACTACGCCTTGCGAATCGACGTCCAACGCCGCCTGCGAAGCGATCGCCGACACGAACGCTACCAAGGCCACTGCATGCCTCAGGCTCATGACGCCGACCTTTCCACGATTCCGGACGAACACGGCCCGTTTGCGCAGGAGAATGAGAACTCGAAACTGCCCTCCCCGCGTCGCGACACCGCAAACTCCACCTCGCGTCCGGGCAATATTATCCGCTGAAACTTGAGACGCCGATAGACCGCGACAGGCGGAAAGTCGCCAAACGCACGTCCGGCAAAACGGCAGAGGACATAGAGCTGCGCCACGCCGGGCAGCACAGGGAAGCCGGGGAAGTGCCCCTTGAAAAACTCCGAGTCGGGAGGGAACACCAGCTTCGCGGATATTTCGGCGCCAGTCTCGCGCCAGTCAAGCACGACGGGCTCCTGGCACCACTCCGCAAGCTCCGACTGCACCGCGAATGCCGTTGCCTTGCCCTGCTCGTTGACAGGAAGCTCCCGAACGAACCTAAGGCGCCGAGGGAAGGCCGCGCCACCGACAGACGGCAGCAAGTCGCGGCGAAGGAGCGACGCGACCGCAGAATACGACCCGGAGGCGAGCGCCGCACGGCCTTCGCCATTGGGCACGACAAGGACGCCTATGCGCGACACGTCTCCTGGACAGACTGCAGCGCGGGCACTGGCGACGAGCGGATGGGACTCGAAAGCACGCTCGATCTCCACAAGCGAGACGTACTTCTCGAGGACCTTCACCATGCGGTCCGTACGCCCAAGCAGCAGAAACGCGCTTTCTGACACGAACTTGACGGCGTCGGACATCTTGAACGGGCGTGACATCGCAAACGGAGAGTCCACGACCAATCTTCCGTCTTCCGCAGCAAAGGCGCGTACGCCCTGCATGACATGCCACTCCTCGCCTTCGACCTGGCGACGCCAGGCGACGGTGCCGGTTTCAGTGCTGCCGAATATCTCCAGAGGACAGACGCCAAGCGCATTTGCGACCGCCAACGCCGTCTCTCGCCGCAACAAGCTGCCGGACGTGACAACACCGATTACTCCACCTTTCAGCGCGGGGAAGTCTGGATGATGCAGCGCCTTTTCGAGAAAGGAAGGCGTCGTGACGAAGAGTATGCGCCCGTGCCGCGCACAGGCGGCGACGACTTCCTCGACGGAAATGACGACGGCGGGCTCGACCTCCACCTTGGCTACAGCTGGCGCGCGCACGCGCCAAAGCGCACCGTACATGTGCTCCGGCCTGATCGTCGCCACTACGGCGTCACAGGAGCTCCACAAGTCGGGAAACGCCGACACCAGCGCGAGAGCATCAGCCGAAAGCGACGCCTCCGAGCGCAATATCCGCTTGGAGTCGCCGGTCGATCCGGAAGTGGAGAAAGCCACGTCAGCCACGCCTATACCTCCGCCTGAACAGCCATTCTCCGACGAAAAGCGCCCCCATCATCAGATACGCAAGGACGCCGTTGTACAAAGCCCATGTCTCATGCGAGGCAAACACCGTCAAGAACGTCACCACAAGGTGTATCGACAAGAACACAGTCCATACCACCGTCACGCGACGGCAGTACACGACGCCACGGGCGTCCAGCGTCTCGCCCATGCGGCGGGCAAAGACCTCGACAAGCGGCGTACGCCACAGGGAAATCGCGAACACGACGAGAGCCACGGCAACCATCAGCACTGGATACAGCCTGAACCATACGTTTGCCTTGAGAAGATAAAGCGCCAGCACTACAAGCGGCGCCAAGGCAATGCGGGCCACAAGGCTGATGCGGCTCGAAGTCATACGCCGCCCTGAACGGCCTGCTCTTCAACAAGACGCGCCGTCACTTCGGCGACGTCGCCCAGCGTGCGTATTGACTTGAAGTCTTCTGCCTTGACCTTTACACCCGTTGCCTGCTGAAGCCTGACTACCAGGTCTACGGCATCGATGCTGTCGAGATCGAGGTCTTCGAAAAGCCGGGCGTCTGGCGTTAGCTTAGCCGCATCGATCTCGAACTCGTCGGCAAGCACCGCCGATATCTTTTCAAGTATCTCGTCTTTCGTGTTCTTCATGAGTTCAGTCCTCAAGCTCTATGCCGGCGTTTGCGGCGATGAAGGACGCGAGCGACGCTATCGTCTTGAAATGCTCACGGTTCTCATCGGAATTCGCCTTGAATTTAACCTGGTATTTCTTTCGGAGCGCGGCGCCGATTTCAAGAGCGTCAATGCTGTCTAGACCGACTCCGTCGCCGAAAAGCGCGACATCAGAAGGAAGGTCTTCTGCGGTAAGACCGTCCACTTCGACGGACGACAGAACGACATTCCTTATTTCCGCTTCAAGAGTTTCTCGTTTCATTTTCGCGTATTATACCATAAAACGGGCAGCTGCCGCGACTTTCCCGCGATAAACATAACAAGGGCTTTTGCAAACAAAAAGGGAGCGCGGACAATCGTTCCGCGCCCCCTTTTCCTGCTTTTGGGAAGATTACTTCTTGAAGCTTTCCTCAACGGCGACTGCGACGGCAACCGTCGCGCCGACCATCGGGTTGTTGCCCATGCCGATGAGGCCCATCATCTCGACGTGCGCAGGAACCGAGCTCGAGCCCGCGAACTGCGCGTCGGAGTGCATGCGGCCCATGGTGTCGGTCATGCCGTAGCTGGACGGGCCCGCCGCCATGTTGTCGGGATGAAGCGTACGGCCGGTGCCGAAGTCGGAGGCCAAGCGGTCTTAGGAAGACAA
>JAZSLQ010000099.1:0-15933 GCA_045535455.1 Kiritimatiellia bacterium | reverse complement strand
GCCAAGGAGTTGAATACAAATTTTGTCTTCCTAAGACCGCTTGGCCTCCGACTTAATGGAGCAATGCTTTGTGCCCGCCGAAACGCCGCACCAGCTCGCCAGTGCGCGATTCCTTGCCTTTGCCCAACGCGATATACGTCGGCGACCAGTAGTCGAAGTCAATCATCTTGCATTATCCTTTCTATATTTGTCTGTGCTTTTTTGCGCCCGACTTCGTACACGGCTTGCATACGGTCCGGATCGTGGCAGACGCGCGATATGTCGAGCGGTGTGTCGGGTGCAATCAGGATCGCCGCGCCGTCCGCAACGCGCGAATCGATGTAGCTTAGCGTTTCGTTGTACCATTCGTGCCGCGTCTTGAGTGCCTTGTAGACGGCCGGGTAGCGGCGGAGAAACGGCTTTGCCAAGCGGTGCTTCCACGAGGGGAACTTCCTGTAGCCGTGCGGGCGCGTCGTGATGACGACGTTGAAGTCGTAGCCAAGCGACTCGAAGTAGCGAAGGGGGATTCCGTCGGAAAGACCGCCGTCGAGATACTCGCAGCCGTCGATTGAGACTGGCCGCGAGACGACCGGCATGGAGGCCGAGGCGCGAATCCACTCGAACGCCCGTGCGTCGGCCTTGTCGAGCCGCTTGTATGCTGGTTTGCCAGTCGCGCAGTCAGTGGCGACGACATGGAATTCCATTGGGTTTGCCGCGTATGTAGCGGCATCGAAGACATCAAGCTCCATTGGAAGCTCGCGGTAGCAGAAGTCGGCGTTGAAGAGATCGCCCGTCTTGAAGAGCGATGACCACGAGCAGTAGCGGGGATCGCGCGCGAAGCGCTTGTTGTAGCGGATCACGCGTCCGACCTGCCCGCTCTTGTAGTTGCAGCCGAAGCAGGCGCCTGCCGAGACGCCGATGATTCCGTCGAATTTCACGCCGTGTTCCATGAAGACGTCTAGTACGCCGGCCGTAAACAGCCCGCGCAATCCGCCGCCTTCAAGTACAAGTCCGCGTTTCATGGTGTCGTTCCTTGCAAATTCTCCGTATGTTGCGGTATTGCAGTTTGCTACCTCGCAAGCTTCCAGCAAAGCCAGGCGGAGAGCGTCTTTGAGTCGAAGATGGTACCGTTGCGGATCCCGTCCTCTACTTCGGCTTCAGAGAGGACGACTGGATAGACGTTCTCGTCGGGATCCTGGTCTTGCGCGTGGGCGGTGCCGGAAATTTCCGCGAAGTAGAGGTGTATGCGTTCCTCGCAGTAGCCGGGAGTGCAGATGATAGTCGTGAGGAACTTAATGGAAGTTACCTCGTAGCCAGTCTCTTCGGCCGTCTCACGCTTTGCTCCCTCTATCGGGTCTTCGCCAGGTTCAAGTCCACCGGCGATTACCTCGATCAGCGCCTCTTCCGCTGCCTTGCGGTATTGCTTCACGAAGACGAACTTCCCGTCAGGGCGGCGGGCGAGGATTGCAACGGCGTTGCCGTGGCGTATCACCTCGCGTTTCGCCTTGCGACCATCCGGCAGCTCGATGTCGAGAAGATCGACGCTGATGATCTTGCCTGTGTACTTGCGCTCGGTGGCGAGCGTCTTTTCAGTTAGATCTGTCATGCTAGCTCCTTGCCGACGGAGAATGCGGTTGCGACGGCGTCTCCCATGATGCGATAGACGTGGTCGCAGGGGTCAAAGCAGATCGGCTTCATCTTCGCGGCGTCGGGCTTGCCGTCGGTAAGCGCCGCTTCCTCGACAGCGCAATTGACGATCTTCCCGACGACGTTGCAGTTCTCCTCGTTCATCGAGACAAGCTCGCATTCGAGAACAAGTGGCAGTTCGTTGATGACCGGAGCATCGACGAATTCGCTCTTTGTGACGGTAAACCCGCTCTTCGAGACCTTGTCGGGAGTCTTGTTGCCGCTGACGAGCCCCAAGTAGTCGCAGGCCGCAACCTTGTCGGCGGTGCCGAAAGCGACTGTGAACGCTTTGCGGGCGGCGATGTTTTCCCAAGTCTTGTGCGAGGTATCGATGCAAATCGTTATCTCGTCCTCGAGCGTGATTCCACCCCATGCTGCGTTCATCACGTCAGGTGTTTCGTCTTCCCCGTAAGTGCCGATCATCAAGACCGGCATCGGGAACATCCAGTTCTTCTTTCCAAGGTTCTTTTTCATAGTTTTGTCCTTTCTTTAGATTGCCTCACATCTTCTTGTTATGTTCTTGATAGTTGTCTGTAGCACTCATACGCGGCGATGGAGACGGCGTTTGCAAGGTTGATGCTTCGCGCGTGTTCGCCGGGCATCGGTATCTTGAAGAGAGATTCTTTGTAGCGGTCGTAGAAATCCTTTGGTAGCCCTGACGATTCGTTGCCGAACACAAGCGCATCGCCTTCGGAAAAGCTGCACTCATAAAGAGATTTCTCGCCGTGCGTCGAAAGGAAAAAGAGTCGCTTTGGTTTTGCCGCGGCAAGATACTCTTCCCAAGTGTCGTGAATTGTCACATCGAGATGCGGCCAGTAGTCGAGACCCGCGCGGGCGATATAGCGGTCGTCGAGAGCGAAGCCGAGAGGCCGGACGAGATGAAGCGGCACTCCCAGCCCTACGCAGAGCCGACCTATCGCTCCCGTGTTGTGCGGGATTTCAGGGCGAAGAAGGACGATTGAAAAGCTATGCTCCATATTTGTCATTTATGACTATCGTGCAGTCCTTGCTAAGACGTGGTCGCGACCGTCGGGAGCGTATACGCGGTGAACGAACACATTTGGTTCCGTCTCGACGGATTCGACGCGCACCTCTTCCCCTGCAAGCGTCTCCGACTTGAACACGATTTCGAGTTCATGGCACGGGCTCGCCGAGTCAGGGCGTCCTTCCATCAGCCATTCGACATAATGGACGTTGTTGACATGCCCGTTCAAGTCGATGTCGCCGCGTCGTGCGCGGAATATGAGTGCGTCAGGGGACGCAACGCTGCATTCCCACCGCAGCTTTGGTAGCGGCTCGTCTCCAAAAACAGGTTTCCTGACCGTGTTCGCCGCTGCAAACACGGCTTCGGGAATGGCGACTACCTTGCGGGATGAAAGGTCTATGAGCATCCATTCGCTGGTGGCGCGTCCGAGTTCCTCGCCGTTCGCGCCAGTCAAGACGAAATCACGCCACGCGACAATCCGCCGTCCACCGCGCGGGAACGTTAGTATCGAGACTGTCTCGCCCCACTTCGGGAATCGCGACATCTTCACCTTGAGGCGCGTAAGCACCCATGAGATGTTTTCGCCGGCAGACTCGAAGTTGGACTTCGAAAAGGACAGTGCCTCGGCGTTAAGACTTGCTGCCTCCTGCAGCCAGTTGCAGACAGAGGCCATCGTAGCCGAGCCGTCTGGGCCGCATTCATACGTCCTGACAGCCCAAGAGTATTCTCCAAAGGTGTCGCTCACTGCATTTTCTCCGCGATAGGTCCTTCTAAAAGTTCAAACCGTTTCATGCGCTTGCCGTCGCGCTCAATTGTCTCAAAAAACATCTTTGCTGGACGAACCCACAGGCCGTGTTCGCCATATAGCGCGCGATAGACAACCATTTCCTCAAGTGTCTCGGAATCCTTTGCGAATCCCTCGAGGCGATAGAGGTTACCCTTAAAGTGCCGGAACTCGCGGCCGATTAGTTTTTCTTGTTCTTCGTTCATTTCTGTGTTCCGCCTGCTGGGTCGGTGAGATCTGGTATGGCACCGCCGGCGACCATCCAGAAATAGAGACTTGCAATGCTGCCGCAAGGCGAGAGACGGCGGCGGTATTTCTCGAAAAGTTTCTTCGTGATCTTGCGATGGCGATAGACCATTCGCATCCCGCGATGGATGCCGAGATCGCCATAGCTCAAGACGTCCGGACGCTGCAACGTGAAGAGCAAGAGCATTTCCGCCGTCCAGACGCCGATGCCGCGCAGGGAAGAGAGCGTGGCGATCACTTCAGCGTCAGGCATCTTGGCGACGGCGTCAAGGTCGAGCTCGCCTGCCACGACCTTTGCGGCGAAGTCCTTGATGTATTCCGCCTTGCGCTGCGAAACGCCGCAAGTGCGGAAGGCCTGTATATTGGTTTCTGCAACGGCCTTCGGCGTAATCTCCCCGAGCAGTTCGCCAACCCTTGAGAGAATCGACTCAGCCGCCTTGCCGGAAATCTGCTGCGAGACGATGTTTTGGACGATGGCCGAGAAGAGATCGGGCTCAACCGTCCAGTGAATCCGCCCGATCTGGCCAATCACCTCCCCAAGCCGCCTATCCCGCGACTTGAGATACTCCATCTCCCTCTTGCCGTATCTGAAGTTCATCATTAAGACCTCCGCGACTCATCCACTCCTTATGTTTTCCGTGCCACGTCGAAACCGTAGATTTCACCTTGATACGGCATAGCTAACCGTGTTGTGATGGAATCACTATTATTCAACTTTGCTTTCATCCTGCCTGCCTTACAATTTATTCATGGTTAACTAATAAATAGCACGTCCGTGAAGCTTGGAGAATAAATTTATGTCTTTGTATAAACCAAGCAATATAGTTGGGAAAGATAGTGCCATCAAAGTGCAAATACTCAATGTTATTGATACTGCATACAGATGTAATATAAGTGGACAAGAAGCCACAAGAAATAATACTGTAGCGAAAAGCCAATGGATATTCATCCTGACTTGTCCATGATTATTAAAAAGGCTTAGTATAGCAGCAAAATAACAAACGCCACATATTCCTTTGACCACATAAGAAATGATATGACAATTGATTTTCATGAGCAAAGAAAGAATAAGCCCGCATAAGACACCTATAAGTGAAGCACAAAACAACATAATGATTCCACGCGCCCACAGTTTCTTCTGGCAGTCATCGCAAACCTGATACGAGAAAACGCGAACATTTACCATTGTGCCTCCTAATATGGCGCCACCATATGATTCTTGGCGCATTTTATGTTCGTGCAGACATGGCTTGTCTTTTAAGCAAAAATAACAACACTTATCTTTTGGAACTTCGTAGCGCAGACCAATTCGTGTTCCATGTTTTTCATTGAGAGCTTTCAATTTTGAGAGGTTTTTCTCTTCCTCGTTTGTATCTAGCCACGGGAAAAGTTTTTTTCTTTTAGCCAAATCTCTTTCCATCTCGTCAATTAGTGCCTGATCCATGTTAGAATCCTTCCTTTTCTTGCTGCACGAGAACTAGTAAGACAGTCACAGCATTACTTCAAATAATTTCACTCCTCAAATTCCAACAAGATGCACATCTGCTGAATGACGTTCACGTAATTTGTCCTTTGCTTGAACACATGGTGAAATGGTTTAACACGAATTCTTTTCTAAACCCCTCGAATGCGGTGGGTTTGAAATTCGGCAAGCAAATCCATGTAGCCCATAGTTGCACCTAAATTACTTGTATGGACCGAGGAACTTATCGCCATTAAAGTGTACCATGTGTGTAGGATTGTCGGCAACCCAAGTTTCAGTCTCCCATGCGACATCTGGTGCAAAGCGGGCGAAGGTGCGCTTGTCCGGGAATGCCGAGATATAAACCTTATCGCCTTTGGCCGATGCGAACAGTTCCTCAAGTTCGATGCGACGCTTGGAATCAACAGGGCCATGCGAAGTGACGGACTCGACAAGCACAAGCCATTTTTTGTCAGAAAGCCACAAAATGACATCGGGCATCTTGCCGTGTTCTTCAACTGAAATGCCAATTTGCGCCGCAAGTTCTTTATCAAAGAATCCCCACTTTTCCCCTGTGTCGCCTATGTAAACAAGCGTTGCTCCAGCAATGAATCTGGGCGCCATTTCTTCGATTATGGCTTTGATCAGCGTGTTATGCTTGCCGGGGGAAAGTGTTACCTGCAACCCCTTGCGAACCTTTACCGGCACCATGTCCATCTGCCGCTCTTTTGCATATTGTGCGGCTAGCGTTGAGGCCTTGCGTTTAAACACCGCTAGATTTTTCGCCCATTCCCGACTGCCATAGGATTTAATTACGGTAATCGCGGCTGGAGAAATTTGATACACGGCTTTGGGGCTGTTGGTTGGCCTGTCGGGCTTGTCGGGATTATAAAGTGCGATTCCTGCCTGTACCATCTGGTGCATACTGAAACGACGGAATGTCTCTCGAGTATTGGGAGCATAAGTTTTGCCGTAATGATCCCGCGCAAAATCCATCATCGGCGTGATGCCGACAAGCGGAGATTCAGAATCTTTCCAAGTCTTGTCCGACTTAACATTGAGTAACGCTAGAAGGCAATAGGCGGTGCGCTCGTTTATTTGCGCACGAGGAAGCCCGAACTGTCCAAGGATATCTTTAGCCTCGACGATTCTTTTCTTGTTCTTGTCGTCATTTGCCACTTGCCACCTCCGCCGCTATCTTATCGAAAATTTCCTGCGACCAATCGCGCTCCGTTTCGAGCTTTCGCCCCATGTCGGACAACTGCTCAACTGTAGGATATGGCAAGTTGCGCAGATCGGTTGCGTTAACCTGAGTGTGTCCGCTGAAAAGGCGGAACTTTCCGTCAAGCCATGTTGTGTTCAACCATGCACTTAAGCCATAGGCGATATGCCTGTCGAGGCCATGCTTGCCCTGCATGAACACATTGAGGTGATTTTCAAAGGCAATTTCTTCGTTTGCGAAATCGTCGGGCGTTACGATTGACGCCACAAGGCGCCGTTTCTCCTCTTTTGCAGAAAAGCGCTTTACGACCACATAATAGCCTCGCGGCAGAAAAAGCTTTGATGTTGCGTCTGTGCGCATTATGGCATTGGGCCGTTTTGATTCAATTGGCCAGCGGACGCGCCCATCTTTGAAATGTACTGGATAGAGAAGCGGAACCGTGCCATTTTCATAACTCATGCGCAATTCTTCTTTTATCCTGAAGTCCACTACTGCGCCAGTTGATACTTGAACGCCAAGATCTTTCAGCAAAGACCGCATCGCGTCAAGTCCGCTGTTTGTTGCGGTTTCTTCACATGGTGGAATGTTAATGTACTGCTCTTTGTCTTCTGGATTAACTATGAAGGAGAACGGTACGTGTCGTGACTGTATATCCTTAAGTGAGCCATCCTTCGAATACGACAGTAAAACGTCGCCTTGTTGCGCGTTCTTGCGGAGCATTATGATAATGTTCTCCTGCAAGACAGATTCATCCTTGAAAGCCGTGTCTCTGCTGTCGAATAGATGAATCCGCTCAATGGCGCAACGTTCAAGCAAAAAAGAGCGGAACGGCTTGTAGTAGACTCCATTACAGAAACTGCGTGGCACGATTGCTACAATCCGCCCGCCATCCACCGTTGAAACGATGGCCGCGCCCATGAACGCAGTGTACAGGTTAACGGTTTCGAGTCCAAAAGCCTTTGTCGCTTCGCGCTCTCGGGATGCGGTGCGAATCTTCTTGTACGGCGGGTTCATTATCACGTGCGTATATGCAGGTTTCTCGCCGTTCGATACCTTTGTTGCCGTCGCGGAAAGAAAGTCATTGCTTACCACATTAACCGCGCAATCCTCACCGGTGAAACAACCCTCAAGGTTCTCCTTCAACTGGCCGACAAGTGCTTGGTCTATTTCGTATGCTTCAACAGCAATTGAATCTACATGCCATTTCTCGGATGCAATGCGATCTGCAAGCGCACAGGAAAGGCTGCCTATCCCCGCGCCAGGATCGAGAACTCGGATATTGCCTGCTGCCGGCGGGAAGAGCGAGGCCATGAAATCCGCAATGTGCCCGGGTGTGAAATACTGGCCGAGTTCTTGTTTGATTGCAAGTGGTGTTTCATTCGCATGTGCAATCCGCCGCTGTTCCATCTGCTCCCGGAGAGGGCGCACGTCGGTTAGCGCGAGGGCGACAACACATAACATTGTCCGCCCATTAAGGTGACTGTGTGCAGAGACCCCGTTCGTTCGCCTATTTTCTCTCAGTTGCATTGTAATTTCTTGCCCTTGCCACTATTATACCAAATATCAGGAAGGTAGGGCGATTGTTTGCGTTAAAATGAATGGGAATCGACTCCTTTTCTGGGCATTTAGTTTGTATCAAGCTCTTGACCACAACGACACATTAAATCGGCAAGTGTTTTTCAATTCGTTTGGCGTAGTTGTGTGCTGCTGCGTCATGGCCAATTCATATTGCCGTAGTGGTTTATGTTGCGCGTGAAGAGTTGGGAATATCTTCATGACTCACCATACTTTTCAATGAGCTCGTCGGCAAGCAAATCCTTGTAGTTCCGGTCGCCTGTGACATCCGTTTTCGCAGTCCCTGGCGCTTGTTTTGTAAGTGGCACGGCTGCTTTCACTTCGTCGCTGAAGCCGTCAAGGTCTGACATTTTGATGGCTTTCTCGTGAAGAAGACTCATCAAGTTGAGTACCATTCTTGAGCGGCTCATTTCCGCGTGGACTCCGACGTGTCTAACGTCCTTCTTCAACCGCTCCTTCAGCTCCCAGAACTTCGCCGCAGCGTCACCATCGCCTGCAATTATTGCGGCATACTCGTCGAGAAGCGACTGCATGTGACGCTCTTGCCATTCAGGAAGTCGCTTGCGAAACAATTTCCAGTCTTTTTCTAAAACTAGGTCATTTGATTTCATCTTACTTATAGTTCCTTACTTCTCCTACCTCTCCTGTCTCTCCTGTTCTTTGTGGCTAAAAACCAATCTTCCAATTGCTTACACCACTTTCAGCACTTCGGTGACGGGCTTGCGGGGATTCTTGAAATACGGCTGGGCGGACTTCCCGACTGCGATTACTGACGTCAGTATTTCTTTCTCTGGGATATTGAGTATCGCCTTTACCTTCGCCGTGTCGCGTATGCCCATGATGAGCGTGTCCCAGCCGTGGTTCTTCGCCACGAGGACGAAGTAGGAGGACGCAAGGCCGCAGTCGTACGCGCCCCACATCTCGCCGAGCTCGTTCGCCGGCGTATCGCCCATGTAGCCGCTTTCGCCTGGCGCCTCGATGAGTTCGCTGAACTTCATGTCCATTGTATCCTCCTTGTGGGTTCTCTTGTTAAAGTGTCCGTCTTACGAGATTGGCTTTATCAGATTCCAAGGCGCGATCTGAGCGCCTTGACCATTTCGGCTGGATCCTCTATGCCGTCTATCGTCTGCTCCATCGGACAGCTGTCGGTGAGGTCGCGGTTCAAGATCTTTGGAACGGTCTTGTCGGCGCTCGCCTCAACCCCGTGCGCCTTGAGAAGCGACGCCGCCTCTGCGCTCATCATCATGGCATGGACTTTCTTCGCCTTGCCGACGATGCAGATTGCCGCCGCCGCGCGTCCTACTACCTTGTCCACGACGAGCGCATGTGCGAGCTTGCCGTCGGAAAGGAGCTTCATTATCGGCATAATCCCGCGGCCCGTCTCCTGGGCCACGATCACGCCGTCCTTTGCTGCGACGCACGAGACGCCGCTCATGACTAGCGTCTTCATCTCTGCGAGAAGTCCACCTTCGTCAATCGGCCAGACGAGCCGCTGTTGCTCGAAGCCCTTGACGAAAATCGCCGGCATCGGACGCGCGGGGCAGACATGTTCACATGCGCCGCAGCCGATGCACACCGTCTTGTCCACCACGGGGAAGCCCTCGACGATGTGTATTGCGCCGACGGGACACTTGCGCGAACATGCCGTGCACTGGACGCCGTCGGTCGCGCGGATGCACAGGTCCTTCTTCCATATCGCGTGGCCCATGTGGACGTTCTTTCGCGTGAGGCGCGGGATCCTGTTGATCGCGCCAGTCGGGCAGACATGGCCGCAGGAGTAGTTGCAGCCGAGGAGACAGTAGCCGCGCCTAAAGTCCATCTCGGGCTGGCCGAAGCGCATGATGTTCGTAGAGGCCGTGAGGCAGTTGCCCTTGCAGTTCGTGATGCAAAGCCCGCAGGCGACGCACTTCACGTTGAAGGTCTTGCGGTCTATGGCTCCAGGAGGTAGGACGGCCGCGGGACGCTCGGGAACGCCAGGGAGTGATACTGGAGCGTAGCCGCCGTCAGTCGTCTTGTCGAGGGCCTCTGTTGCGGCGAGAACGGCGACTCCCTTGAGCGCCTCGCGGCGTGTCACACTTGTCCCGTCCGTCCTGTCTGTCCCGTCCGTCGCGTGCTCGCCGGCACCCGCTTCGAAGCATGCCTTGCAGTTTGCGCAGCCGTGGCCTATCTTGTGGGCGCACACGCTCTTCTTGGAGAGAAGATTGAAAAGAGTTCCGACCGGGCATATCCAGTTGCACCAGAGTCGTCCTTTGCCAAACGCCGCAAGAACGACGACCGTCGCGAAGATGGCGACGCCGGGCGCAAAGAGCGTCAGCGACTTGCCGTAGATCGAGTAGGGCGTCAGTAGCCAGCCGATTGCGCCGAAGCCCGTCGCGACCAGCACGACCGAAACGGCGAGGACGGTCCAGCGGACTGTCTGCTGTGCGTGTGATTCGGGGAGTCGTGTGCAGACGCGGCGCACGTTTGTCTTTGGATGGAAGATCCAGTTGACTATCGACTGGATTATCCCAAGTGGACAGAAACACTCGCAGAAGAGTCGTCCTACGATCGGCGTCAGCAGCAGGACGATGAGGAACCAGATGGTCGCTGCGGGCTGAATGCGGCAGGCGAGGTCGGTGTCGTAGCCAAAGAACGCGGCGGTGACGCAGGCGAGCATGGCGGCGGCGACAAGCGCCTTTATGAGCTTCTTCGTCTTCATCGGCGGGCCTCCTCGTTCTTGAGCGAATCTATCCATTCGTCGATCAGCGCAAGCTCCTTCGGAATGTTGATCGACTGCGGGCAATGCGGATTGCATCTGCCGCAGCCGGTGCAGTGGTCTGCACGCCGCAGTTCCTCCGGGATGGCCTTTGCGTACATCTTGAGGACCTCTCGCGCGGAGGGCAAGGTCTTCGCAGTCAGCACAGCGTTGCGGAGCGTCAGGATTGCCGGGATGTCTAGCCCATAGGGGCACGGCATGCAGTAGTTGCAGTTGTTGCACGGGATGGTGTTGAGCTTGAGGAGCGCCTGCGCCGCGCGTTCGAGCGCGGCGAGCTCCTCTTCAGAGCACGGCTTCAGCGGCGATAACGTCTCCACGTTTTCCTCGATGTGTTCCGTGCGCGTCATGCCTGAGAGAATCGTCATGACGTTCGGATACGTTCCGCAGAAGCGAAGCGCCCACTTGGCGAGCGATGCCTCCGGGTCGAGGGGGGTAAGCTCCTTCGCAAGCGCGTAGTTGTAGCGCGCAAGGCGTCCGCCGAGAAGGGGCTCCATGATGACGACAGGTATCTTCAGTGCAGTCAGGCGCTCGTAGAGATACTTCGCGTCGAGGTTGCGGTCGTTGGTTTCCTTCGCGTGACGCCAGTCCACGTAGTTCATCTGTATTTGGCAGAAGTCCCATTTGTATTTCTCGTGGTTGTCAAGGCACCACTCGAACGCCTTGGGGTCGCCGTGGAATGAGAAGCCGAGGTTTCGTATGCGGCCGGCGGCGCGAAGCTCCGCACACCAGTCGAGCGCACCGTTTTCGAGATAGCGCTTGGAGAACGTCTTGAAGCCGCCGTTGCCGATCGAGTGGAGCAGGTAGTTGTCGATGTAGTCCGTCTGCAGGAATTTCAGTGAATTCTCGAACATCTCCTTGCACTTGGCGAGGGGATACTGCTGCGGTGCGAAGTTGGAGAGCTTCGTCGCGATTAGGTAGTCTTCGCGCGAGTAGCCGCTTGCCTTGAGAGCCCGTCCAATACAGGCTTCCGACTCGCCGCGGCAATACGCCGGCGAGGTGTCGAAGTAGTTGACGCCGTGGTCGAGCATGTACTTGACCTGCGCGTCGAGCGTCTTCTGGTCGATTCCAGACTTCGAGTAGCCATCTTGCGCCCAGGCGTTGGCGTGTCCGCCGTCTACCGTGGGCAGGCGCATTGCGCCGTAGCCGAGCAGCGACACCTTTCTGCCATGCGGATTCTCGCGAAGCGTCATTGCTCCTTTTGTGGTGTGACCAGCGCTGATGTCCGCCGTTGCCACGCCAATGCCGGCAAACGCGCTTTTGATGAAAGCTCTTCTGTTCATGTGTTTGTTCTTTCGGCTTTGCTGCGAGACTTCGTCCATACGGTGAATATTATACTATTTGGAGCTAACTCCTAGTCAATAGGGTAGTTTCAATTTTTTGCATTTCGAGGCCATAGCCACGGCCTATTGCCTGGCGGAAATGTTTCCCATTGGCGCTGGTACGGGGAACCGTGATATAATATCTGCCATGTCTTATGGAATAGAAAGAGACGAGGCGCTGGCGCTCCTGAAGCCGGAGCGCAGGGCAGAGCTTCGCGAACGCGCGCACGAGACGACGCTCAATTGCGTCGAGAAGCGGTTTGACTTCTGCTCGATCATCAACGCGCGCTCCGGGCGATGTGGCGAGAACTGCAAGTGGTGCGCGCAGTCGGCGCACTGGAAGACCGGCTGCGAGACGTACGGCTGGGTCGGAACCGAGGCGTGCGTCAAGGCGGCGAAGGAGGCGGCGGCGAACGGCGCGGACAGGATAGGCATCGTCACCTCCGGCCGCACGCTTTCCCACGAGGATGTCGAGAATGTCTGCGCGGCATTGAAGGCGATGCGCGAAGCGGCGCCGGAAATCGGGCTTTGCGCGTCGCTCGGGCTCATCTCCGGGGAAGACCTCGCAAAACTCAAGGCGGCGGGGCTCCAGCGCGTCCACTGCAACCTCGAAACCGCGCCGTCGCTCTTCCCGTCGCTCTGCACGACGCACACGCCGGCCGACAAGCTCGCCACCTTGCGCGCCGCGAAGAAGCTTGGTTTCCAGATCTGCTGCGGCGGCATAATCGGAATGGGCGAGACTGACGAGCAACTTGTCGAGTTTGCCTTTGCGCTAAAGGAGATTGCGCCAGATTCCATTCCTGTCAACGTGCTCCATCCGATTGAGGGAACTCCGCTCGCTGATCGCGGCATTCTCGACCCAGAGCGAGTCATCGATTCAGTCGCGCTTCTGCGGCTCGTGAATCCGTCAACTCCGCTTCGCTTTGCAGGCGGACGCCGCGACATGACTGACGAGACGGCGGCGAAGTGCATCTATGTTGGAATGTCTGCGGGAATCGCGGGGCCCCTGCTCACAACGCCTGGTGCAGACTTCGACGACGACAGGCATCTTGCCGTCCAGGCGGGGTATTCCGTTGGCGCAAAGAAAGCAGTATGCTGACAACTTATATCATCGGATCGCTGGCGCTGATCGTAAAGCCCGGGCCTGATTTGACATGCACCATCGCGACGGCGCTTTCGGACGGCAAGGCCCGCGCCGCAACGCTTATGTTCGGATTGATCGCCGGCTGCTGGCTCTGGATACTTCTCTTGACTGCGGGTGTCGCCTCGTTTTTCACCGCCCACCCTGCGACGATGTCCGCGATCCAGATCGCCGGAGCCGCCTATATTGCGTATCTCGCCTACGGAGCGTTTGCGGACGCGATTCGCAGTTTCCGCGCCGCGTCACCCGATGCGCTCCGTCCCGCGACGGGACAGGGCGTCCGGCTTTTCCTCCGCGGGATTGCGATGTCGATGTCGAACCCGCTGACGATTCTTTTCTTTCTCGCGTTCCTGCCGAGCTTCACGCGCCCCGATTCGACTCTTGCGCCAGCCGTGCAGACGCTTCTCCTCGGTACGCTTTTCTGTGCCCTCGTGCCTTTTATCTACCTCCCCGCGATTGTGGCCGCTGACTTCTTCCGCGCGAAACTTGTCGGTTCAGTGAAGGCGATGGCCACCTTGAAACTCGTTTCGGCTTTGATGCTCGCCGCAGTCGTCGTGGTCTTGGCGGCAAATATCTCTTTTTGATAGATTTTGACTTAGGCTGCCCTGGCCGAGGGCGACGCAAAGTCGGCTGTGATTTGGTATAATCTGCGGCGATGAAGATTTTGTTCGTTTGCCACGGGAACATCTGCCGCAGTCCAATGGCGGAATTCGTGATGAAGGACCTGCTTGCCAAAGCGGGAAGGTCCGACGTCGTCGTGGAGTCTGCCGCGATGCACGAAGACGCGATTGGCTGCGACACGCACCGCGGCACGAGGCGCAAGCTCGACGAGATGGGCATACCGCATCCTCGGCGCGAGGCGTGGCTCCTCACCGCCGAAAAGGTGGCTGAATACGACTTGATCGTCGGGATGGATCGCTACAACATGGCGGACCTTGAGTTTCTTGTCCGTCCAGAGGACCGCGGCAAGCTGAAAAAGCTCCTTTCGTTCGCCGGGTCGAATCGCGATGTCGCAGACCCGTGGTACACGGGCAACTTCGACGAGACGTACGACGACGTGCTTCGCGGCTGTCAGGCGCTCTTGGACAGCTTGCCTTTTTGCTATAATACTGGCCACAAGGGCAATCAAGAGGATTTCTAAGTGGCGAAGAAAAGCGGATTTGCTGTCAATGTTGAATACGGGGCGCTGCGGCTCGCGTGTGGGCTCGTCAACGCCATTCCGTATCCGGTGGCGATGTGGCTTGCGTCGTTTGCAGCCACCTTCGCCGTCCGTGTCCTTCGCTTCAAGCGCGCGCGGACGATGGAGCGAATCGCGTCCGTGTTTCCAGAGATGACTAAAGCTGAGAGGCTTCACATCGCGGTCTGCTCGTTCGCGAATGTGTTGCAGACCGCAGTCGAGATGATACGCGCGCCGCACCTCACCCGCAAGTGGATGGACCGCCATGTCGTTGACGGGCAGATGTACAAAGACCGTCTTCAGGCATACGTCGACGAGGGGAAGGGCGTCGTGATAATGGTGCCGCACTCCGGTAATTGGTATATGGCTGCATGGTCGATGGCCGCCTACGGGCTTCCGCTTTTTGCAATTGCGGCGAAGCAGCGCAACCCGAAGATCGACGCGTGGATGAAGCGCCAGTATGGCGCGATAGAAGTCCTCGAGCGCGGCAGTGCAAAGACGCTCGTAGAGATAAAGGAGAAGCTTGAGTCTGGTCGTGCGTTCGCGATCTTGCCAGACTTGCGCGTTCCTCAGCCTGATGTCGAAGTAGATTTTCTCGGCGGCAAGGCGAACGTGAGTCACGCGGGCGCGATGTTTGCCGTTAGGTGCGGCTCTTCAATCGTCGTCGCAGTCATGCGCCGAGAGAACGGAAAGCACGTCTTCGACCACGTTGGAACTCTTCGCCCCGATCCCGCGGCGGAGGACAAGAAGGCCGAGGCAGCGCGTCTCACGCGTGAGGCGATGAAGATGCTCGACGAGCGCATCAAGGCGCATCCCGAGCACTGGTACTGGTACAACAAGCGCTGGATTCTCCAGCCGGTGGACGCGAAATGAGGAAGAAGCACCGACTGCCGTTTCCGATCCTCTTCGAGGACGCAGACCTGATCGTGGTCGACAAGCCCGCCGGGCTTCTCACGACTCACACGAAGCTCGTCGGCCGCCTTGCGCGCGAGAGCCAGCTTACCGCGGAGAATCTCCTGAATGACTATGTCCGCAAGGGGCAGGCGAAGTCGAAGAATCGCGTGTGGCTCGTCCACCGTCTCGACCGCGAGACGAGCGGCGTCATGATGTTTGCGAAGTCCGAGGAGGTCGCGGAGAAGTTCCGCGCCGACTGGGCGAACCTCACCGAGAAGACATATCGCGCCCGCGTCGCGGGATTGCTTGAAGAGGAGAGCGGAGCTTTCGAGTCCCATCTCCTCGAAGACGCCGATGGCTACAGGGTTCGTTCCGTCGCGGCGCCTGACGCGCGCCGAGCGCCGCGCGGCGCAAAGACCCCCAGGCTTGCCCGGACCGAATGGCGGCGGCTTTCCACGACCGACAGCACTACTCTCGTCGAGGTGAAGCTCAATACCGGACGGAAGAACCAGATACGCGTCCATTTTTCCGAGGCCGGGCATCCAGTGATCGGCGACGAGAAGTACGGCGGCGAGTGTGCGTCGCGGCTCTACCTCCACGCGCTGTCGCTTCGCTTCCGCCATCCGCGCACCGGCGAATGGCTCGAGTTCTCCGCCCCACCCCCAAAAGGCCTCTCCTAACTCCACTCTCCAACTCCAACTCTGAACT
>JAZSLQ010000073.1:0-3676 GCA_045535455.1 Kiritimatiellia bacterium | reverse complement strand
CCGCATCATCCGTCCGCTCATACGGCTCCCGCAACACCACCGACGCCGTCGTTCCCTCGACCGCGACCTTGAACCCTGCCGTCACGTCAACGCCGCCGGCAAAGACCAGTTGTTCTACGCCGCCACCCTCCATCTTCGATTCACACCTCGCGCTACGCCGCTCCTCCAGCTCCATCCACAAGACTTCCGCCGTCCGCTTCTAGCCAAAGCCCACCCCAAACCAAAACAGCCAAAACATCCGCTTAAGATTTTTCCGCATAGAAATCTCATTTATGGTATAATGTCCTGTGTCTGGCGAGGCGGCACCCTCGCACCAGGGAAATCAGCACCCAGGAAAATCAACAACCCTTCAAAACAGCCCGCAAAAAGGCGCAAAAGGAAATGGCGCAAAGGACTTACGAGCACTCGGCCTACTGGTACGCATACCACTACGGCTGGACGTACAGCGAGGCACAGACCTACACGGAGAAGTACCTCGACATCCACTCCTACCGTCCGCGAATTAAGGAGCGGCCGGACGATGAGTTCCGCGGCAAAGACTGGTTCAGGTGGCGCGAGGCGGACAAGGAGCTCGACTCGACATTCAACCCACTTATTCTGTGCGCCTGCGCGATGGTGGACGTCGGAATCGCGATGCGCGACGAGGTCTCGAAGTTCACCGACCCCGTGAAGCGCGACAGGATGAAGCGCGAACTGATGCGCGACCTAAGAAGGCTCCGGCGGCCCTTCTACTACGAGCGCGAGACTGCGCGCCGCCGAGAGCTCGCCGCCGCGCGGCGAAAGGTGACGCGCCGGACGACATCCGCGCCCATGCCGGAGCCGGACGAGATTCTCGCCGCGTGGAACGCGCGGAAGGAATCACGCGAGGCCATGATCCGCCTCGGCGGAATGCTACAGGATCTCGAATGCTATGTAGACAACTGCCTGAAGTTCGACGAATCCGGCGATGTCGCAGGACGCAACGGCGGCATCAAGGGCTGGCTCTCCAACAATCTGCCGGAGCTTCTGCCGAAGTACAAGACGCTCATGCGCTACAAGGCGATGGCCGTGAGGCTTAGACAGGCGACGGACACGCGAGACCCGAAGCCGACGTCCGCCCTTCTCGAAGAGACGCCGCGCCACGAGACCGTCACGGAAATCCTCGCAGAGCCGGAACCCATATTTTCCCGCGTCTTCGCGATGCTCGAACAGCGGCTCTCACCCGCTACCGTATTCCTAGACGCGGCAAACCGCCAGTCGCGCGGCAAGGAGCGCGGGGGCAAGGACATGAAGCCGCGCTCCGTGCGCACGGGCGGGAAGCGGCCCCAAGGGAAAGAGCCCGGCGCGTCTCCAAGGCGACGACGGCGTCCAAGATAGCGCCCTTCACGAAATTCGCCGCCAGAAAATCTAGACTGCCGGAATCCGACGCTATAGCGTCGGAATCCGACGCACATGTCGGATTTGGCTAAATCTCGGCTGATACCTCAGCCCGGGAAGACTTTCGACTGTGCACCGACCGGGATTTGTCGAAACACCCCGACACCGCGCAGCAGTTTCAGGCAATTACAAGACCCAAGAAGGGACGCGAGGACTACACATAATATTTTCCGTATTGAAATCTCATTTTCGACATACCAACCATCCTCAGACCTTGTCCGCCTCTAATCGTCCCTACTCCTACTCCGCCTCTATCGGCGCATCGCTCACCCAGACCTTGTAGAAGCCCTGCGCCCCCTCCTGCTTCGGCACGACAACCGCGTCGCCCGCCTTCGCCGGCTCCGCCGCGCCCGGTCGTTTCAGCGCCTCGATCGTCGCCGCCGAATCCGCTGCGTAGTAAAGCCCCGGCACAACCTTGACATTCAGCGTCACAGTCTTGCCATCCTCGTTTTCCTGGTAGGGCGGTTTCGATGAAACCGCCGCGTCACCCGTCCACTCGAACGGCTCTCTCAAAACCACCGTCGCCGTCGTCCCTTCTACCGAGACCTTGAATCCGTCCGTCACGTCAACGCCGCCGACAATAACCTTTATGTCCTCCGTCGTCGTCCCCTCAGCCACCGTCGCCGTACGCGTCTTCCCGTCCGCCGACATCTCAAATTCCACCGCCTCGCCGTTCGCTTCAACGACATCCAAATACTCAATCCTCATTCTCTGCCACGTTCCGGGAATATCCACGCTCCAGCCTGTCGAACCGCGACGGACGTAGACGACGCAATCGGAATCAACCTCAGCAAATACATCGTCACCGACTTTAGGAGCATTGCCATTGACGATTACATTCGTCATCCCGCTGCAACCATAGAACGCATAAGGCCCGATGTTCGTGACCGAGTTAGGTATCGTCACGCTCGTCAGCCCGCTGCAATTGTAGAACGCCCTATCGCCGATGTTCGTAACGCTGTCCGGCATCGTCACGCTCGTCAGTCCACTGCAATTGTAGAACGCATATGACCCTATAGCGGTCACTGGGTAATTGCCGAGTGTGGGCGGAATAGCAATATCACCAGAGATATCATCGCCTGTCGAATCTATATATGCATACTGTATAGTCGCGTTTCCGCCGTCTACCATGTAGCACCAGGAAATGCCACCAATAGTTTCTGTTGGAAATGAAATGCTGTACTTAAAGGACCACACCTGCATAAAGCCAGTTTCATAAGTAATCATCAGCATTACAGTACGATCTCCCAGCGCCGACCCGAAATCAGGGACAAAGGTGCCGGACTGACTTTTTGTAACGCGAATCGACGTTGTGTTGTTGCATCCACTGAAAGAGACCGTAACACCACTGCCGAAATCCTGCACATCTCCACTTATGCTCCATTGAATCGGGTATGCAGAAGCATCGCCAGGAAGAACCACCACCCAAGCATTATCGTTTTCAGGAGTAACCACACAGGTCAATTCTGCCATTGCCGAAAAGCAAAAAATAGCAGCCGCAAATGCAGTTGCAACGTATAGTTTAGTCTTTGTTGTCATAACGACTTTCTTCCGCACCTCATCAATTAAAGGCTCGCCGCGGTGAGGCGCGAGAAAAAGAACGTGGCGTGCCTGTAAATCCATGTCTTGAGAGAGGCACGACCAAGCGCCCATAACTAAACACGAATTGAAGACACGCCACGCGGATTGCCCACGTGACGCATCTCACATACTCGGCTTAGTTATTGAAATTTTGGTCGTTTTCACTCAAAGCCAAATACGCAAGATTGCGTACGTCGGCGGATGTTGCCATCCGCCCTTGGCGGGCTCCGCTTTCGCGCGCCGCCGGTCCCAGGCCATCATCCACCCGGGAATATAGAAAAGATCAATGCCATGCGGTTTCCCGCAAGACGGTGTAATTATACTACATCCGCCCTTCCGCCGTCAAATCGCAAAATTAAAAAATCAAAGCGCGGTTAAATGAGATTATGGTGCGGACGAAATCTCGGCAGTAATGGGAAAGCGGGCGCCTCGGAGATGCGCCCCTACCAATACGGCGCGACGGATTTGCACCCCGCATTGAGCTCGCCTTCGGCGACTCCGCTTCGCTCCGGGGGATACGCGGGCAAGGTTAAGCGAGCCGACGAACGTCGGCGAGCGCAGAAGCTGCGAAGAAAACGCGCCTTATGGAAGGTGAAGCAAGGGACGAGGGGGCGAGTGCCGAACTGAGCGACATGCAACGACGCGGTTCGTCGGATGCGCGGTGAGACACGTCGCAAGG
>JAZSLQ010000123.1:0-5903 GCA_045535455.1 Kiritimatiellia bacterium | reverse complement strand
ACTCCTTGGCTCACAGAACGACATGGCTACGATCCGACTTGGCGGCAACCACCCGAAGGGTACGTGCCCCGCGGAGCAGATGGAAAGGAACACGCCGCTTGCGGATACCTTCTTCGGTCTGGAACAGGAGGGGTTCGAGTTCGTCAACCGGCTGAACTTCGTCGGGACGCTCCTTCCCTGCCAGGTGTTCTGCGAGGCAATGCTCAAGCGCGGCGGTGCGGTGCTGAACTTCTGCTCGATGGCCTGCTGGCAGCCGATGACGAAGGTCGCCGCCTACGGCGTGGCGAAGGCCGGCGTGATGAACTTCACCAAGTTCCTCGCCACGCACCTCGCGCCGATGGGAATACGCGTGAACGCCCTCGCCCCCGGTTTCTTCATCACCAACCAGAACCGCTTCCTCCTTCTGGAGAAGGACGGCAAGACGCTCACCGCGCGCGGCAACAAGGTGATCGCCAAGACGCCGATGCGCAAGTTCGGATCGCCCTCCGACCTCCACGGCGCGGCGCGGTTTCTCCTTTCGGACGACGCCGCGTTCGTGACGGGCGTCACGCTGCCGGTCGATGGCGGCTTCATGTGCTATTCGGGCGTGTAGTGGAGACGTGACGCGATGAAAGCCGGCTGGAGATGGTTCGGACCTTCCGACGCGATTTCCCTTGCGGAAATCCGCCAGGCCGGCGTCACGGACGTCGTGACATCGCTCTATTCGCACCGTCCTGGCGACGTCTGGCCGCTCCGCGAGATCAAGGCGTGTGCGGCGGAGGTGCGCAAGGCGGGAATGACATGGAGCGTTGTCGAGTCCGTGCCAGTCCACGAGGACATCAAGAAGCGCACGGGCGATTTCCGCCGCTACATTGAAATCTACAAGCGCAACCTGCGGAATCTAGCAAAGTGCGGCGTAAAGACGGTGTGCTACAACTTCATGCCGGTTCACGACTGGGCGCGAACCGACCTTCACAAAGTCCTTTCGGACGGTTCCATTACGCTTGCCTACGACCAGGACGAGGTCTGTGCGTTCGAGATGTTCGTGTTGAAGCGCAAGGGCCTGGAAGCCGATTACGACACTGCCGTCCGCACACGGGCAAGGAAGGTCTGGGCAAGGGCGTCCTCCCGCAAGAGGAAGCGCATAGCGACCGCGCTCCTGCTCGGGCTTCCCGGCACGACGGACGACGCAACGCCCGCAGGTCTGCGCCGCGAACTGGCGGCGTATGCCGACATAGACGGCGGTACGCTCAAGCGCAACCTCTACGAGTTTCTCAACGAGATCACGCCTGTATTGGAGGACGAGGGAATCGACATGGCGATCCATCCGGACGATCCGCCGTTCCCCATATTCGGGCTGCCGCGCATCCTGTCCTGCGCCGCCGACATCCGTGCAATGACGAGGGCATGTCCGTCGCCGCACGTGGGCGTGACGCTCTGCACGGGGTCGCTTGGCGCGAACCTTGCGAACGACTGCGTGAAGATATTCCGCGAATTCCACGACCGCATTCATTTCTGCCATTTTCGCAATCTCGTCCACTCCTCGCCGGGCTTGTTCCGTGAAAGCGACTCGCACCTCGTCGGTAGCGTCGACATGCCCGCGCTGATGTCGGAGTTTGTCAACGAGGAGATGCGGCGCGGTCGCGAAATAGTGGTACGGCCAGACCATGGGCGAGTGCTTGAAATCGACAAGGGCCGGAAATGCTACTACGGCTATTCCTATGGAGGCCGTCTCGTCGGAATTTCCGAACTGCGCGGCCTCGAAGCCGGAATCAAGTACGCGGTTGGACGCGATTGTGTCCCTTGCGGAAAGTGATGGGACGCGGATTTGACAGGAAGAAAAAAATAATTATACTACGCAGCATTCACAATTAGGTGAAAACCGAGAAACCAGAAAAGAAAAGCAATCATGAAAACAAGAGGGACCAAGATGAAGGGATCGGTTAAGGCAACTACGGCGGCTGCGATGGCGGCGATTCTTCTGCCGCTTGTCGCGGCGGCTGGTCTGCGCGATGACTTCCGCTCGCCGCAAGGAACGGCGCGCGAGAACGCGGGGCCGCTCTTCTGGTTGCATGGCGCGGAAGCGGAAACGCCGGAGCGTCTGCGTGAGTATGTGGGCAAGGTCGCAGAAAGCGGACAGGGCTTTCTTGTCATCGAGTCTCGTCCGCACAAGGACTGGATGCGCGAAGGTTGGTGGCGCGACGTGGACATTGTGTTCGACGAGTGCCGCCGGCGCGGCTTGAAGGTGATGATATTCGACGACTGGTGGTGGCCCAGCCAGGGGATGGGCGGGATGTTTCCGATCCCGTTCGACTTCCAGTGCCGCGAGGTCAAGTCGGCGGTGTACGACGTCCGCAAGGCCAGAAAGCGCGTCGGCAATGAAATCGTCCGAATCAGGGTGCGGGAGACTGCGGAGGGCGTCTTTGCGCCTGATCCGCAGGGCGACAAGGTAATCGTCTACAACTGGTTCCCGATAGATATGGCGCATGTCAAGGACGTGTTCAAGTTCCCTCTCGTAAACGGACTGGACGAGGCGGCCGTGGACTGGTTCATTGACACGTTCCTGAAGCCGTACCACGACCGCTACGAGGCCGATTTCAAAAGCGGCCTCATCACAGGTTTCTTCTTTGACGAGCCGCAGACGCACGGCTGGTGGGGTCCGGCGCTCGAAAAAGAACTGGAGGCGAGGGATGAGGACATCGGAGTTCTTCTTACCGCTCTCAAGTACAAGCTTGCAGACCCCGATGCGCAGGCGGCGGCATTGTATCGATACCTCGACGCGCGGGCGGAAGCGTGGGGACGCACGATGTACGGACGCCAGAGCGACTGGTGCGAAAAACACGGCGTGTACTCAAGCGGACACTTCAGAGAGGACAATTGGGTGTATTACAGCAAGGAGCGTTGCGCGGGGAATGTCATGCAGCTCATGAAGTATGTCACCGTTCCGGGGGTGGACATCGTCAGCAAAGACTACTATCCGGAACAGCGCACGAACCGCGGCAGGCAGATCAAGTTCGGGCAGGTGCCGAAATACGCGTCTTCCGCCGCCCACGTCTACAACCGCAAAGGCGGACTCTGCTGGAGCGAGATGTTCGGCGCGTATGGCCAGCATCTGACGTATCCGCAGATGAAATGGCTCTGCGACGGACACATGTCTCGCGGGTGCTACCGCATGATACCCCACTCGTTCAATCCGAGCGCGCCGTTCGACAAGGATTGCCCGCCGTATTTCTACAACGGCGGCTTCGAGCCGCGCTATCCGCTCTTCCGCGTATGGGCGGACTACGCCAACCGCTGTGCGCTGCTTCTCGCCGGCGCAAGGCACGTCTGCCGAATTGCGCAGTGCGTTCCGGGCATCAGCTACCGCGTCGGCAAGACCATCCGCCCCGAAATGTTCGCGTTCGCGATCGAGGACGCGCAGCTCGACAGCGACTGGCTGGGATATGACGCTGTCGAATCCGCCCGCATTGAGCGGAACCCGCACACCGGGCGCGTGGCGCTTCGCACACAAAACGGCGACGAGCACTACGACATCCTTTCGCTTCCGGCCACGGAGTGCGTGCCGTTCGCGGTTCTTGAAAAGGCGCTTCAGTTCGCCAAGGCCGGAGGTGTGGTGGCGGGATACGGCATAAAGCCGTGCAAGACGCCGACTCGCGGCAAATCGGCCAACGATGTGAAGCGCGTGGTCGACGCGATCTTCGCGCAGCCCGCGTCGCTGTTCCTCGACGGCGAGCCGGACGGCGCACGGCTTCGTGCCGCGCTTGCGAAGAACTATCCGGGCGAAGACCGTCCGCTGGCGGTGCGGGAGATCGAATTCGCCGGTCTTTCCGACGCCGATGCCAGGATGCTTGCGCTGTACCAGTGCGAGAAGGGCGGCAGCAATATCTGTTTCGTCGCGAATCAGGACTGTGCGCGCAGCCGCGATGTGGCGGTTCGAGCGAAATGGCCTGTCGAAAACGTCGCGCTCTGGGATCCGATGCAGGGCACGGTGGAAAAGCCAGTGGTCGAGAACGGTCTCGTCAAGCTCTCGCTTGAGCCCTCGCAGGCCGTATTTCTCGTGTGGAGCGGGGAGCGCGAGGCGTTGCCTATGCGTGTCGAGATGCCGCGTGGCGAGATGGTAGCCCTGTCGGTGAAGGAGACCGTGACACCGGTCGTGTTGCCGGAGGACCGCCGAAACGATGAACGTATCACGCCAAGTCCGTATGCCGAAAGCGTGGCAACGACATGTTCGTTCGATCTGCATAGGCTGGAAGCCGGCGCGCGCGTCTATTTCGTCTGCGACGGGACCGAGGGCGAGAACTCCGCCGCCGTGACGGTGAATGGCGAATTCGCCGGCGGCTTCATAGGAGCACCATACAGGCTGGACATCACGCGGTTCGCTAAAGCGGGAGCCAATGTTCTGGAGGCAAAGCCGTTTCGCGTGAAGAATCCCCGCATAGTCAAATGCAAAGAAAGGAATGCGTTATGGTGCGCCAAGCAAAGCTCGGCAGAGCTAACAGAATGAAAGGAAGCTGTACGGCAACGAAAACGACATGCCGTTAGGAAGGTTGGCTGTGCGGAGGGTGACCGACGCGCAGAAGCCCAACTCGACAAAGGAATGAGCCAAACGGTGCGCCAAGTAAAGCTCGATAGCAACTTGCGAAATGAAAGGAGTTCGTGCTGACAAGAAATCGACAGTCAGTTAGGAAGACAGGCGGCGGAAGGGGTGACCCGACCGTCGAAGCCCTGTCCCACAAACAGGTAAGCCGCAGCGTAAGCGAGCCCTTGCCGTTAAGTCCCGTTATCATTAAAACCCCACGCGGCCAGCGAGTCGTTTGTCGTGAAGCCGAAAAGAAGGGCCGAAGTCGATTTGCGGTCCGTAAAGCGTGGCGGGACATAGAGGGGCGGCGTGTCTGGAAAGTTGCGTCGGGAACTTGGGAGGTCTGCGGCGCGAAAGCGTCCGCAGAAGTCGGACGAACCCATAGTAGCGTCGAAGCGGGGCAATGCCCGTGGAGCGAAGGGGTTCTACGTGTAAAAGGAAGCGTTTCAATCGAATGGGGGCAAGCCGCTTGACTGCGAAGTCCCATACGGAGGAGGAAATCCGCGAGATAGCTGCAAGGCAGAATCTTGTCGGCTATCCGCACCTTGCGCTCATGAGGGAGAAACTGTCGGTAAAGGCGAAGAACGAACCGAAGTTTCGGTTCTACAACCTCAAGAGGCTCGTGGTCGAAACCGAGACGCTCAAGTGCGCGTGGGCGCAAGTCCGCGCAAACAAGGGTGCGCCCGGAGTTGACGGCGTGACGATTGAGGACATCGAGCAGTCCGAGGGCGGAGTGGAAGCGTTCATCGCGGGGATCCAGAAGGAACTCCACGCGAAAACCTACCGCGCAAGCCCCGTGAGAAGGAAGTACATCGAGAAGGTGAACGGAAAGTTGCGCCCGCTCGGCATCCCCACCGTAAAGGACAGGGTGGTGCAATGCGCGGTGAAACTCATCATAGAGCCGATATTCGAAGCGGACTTCCACGACTGCTCGTTCGGGTTCAGGCCGAACCGCTCGGCACAGCAGGCGGTGGACAGGATAGCGGCGGAAATCAAGTCGGGGAAGAAGCAGGTTTATGATGCAGACCTCTCGTCCTATTTCGACACGATACCGCACGACAAACTGTTCCTCGCACTGCGAACGCGCATTACGGACAGTGGCGTGCTGTCGCTCATAAGGCAGTGGCTGAAGTCCAACAGCGTCGAGCCGAACGGGGTGCAGAACAGCCCGAAGGGAAAGGGGACGCCGCAGGGCGGAGTGATATCCCCGTTGCTGTCGAACATCTACCTGCATTGGTTCGAGACATGCGCCATGCTGGTTGCCAAGGCCACCAACCAGGTCATGTCGATCGTGCGCTACGCGGACGACTTCGTGATTCTCGCGGGAAAGTGGGCGGATGGATTC
>JAZSLQ010000081.1:0-5644 GCA_045535455.1 Kiritimatiellia bacterium | reverse complement strand
GCCGGGGTGGTACAGTGGTTGACTACGCCTGATTTGTAATCAGGATCCGCAAGGACGCATCGGTTCGAATCCGATCCCCGGCTCCATTTCACAAAAGGAAATTCTGACGATGGTTCTTCTTCTCGGCACTGAGGCGTATTCGCCTTTCAGGATGGACGCTATCAGGGAGTCGATAGCGAAACTTGCCCCGGAACTCGGTCCCTTGAACATTGACGCGCGCTGGGTGTATGCGCTGGAGCTGACGGACGAGGCGTTCGACGTCACCGAGCTCGAGCGCGCGGCCTCGCTCCTCAACGCGGACGGAGACTGCGACGGAGCGGACTTCTACGTGACGCCCCGCAAGGGCACGATCAGCCCGTGGAGCTCGAAGGCGACCGATATCTTCCGCAACTGCGGTCTCAAGTCGATCAAGCGCGTCGAGCGCGGAATTCGCTACTACGTCTCGCTCGCCAACCCCTGGTCGCCAATCACCCAGGAAGAATTCAAAAAGTCTCTCTCCCGTGCCAAGTGGCTCGCCGCCCTATACGACAAGATGACCGAGGGCGTTTACGACGATCTTTCCGATCTCTTTGATGTCGCCGATCCGAAGCCCGGGCGCACCTACGACGTGATGGCGAAGGGCGTCGAGGCGATCCGCGAGGCAAACGCCGAGATCGGTCTTGCGATCTCCGAGCCCGAGATGGAGTATCTCGCCAAGAGCTTTGCCGCGGCCGGGCGCAACCCGACCGACACCGAGCTCGTGATGTTCGGTCAGGTCAACTCCGAGCACTGCCGCCACAAGATTTTCGGCGCGGAGTTCGTCATCAACGGCAAGAAGCAGCCGAAGTCGCTTTTCGAGATGATCAAGAATACGCACAAGAAGCGTCCGCAGGACACCTTGAGCGCGTACAAGGACAATTCCGCCGTCGTGACGGGCTTCAGGACCGACATCTTCGCGATTGATCCCAAGACGAACGAATACGGTTTCAAGAAGGATACTCTCGACCAGCTGATGAAGGTCGAGACCCACAACCACCCGACGGCGATCTCGCCGTTCCCCGGCGCCGCTACCGGCGTCGGCGGCGAAATCCGCGACGAGGCGGCGACGGGCCAGGGCTCGCGCACTATCGCGGGTATCTGCGGCTTCATGGTTTCCAACCTCCGCATCCCCGGCTTTCCCCAGCCCTGGGAGCGCGAGTTTGCGTCCTTCCCGACGCGCCTTGCGACGCCTCTCCAGATCATGGTCGACGGGCCGATTGGCGGCGCGGCGTTCGGCAACGAATTCGGCCGTCCTCAGCTCTGCGGCTTTTTCAGGACCTACGAGGGCGAGATCGCTGGCGAACTTCGTGGCTACCACAAGCCGATCATGCTCGCGGGCGGCA
Organism: Kiritimatiellia bacterium; assembly: GCA_045535455.1. Classification (GTDB taxonomy): domain Bacteria; phylum Verrucomicrobiota; class Kiritimatiellia; order RFP12; family UBA1067; genus UBA1067. The sequence continues at coordinate 4,283 of JAZSLQ010000081.1, read as the reverse complement.
TGGGCGTCATTCGCCACAGCCAGGTGCAGAAGAAGGACGTCAAGGTCGGCGCGCTCATCGTGCAGATCGGCGGTCCCGCGATGCGCATCGGCCTCGGTGGCGGCGCGGCGTCTTCGATGATGACCGGCACGAATTCCGAAGCGCTTGACTTCAACTCCGTCCAGCGCGGTAACGCCGAAATGCAGCGTCGCTGCCAGGGCGTGATCGATGCGTGTTCCTATCTCGGCAAGGCGAACCCGATAATGTCGATCCACGACATCGGCGCGGGTGGCCTTTCGAACGGCTGCCCCGAGCTCGTCGAGGCGACAGGCGGCAAGTTCCAGCTCCGCGAGGTCCACAACGAAGAGATGTCGATGAACCCAATGGAGATCTGGTGCTGCGAGGCACAGGAGCGCTATGTTCTCGCTCTCCGCCCCGAGGCGCGGTTCTTCTTCGAGGAACTCTGCCGCCGCGAGCGCTGCCCTGTTGCGTTCATCGGCGTTGCGACTGGCGACGGACAGCTCGTCCTCGAGGACTCGCATTTCGGCGACTCGCCGATCGACATGGACATCAAGGTCCTGCTCGGCAAGCCGCCCCGCATGGTCCGCAAGGTGAAGCGCGTAGCAAAGAAGCACGCTGGCACGAACTTCGAGGGCGTGAAGCCGTTTGACGCGTTTAAGCGCGTTCTCCATCTTCCTGCTGTCGCGGACAAGACGTTCCTTATCACGATCACCGACCGCACGGTCACCGGACGCGTTGCGCGCGACCAGATGGTCGGTCGCTATCAGCTTCCCGCCGCTGACTGCGCCGTCACGACGATGGGCTACAAGACTTACGAAGGCCAGTCGATGGCGACTGGCGAGCGTTCGCCGATTGCGCTTCTCGACGGCCCTGCGTCGGGCCGCATGGCGATTGCCGAGGCGATTACGAACCTCGCTGCCGCCGATGTTGGTGACATCTCGCAGATTCGCCTTTCCGCGAACTGGATGGCTCCCTGCGGCGAGCCGGGCGAAGACGCGATTCTCTACGATACTGTCAAGGAAGTTGGCTTGAACTTCTGCCCGAAGATGGGCGTGTCTATTCCTGTCGGCAAGGACTCCTGCTCGATGCACACCGTCTGGAACGATCCCGACGGCACGCCGAGAAAGCAGGTCGCGCCGCTCTCGCTCGTCGTGAGCTCCTTCGCGCCTGTGAAGGACGTCCGTCTTACGCTGACTCCCGACCTCAAGCCCGATCCTGAATGGCAGTCGACGTTCCTCGTCTATGTCGATCTTTCGAAGGGCGACTATCCGCTTGGTGCGACTGCGCTTGCACAGGTCTATGGACAGCTTGGCAACACCCACGCCGATGCCGACCCAGTTCTTCTCAAGCGTTTCTTCAACGCGATGCAGAAGATCGTCACGGCGAAGAAGGCGCTTGCCTACCACGACCGCTCTGACGGCGGCATTGCCGTTACACTTGCGGAAATGGCGATCACCGGCGGCCGCGGCATAATCGCGAAGCTTCCCGACGGCGATGCGCTCGAGCAGCTTTTCAACGAGCAGCCTGGCGCCGTCTTGCAGGTCGCGGAAAAGAACGTCGCCGACGTTCTCGCCGTGTTCAAGGCGGCTCGCGTTCCGGCGCTTGTCGCAGGTGCGGTTACGCGCGCCTCTCGCACTTTCGAGGTGTTTGTCGGCGAGCGTCTTGCGCTCAAGACCGATCTCACTTTCATCCGCCGCGCGTGGAGCGAGACGACGTACCGCATGCAGGCGCTTCGCGACAATCCGGTGTCGGCCCGCGAGGAATACGACAATGGCCTCGATGAGGCGGACCCCGGGCTGACTTACAAGCTCACCTTCGATCCAGAAAACAGCGAGGCGGGTCGTACGACGTCTGTCGCAAGTCCCAAGATGGCGATCCTCCGCGAGCAGGGCGTCAACGGTCACATCGAGATGGCGGCTGCATTTGCGCTCGCTGGCTTCGAGTGCGTCGACGTTCACATGAGCGACCTTATCGAGGGCAAGGTCGATCTCGCAGACTTCAAGGGACTCGTCGCATGCGGCGGCTTCTCCTATGGTGACGTCCTTGGCGCTGGCTCCGGCTGGGCGCGGTCGATTCTCTACAACGATCGCCTCAGGGAGATGTTCAAGACGTTCTTCCACCGTCCCGACACGTTCTCTCTCGGCGTGTGCAACGGCTGCCAGATGCTTTCGCAGCTCAAGGACCTGATCCCCGGTGCGGAAGGGTGGCCGAAGTTCGTCAAGAACGTCTCCGAGCAGTTCGAGGCGCGTCTTTCCACGATCGAGATCGAGCCGTCCCCGTCTATCTTCTTCAGGGGCATGGCTGGTTCGCGTCTTCCTATACCTGTCGCCCACGGCGAGGGCCGCGTCTGGACCGATGGCTTCACGCCGTCGATCTGCGCTGCTCACTTTGTTGACGGCCGCAGACAGGCGACGATGCGCTATCCGTACAACCCGAACGGTTCCTACGGCGGGCAGACGGCGTTCACGAGCGCCGACGGTCGCGCGACTATCATGATGCCGCACCCCGAGCGTGCCTTCCGCGCATGCCAGCTCAGCTACAACGACGGTTCGTTCAAGGTGGCAGGCCCGTGGATGAAGATGTTCCGCAACGCCTACGCATTTGCAACAAGGGGGCTGTGAGATGAGTTGGTTTCTTGGCGGTATTGCGTTTCTTGTTCTCGGGTATTTCACATACGGTAAGATTGTCGAGCGCATGTTTGCTCCGGACGACCGCAAGCCCCCGGCCATCGCCAACCCAGACGGCGTTGACCTCGTTCCTCTTCCAGAGTGGAAGAACATGCTCATCCAGCTTCTCAACATAGCTGGAGTCGGCCCTGTCATCGGTGTCATACTCGGCATAAAGTTCGGCAAGGTCGCGCTTCTCATCATACCAGTTGGCTGTGTGTTCATGGGGGCGGTACACGACCTTGCGGCAGGCATGATGTCGCTCAGGACGGGTGGCGCGAATCTGCCAAAGATTGTCAGGGACGCATTTGGTCGAACGTATTCCAACGTCTTCTCCTGCGCGATGCTTCTTCTTCTCATGCTAGTCGTAACTGTGTTTATCAACGTTCCGGCGAATCTCATCTCCCGCACGATTTTCCAGGAGTCATCGTGCTTCTGGTGGGCTGTCGGAGTGATATTCGCCTACTACGTCGCGGCGACGCTCTTCCCTGTCGACAAGATCATCGGGCGCGTCTATCCCGTGTTCGGCGCGTTGCTTGTCATCGGGTCTATCGCGATCTCCATCGCACTTGTCGTGGCGGGATTCGGAAATCCGCATCTCCTTGACGACTGTGCGGGCTTTGCAGATTTTCAGGCGAAGAACCCGCTCTTCCCGTGTCTCTTCGTAACGATTGCCTGCGGGATAATCTCCGGCTTCCACGCGACGCAGAGTCCTATCGTCGCGCGCACTATGACGAGCGAGCGGCAGGCGCGCGCCACGTTCTATGGAATGATGATCGCCGAGGGCGTGATCGCGATGATCTGGGCTGCCGCCGCTCTCGCGATATACAACATCGCGCCCGACAATCTCTCCCTCCCCGGTCCTGCCGTCCTCGGCAACATCACGACGCGCTTCCTCGGGAAGTGGATGGGAGGCGTCACGGTCTTGGCGATAGTGGTTCTCGCCGTTACGAGCGGCGACACGGCGCTCAGAAGCGCACGGTTGAGCGTCGGCGAGATGCTGCGGATAGACCAGGTGCCTATAGTCCGCCGCATAGCGACATGCATCCCGCTTATCGCGCTGGTGACGTTCCTGCTCTGGTGGTCCAACCAGAGCGCCAAGTCGTTCAACAACCTCTGGAACTACTTTGCATGGGGCAACCAGATGATTTCGGCTACGACGCTGATGGCGGGCACAGTGTGGCTTCTCCGCGAGAGAAAGCGCCTTGGGTCGCTTGTCACGCTTCTCCCGGGCCTCTTTATGACGATGGTGGTCGTGGCGTTCATACTCTGGACGCCTGGAACCGGTGGCCAGCCGTGGGGTCTTGTCCCAGGTGGCCTCTCCATCGGCGTCGCGACGCTTGTGTCCGCCGTGGTCGCCGTAATCTTCGCGGCATTCGCGATTTGGCGCGCCTCCGCGAAGTGCCGCGATGAAGTCTAATTACCGCCTTTGGTAGCGGACAATTATGGTATAATATCCGCCAATCAGTCATAATTGGCGGATATTATATCATGTTCCGCGTGTATCATACGCAAAAGCGCATGTGAAAAAAGAGAGGAGCGCGGCAGATGTGCCGCGCCCTTTGTCTATGCAAACGGCGGTGGCCGAAGGCTCCTCCTCGGGGAGCCCTCGGCGAA
>JAZSLQ010000273.1:0-4854 GCA_045535455.1 Kiritimatiellia bacterium | reverse complement strand
GAAAGACAAAATTTGTATTCAACTCCTTGGCTCACAGAACGACATGGCTACGATCCGACTTATTAGGGGATTGGAGCCGTGTAGAACGTGCAGAAGGAGAGAGTGGAGGAGTGGAGGAGTGATGGAGTGGGGGAGTGGAGGAGCGAAGGGGCGAGGCCAGCAACGCCCTATCAAGCTCGACGACTCTGACGCCAAGCTCTCGCTCAAGCTCGAGCTCGGCCTCAAGGCCGTTGAGAATGTAGTCTAGGACGCGAATAGCAAGCCTCCGATCACCCTGCCCCCAACTTTTAACTTTACACTTTCAACTTTAAACTTTTTTGTTGTACCCGTAGGGGTTCTTCTTCTGCCAACGCCACGCATCGGCGCACATCTCGTCAATGCCGCGCTCGGCCTTCCAGCCAAGCTCCTTAGCGGCGAGCGACGGATCAGCCCAGCACTCTGCGATGTCGCCAGGGCGGCGAGGGCAGATCTTGTAGGGAACAGGGCGCTTCGACGCCTTCTCGAACGCCTTGACGACCTGAAGGACGGAATACCCGTTGCCTGTGCCGAGGTTGTAGATCTTGAGCCCGAGCTGCGGGTTCTTCTCTAGCTTCTCGATCGCCTTGAGGTGGCCGATCGCGAGGTCCACGACGTGGATGTAGTCGCGGATTCCCGTGCCGTCGGGCGTCGGGTAGTCGTTGCCGAAGACATTGAGCTCGGCGCGGCGGCCAACTGCGACCTGCGCGACATAGGGCAGGAGGTTGTTGGGAATTCCCGCAGGGTCTTCGCCGATGAGCCCCGACTTGTGGGCGCCGATCGGGTTGAAGTAGCGGAGAAGAATCACGTTCCACTCGGGGTCGGCCTTCTGGACGTCCTTGAAGACCTGCTCCATCATGAGCTTCGTCCAGCCGTAGGCGTTGGTGCAGCCGGGCGTCGGGAAGTCCTCGCGGATCGGCACGCTCTTGGGGTCGCCGTAGACTGTCGCGGAGCTCGAGAACACGATGTTCTTGCAGCCATGGTCGCTGAGGCACTGGAGAAGCGTGAAAGTGCCGCCGAGGTTGTTGTTGTAGTACTTGAGCGGTATCTTCGTCGACTCGCCGACGGCCTTCAACGCCGCGAAGTGGATCGCCGCGCCAAAGGGCCCTTCCTTGTCGAGGACGGCGTTGAGCTTCTTCGCGTCGCGGATGTCAACCTTGTAGAATGCAACGGGCTTGCCCGTGATCTTCTTCACGCGCGCAAGCGACTTCTTCGAACTGTTGCAGAGGTTGTCCACGACAACTACGTCGTGCCCCGCGTTCAGGAGCTCCACTACGGTGTGGCTGCCGATGTATCCGGCACCGCCTGTTACTAGAATCTTCATCGTTAGGTCCTTTCTGTTGAAATCTTTCAGGCTACTTTCCGACGTTGAGAACGCGGAAGCCAATCTTCTTTAGCGCGCCGGCGTCGAGGCAGTTGCGCGTGTCGAAGACGAGCGAGGGCTTTCGCATCGACTTGAATATCTTCTCCCAGTCGAGCGCGGGATACTCCTTCCAGTCGGTCATGAGGAGAACCGCGTCCGCGTCCTTTGCGGCCTTGTACGGATCCTTCTCCCACGTGATGCCGTCAAGCCCCGCGAGGTCGCGCTTGCCGTTCTCGATTGCCTTGGGGTCGGTAATCGCGAGCCGTACATGCTCCTCGTTGAGAAGCCGCGCGACATATCCGGCGGGCGTCTCGCGCGTGTCGCCGGTGTCTGCCTTGAACGCGAAGCCGAACATCGCGATCTTCTTGTTTGCGAGAGTGTTGAACATCGCCTTGAAAAGCCGCGAGACGATGCGCTCCTGCTGGTGGTCGTTCATCTTGATGACGCCCGCCCAGTATTCCGCCGCGGTGTGGAGCCCGAACGTCTCGCAGAGATAGACGAGGTTCAGGACGTCCTTCTTGAAGCAGCTGCCGCCGAAGCCAGGGCCCGCCTTGAGGAACTTTGAGCCGATTCGCCTGTCGGCGCCCATGACGCGAGCGACCTCGTCGATGTCGGCGCCAGTCGCCTCGCAAAGCCCAGCGAGCGCGTTAACGGAGCTTACGCGCTGCGCGAGCATCGCGTTCGCCGCGAGCTTCGTGAGCTCGGCGCTCCACACGTTCGTCGTAAGTATCTTGTAGCGCTCCACCCACTTGCCGTCTTTGCCAGCGTAGATGTCGCAGATTTCGCGGATGGCCGCCCTTCCCTCGACCGTCTCCGGCCCGCCGATCAAAACGCGGTCTGGGGAGAGCAAGTCCTTTATCGCCGTTCCCTCGGCGAGGAACTCCGGGTTCGAAAGGACGGTGAAGCGAATCCCCGTTCCCCCATTCCCCGTTCCCCCATTCAGAATCGCCTCCATCGCGGCAGCCGTACGGACGGGAAGCGTCGACTTCTCGACGACTATCTTGTCGCCGTCGGCATAGTTCTTGATCTCACGCGCAGTCGCCTCCCAGAACTGGAGGTCGCTCGCCCTGCCCGCGCCGCGCCCGAACATCTTTGTCGGTGTGTTGACGCCGACGAAGATTATGTCGCACTTCTTGACGGCGGACTTTATGTCGGTCGTGAAGAAGAGGTTCTTGCCGCGCACTTCCTTCACGACGTCGACAAGCCCCGGCTCATAGATGGGGAGAGCGTAGTTCTTGGAATTCCACGCCGCGATGCGCTTCGCGTTGATGTCGCAAACATAGACCTTGCGGTCGGGGTTCATCTTGGCGATGACGGCCATTGTAGGCCCGCCGATGTACCCCGCCCCGATGCAGACGATATTCCTGTTCATGGCCCTATTATACCAAATCTGCATGGAAGGTCCAAGCCGCAGCCGACATTACAGCAAGTTGCGCTGGATCTTGCCGGAGATCGTCTTCGGCAGCTCGTCGCGGAAGACGACGATGCGCGGGTACTTGTAGGGAGCGGTATGCTCCTTCACGTACCGCTGCACTTCCTCCTTGAGCGTGTCGGTGCCGTGCACTCCCTTGACGAGAACGATGGACGCCTTCACGACCTGCCCGCGCACGGGATCCGGCGCGGCGGATACGCCGCACTCGAGGACGAACGGAAGCTCCATTATGACGTTCTCGATCTCCGCGGGGCCGATGCGGTAGCCCGACGACTTTATGACGTCGTCTGCACGGCCGACGTAGTGGTAGTACCCGTTCTCGTCCTTCCACGCGAGGTCGCCCGTGTGGTAGAAGCCGTGACGCCACACCTCGTCCGTCTTCTCCTCGTCCTTGTAGTAGCCGAGGAAGATGCCGGGATGCGGGTTCTTGCGGTCGGTCCTGATGACGATCTCGCCGTTCTCGCCTGCGGGCACAGGGTTGCCGTCTGTGTCCACGAGATCCACGCCATAGTCGGGAACGGGCTTGCCCATCGACCCCGGCTCAAGCTCGTCGCCAAGGAGGTTCGCGAGCGAAAGCGTCGTCTCGGTCTGGCCAAAGCCCTCGGCTATCTGGAGACCTGTCGCGCGCTCGAACTGCGTCCACACCTCGGGGTTCAGCGCCTCGCCCGCCGTAGTCGCGTGGCGGACGGATGTGAAGTCGTACTTCGAGATATCCTGCTTGATTAGCATGCGGTAGATGGTGGGCGGCGCGCAGAACGTCGTGATGTTGTACTTCTCGAACATCGGCAGTACCTTCTCGGCGTCGAAGCGCTCGAAGTCGTAGGTGAACACTGCACCCTCGCAGAGCCACTGTCCGTAGAACTTGCCCCAGAGCGCCTTGCCCCAGCCAGTCTCGGAAATCGTGAAGTGGAGTCCGTCGCGTTCGACGAGATGCCAGTACTTCGCCGTCACGTAGTGGCCAAGCGCGTACTTGCAGCTGTGGAGCGCCATCTTCGGGTAGCCGGTTGTGCCCGAGGTGAAGAACATGAGCATCGGGTCGTTGCCGCGCGGCGAGTCTGCAGTCCGCTCGAAGACGTCGGGGAATCCGGGGACTTCGGCGTTGTAGTCGTGCCAGCCCTCGCGCTTACCGTAGACAAGCACCTTGACGAGCTTCGCGCCGATTTCCTTCTCGGCGGCATCGGCCTCGATCGCCACATCGCCATCGCCGGTGCAGAAGATCGCCTTCACGTCGCCCGCCTGGAAGCGGTATGTGAGGTCGTGGCTCTTAAGCTGGCTCGTCGCAGGAATCGCGATTGCGCCGAGCTTTTGGCAGGCGAGCATCGTCGGCCAGAACTGGAAATGGCGCTTGAGGATCAGCATCACCTTGTCGCCCTTCTTTATCCCGAGCGACTGCATGTAGTTGGCGACGCGGTTGGAGAGCTCCATCATGTCCTTGAACGTGAAGCGCCTCTCGCGCATGTGCGCCGAGACGTGGAGCATCGCGAGGCGGTTCGGGTCCTTCTTCGCGATTTCGTCGACGATGTCGAACGCGAAGTTGAACTCGTCGTCGTGCTCGTAACGGATGTGGGCGAGCTTCCCGTTTTCGTCCTCTTCGCACTTGACGAACTTCTCGGCGAGCAGCGGTTCGTTCGGCTTGCGGCGACGCATCCTGACCATTGGGAGCGCCTGCTCCTCGGTGTTGCCCGCCATGATCATCGCGATAAAGGTGCACTTCTCGCCGCCGACCGCGATCATGCCGTGGGGCGTCGAGGACTTGTAGAATATAGAGTCGCCGGCGTTGAGCGTCTCCTCGTGATCGCCTACCTTGACGCGCATCGAGCCGGAGACGACGTAGTCGAACTCCTGGCCGTCGTGGGTCGTCGTGTGGATGGGCATCTTCTGCTGACGTTCGTCGTATTCGTACGTGACGAAGTAGGGAGTCGCAAGGCGGCCCTTGAACATCGCAGCCATGTTGCGGATGAGGATGCCCTGCTCGTTGACGGTGACGGGGCCTTGCCCCGCGCGGTTCACCTGGAAATGCGAGAGCTTGGCGGAATAAGTCGGA
>JAZSLQ010000264.1:0-2527 GCA_045535455.1 Kiritimatiellia bacterium | reverse complement strand
GCCAGCCCCGTTGTCCGCAGTGCCGTCGCCGTCGTCCGACTTCGACTCGCCTACGCCCGAGCGCCCCGCCTCGCTCGCGCCCGGGCCGATTTGAGTGAGAGCCACGCGCACCGGACCAAGAGGACCTTCGCACCACACATGCGCAGGATGTGGGTTAGGGCCATTCACCGCAGAGCGCACGATCAGCAGCCCAGCCGACCTTCGGCGAGACGCAGACTCTACCGAGCGGACGCCGCCGGCGAGAGGCCCCCATACCGACACCATCCTCGCCGCGAGATCCGTCCCGCGTTCGGAAATCGACCTACATGGGGGCGGATACGGAATGCCCGGCGGGTCGAGGTCCGGCGGACATGTGTTGTGGCACACCTCCGGGGTGTCAGCGGCGGAGGACGGCCACGCGGTCGCGAACAGCGCACCGACAAAGGCAAGGGCGATGCAAACTGGATTATGCATGTGTTTCATGGCGCAACCACCGTGCAGGATTTAAGAAGCGACGGAGAGGCGGCAAGTGGCCGCGCACGAGGACTGCGGCCTCGCAGGAACTCGTCGAGGTTCGACATGCCGTCGCCGTCGGAGTCGGAAGCGGCGTCGGAAGAGTCGAGCGGGTTCAGCCGGAATTGAAGCTCCCACGCGTCGGGCATGCCGTCGCCGTCAGAGTCTATGGACGAAACATTCCGTCCGGACGCCTTCAGACCGGCAAGCCTGTCCGACACATACAACGAGGCTATTGCCTGCCAGCCAAGGGCGGCAGAATACAACCTGACGCCCGCGAAGACGCCGTCGAACGGAGGCGAGGCCTTCGCCCCCGGCGGAGCGCCCGCCCAGAGCGCGCCGCCGCAGTCGAGAGACGCTGACGCGGCAAAGTTGGTCGTGGACTTCGGCTCGCCGTTGACGTATAGGGTCGCCGCCGCGCCCGTGTACACAAGCGCCACATGGCATGGCTCATTGGCTTTGAGCCCTTCCGCCATGAGCGCAGTCTCGTCTATGGAGCGAACGTATGCCGCCAGCGAGCCGCCCGACATCGCGAAGACGCCGAAGCCGTTCGTGCATGCCGAGAAGTCAGTCGTGTACGTCAACACCGGCGCGAAGTCGGCGAACGACCCGGCCTCGAACCAGGCCATGGCCGTGAACGCCGGTGGCATTGCCAGCCCGTTGGTGAGTGCGGCGGGGTTCTCCACATCTTCCCACGCGGCGAACGGCGTCTGGACGTCTGCCGCGCACAGGCGCGAGGCGCAGACAATCGTTAGAACCGCCAATGACAGCTTCTTCATCTATTCACTCTCCTTTCGGCGATGTGGATTTGAGCAGCGGCACGAGCGCAGCCGCTCCCGGCGGAAGCGGCGCACCGCCGCGCACAAGATTGTTCGTCTCGCCCGGGTCGGCTGCAAGATCGTACGCCTCGGTCGGCGCATCAAAGTCGCCGACGGCGACGACCTTGTACCTGTCGGTGCGCACGCCCCTCTGCCACAGCCCGGCGCGGATGCGCGTCTCGGTCACGACGGGCCGCCCGTCGGATCCGCCGCTCTCCATCGCGCCGCGAAGGCTGCGCCCTTTCCACGACGGCGGCGTCGGCACGCCCGCGAGGTCAAGAACCGTGGGCGCGACGTCTATGCCGCCGACCTGTCCGCGCACGACCGTGCCGGGACGGATGCGCCGCGACCCGGCTGGCACGCGGATCATCAGCGGCACCTTCAGCTCCTCGTCGTGCAGATGGTTGCCGTGACCGGTGAAGCCGCGTTCCCAGAAACTCTCGCCGTGATCTCCCATGACCACGACGACGGTGTCGTTCCATCGCGGCGTCATGGCGACCTCCGCAAGCAGATTCGACACGGCGTGGTCGCAGTAGGCGATTTCGCCGTCGTAGGCGTCGACCGTGCGGCGGCGTATCTCAGGCGTCGCCTTGTCGGCGCCGATGCGCCATGCGCCCTTCAGGGGCCCGAGCCCGGTTGATGAGAACTTCATGTCGTACGGCACAGGCGGGTTGAAGTCCCAGTGCGAATCCATGTAGAAGAGAAAGAGAAACAGCGGCTTGTCGGGGTCGCGCCGCCTGAGTCGCGTCAGCCCCATGCGCGTCAGCACCGCGCCCTTCGCGTAGCCGGTGGCGATTCGATCCATGCCCGAATCGGGCGGCAGCGTGGCCGAATAGTCGTCCCATTCGTCAAAGCCCCTGCCGTACCCATAGCGGCAGTTAGTCATCGTGTTCGCCGTTATGCCGATGGTCGCATAGCCGGCGTTCCTCAGCGCCTCGGCCAGGGTCGTAGCGGCGGGGTTGTGGGGCTTGTTCGGCAGGACACGCATGTGCTCGTCGGCGGGAAGCGATGTGAAGAGCGTCATGACCGCCGGCTGAGTCCACGACCCGCCTGGTATCACCGTCTCGAAGCGCACCGCCTCGGTTGCGGCGAACCGGTCGAGGTTCGGCGACGTGTCGCGGGCGTAGCCGTAGCAGCCAAGATGGGACGCCTTCAGGCTGTCTATGAGCACGAAGACTATGTCAGGGTGTTCTGGCGCGGCCGACGCGGTCGCCGCC
>JAZSLQ010000193.1:0-3140 GCA_045535455.1 Kiritimatiellia bacterium | reverse complement strand
AAATCCCGTCGTCTATCTCAAGACGCTGAACAGCGACCACCCCGTCGACGCCGCGAACCCGACTTCGACTGGCGGCGGCTATGACGACATCTTCCTCTTCGCGGCAGTTCCCGCGCTCATCACGCAGTGCTCGGACCTGCTCGCCTTCGGCGGATGCCTCAACTTCTTCGCGGGGCCGACGGACCAGAAGCTTTCCGCCATGTTCAACTTCTACAACATCCACTACATGAACCACCATATCGTCGCCAACTCCGGCGGCGACGTGAAGGACATGTCCGATTCCGTCGACTGGATCGGCAGGGGTCTGCTCCATCCGGAGGTGATGATCACGCACGTCGGCGGACTCGACTCCGCGTTCCAGGCGACGCTTGATCTCACGAAGGTCCCGGGCGGAAAGCGGCTCGTCTACACGCACGTCAACATGCCCATGACGGCGATCGCCGACTTCGCGGAGAAGGGGAAGGGCGATCCGTTCTATGCCGAGCTTGACCGCCTCTGCGCCGCGAACAATGGGCTCTGGTGCAAGGAGGCCGAGGACTACCTGCTTGCGAACGCACCGAAGGTCGACGTCGGCGTACCGAAGGAGAAGATCGTCGAAAGGAGAATTGAGCTTTGAAGGGTTCCAAAGAGAGGACGCAGCAGGATGCCGCGTCTCCATGTGCGCTCCTCTTGGTTGCGGCGGCGGCGCTGATTTTCGCCGCGGAGGCGCGCTCGGAGAGCGCGCCCTACCATGCCGGCGGAGTTGTCTCTGTGGCCGACTTCATGCCGACGGACGGGAAGACGGACGTGGCAGACAGAATCCAGCGTGTCATCGACGAGCATCCAAACAGGACGATCTGGTTCCCGGACGGAACGTATCTCATTTCCAAGCCGATCTGCACGCCAGCCGATCCCAAGCGGAGCGTAGACCTGCGCCTCTCCAACTACGCCGTCCTGAAGGCCGCGCCCGGATGGACGAACACGGAGGCAATGGTGCGCCTGGGCGGGATACATCCGGCGAACAACATCCGCGTTGTCGGGAGCTGCTATTCGTTCACCGGCGGCGTCATCGACGGCAGCGGCGTCGCGAAGGGCATCTCCATCGACTCGGGCCGCGAGACGAAGGTGCGCGACGTTTCCATGAAGTTCGTGAGCCTCGGTCTCCACATCAAGCATGGCGCGAACAACAACTCGTCCGACTGCGACATATCGGACGTGAACATCGTCGGGAACAAAAAGCCAGGGTCAATTGGCGTCCTGATCGACGCGTGCGACAACACCCTCGCGAACATGCGCATCGCCGACATGCAGATCGGCGTCAAGCTGACGCGCCCGGCAGGCGGGAACCTCATGCGCAATCTGCATCCGCTCTACACGAGCCCGATGGACCAGTACGACGGCAGCGCCGGTTTTGTGGACGATTCGCGCAACAACAGCTACGATCGCTGCTACAGCGACCATTTCTCGACCGGATTCCTGTTTGGACGCACTGCGGGGAACACCGTGATGGATGCATGCATCGTGTTCTGGTATGCTCCAACGAAGGGACGCCGGCATACGGCGGTGAAATGTGTAGGGAGATTTCTCGCGCAGATCGAGAACATGCAGATCGGATTCAAGAACTCAGAGGCCGTCAATACGGTTCTGGATGTCGGGGAAAAGGGCGGATGCGGCTATCTGCGCGATCCGCGCATCAACATTGGTCTTGTCCGCAAGGACGACACGATCTACAAGGACTATCTTCAGGGAGTTGTTCACGCGCCATGAAATTCTTCTGCCTATGCATGAGCCCTGCGATTGACGCAACGGTGAGGCTGCCGTCTGCGCCGAAGGGCGAAGGCGAAATCTTCAAGGATGTCGTAGAGGAGGAGAATGTCGGCGGCAAGGCCGTCAACGTTGCGCGCTGGTTGGCAATCAGGGGCGCGGAAGTCGCCTGCGGCGGACTTCTTGGCGAGGACAACGACAGGCCTTTCGCGAAGGAGCTTGCGAAGTACGCCATCGGGGACAGATTCGTGCGCGTTCCCGGCGCAACGCGGCGAAACGAGATGATCGTATGGCCGGGCGGCTCCGTGAAGCTCAACCGCGCGGCATTTCCCGGGCTTGCCGCAGTGCCGTCCCTTGATTCGCTTCTGTCTCTTTCGTCTTTCTCTTCGTCCGCGGTCGCTATTCTCTCGGGCTCGTTGCCGCCTGTTGTTCCGAAGGATTTCTACGCCAGTGCCGTCGCGCGCCTCAAATCGCTTGGCTTTACGGTCGTGCTTGATGCCAGCGGCGCCGCGCTCGTGGAGGGCATCAAGGCGCATCCCGACGTCATAAAGCCGAATGCCGAGGAGTGCGAGCCGCTTGTCGGTTTTGTTCCGAAGGCGCCCGGTGAGTTCGCGAAGGCGACGGACATTCTGCGCGAAAAGGTGGCGCATGTGATAATCTCCGATGGCGGCGCGGGGGCGTGGTTCGACGGCGATTTTGTCGCTGCGCCGAAGGTCGATGTCGTCGACACGACCGCCGCAGGCGACACGTTGCTTGCGGAATGGTGTTGGCGAGTGTTCGGGGAACGGGAAGAGGGTAAAGTTGAAAGTGTAAAACGTAAAGTGGGGAATGCGGAATTGGGGCAGTGGGCGGTTGCCGCAGGTTCCGCAGCCTGCACGATGCCTGGCGGAGCGCCGCCGGACGTCTCGCTCGTCGATGAGCTTTTCAGCAAGGAGCGGCCCTCGCCGCCGCGCGGCGTCTGATCGGGGCGTGAACGGGCGGTGCGTCATTCCACAAGTTTGACGCGCCGAATTTACAACACTGCGATTCTTGCGCTGCGAGGCCGAGGTTTGCTATACTCCGCTTAAAAGACTTGGAGAAAAGGAGTCGGAAATAGAAATGTGCGGAGAAACGATCGCGCGCGCGCTGGAGCGCGCGACAGACACGAAGGCGTGCCTGATTGGAGACGGTGTGCTTGGCGAGACGGTGCGCCTTTTCAAGGAGCTCTTCGCCGGAGCGGATCGCGCGATCGTGATCGACGATCCGCGCACCAGGGCGGCGGCGGGCGTGCGCGTCGCGGACCTGCTGCGCGCGCAGGGCGTCGATGTCGCCGAGCATGTCCTTGAACCGGGCGAGAAGAAATTCCACGGCGACTACAGGTACGTTGACGAGGTTCGCGAGGCGATCAAGGCGGCGGG
>JAZSLQ010000155.1:0-2447 GCA_045535455.1 Kiritimatiellia bacterium | reverse complement strand
TCACCCCTATGACGGAGGAAGAGCTCGAGAAGCTCCCCACATCGGCGGTAGGCGTATTCGGCAGTATCGGTTTTCATGCGGGCAATAATACCAAAACCCACATCGGAAAGGCAATGACAAAGAAGGAGGGCAAGTAAGATGTGGTGTTCAAACTGCCCATTCTTTGACACTTGCGAAGACGACGCCCAACTTGGCGGCGGGTGCGACTGCGACGGTGCAGACGACTTCGGCGTCGATCCGATCGACGATGACCTTTACGACTAACCACCAACAAGGAGACAAAACCAATGAGCTATCCTATCGACATCAATGCCACCCAGCTTCTCATCCTGGCTGCGCTTGCCATTGCCGGCGGCGTTGCAATCGGGATCTCGATCGGCATCAAGATCTACGCTCGTTACGGGAGGACTCGCCAATGATCCACGACCGCACATGCCCCGAATGCGGCGCGACGTTCTCGCCCACCTACGGCTCTCAAGTCTGCTGCTCTGACGAGTGCCTTCACAAGCGACAGCTGCGACAGAACCACGAAAGCAAGCGCCGCTGCAGCCGTGCTCGAAAGCTCAAGCTCTCGCCTCGGCAGAAGATGAAAATCAACCTCGCCCGGCGCGACGCGCTTTGCCCCAAGCCGAGAACCGAGGTCATCGAGCGCAACGGCATCGTCATCGAACGGCGTGGCACCGTCCCACTCGGCTGCCATGCCGTGGGCCTCATACGCCACAACGCCTGACCCTCCACCGTTTTACACTTTACACTTTCAACTTTACACTCTTATGAACACCACCACCCAAGCGATCATAGCGCGGCTGCCGAAAAAGCCGATCCTCGTTCCGGCGGAGATTGCCGCTGCGTATGGGTTGGCAACTTCAAACCCAATACTTGCTGACATCAAGACCGGCAAGCTCGCGGCCAACATCATCAATGGCCGTTTCCTGATTTCACGCGATGCGGCGGAAGCTTACATCGCATCAAACGAATACGAACCCGAAGAAGGAAGTCTCTGAAATGAAGAAGAACAAAAATTCAGTCGTCGTCACGGAGCCAGTCGTCGTCGAGCCGCTGCCCGTGTTCGAAGAGTGCCGGAGCCGTGACGCCGCCGAGCGCGTCCGCTTTCACCTTTCGCAAGCCCGTGTCGCGGGTCGCGTAGCACTCGCGCACATCATCGAAGCAGGGCGCGAGTTGACGATCCAAAAGCAACTTATTGGTTACGGTCAATGGGTCGATTGGTGCCACAGCAATCTTGACATCTCGCAGCAGACCGCTGACAGGTATATTGCAACTTTCCAGAAGACGGTTGGAGTCCAGCGCGCGGCGCAGCAGATTCCGCTCGACAAGAAGATCCTCAAGAAGGAACTTGAAGCCGCGACGGTCGGGATGGAGGAGAAGACGGTGCGCCAGGCGATGATCGAGATCGGCGTCATCAAGTCTCACGCGTCCTGGGGCGGCAAGCGCGACGGCGCAGGGAGAAAGGCAAAGGACGCCGCTGCGGACGAGGCGGCCGCGCTTGACGAGGTGGCGAACTCGCCCGCCTTGCTGATCGCGGCGATTCGCGAGCCGATCTCGACCGTCTACAAGGCCTGGCGAGAACGCGATGTCTTCGCGAAGATCGACATGTCGGACTTGGCGCTCGTGACTGCTTCCCTTCAGGAGCTTGCGACTGCCGCCACAGCAGCGCTCAAGGCGAGGAGCAAGAAGTAATGGGCACTCCGGTGATTGTCACGAAGGTGGAAATCGACGAGCTGCTGAAGCTGCTGCCGTCTGACGAGGCGCAGCGCACGCTCTCGTTCATCGACGCCCTGAAGGTCTTCGATCGCGCGGCAGACAAGAAGCGCTGCGCCGCCGAGATCGCGTCCCGGCTTGAGCCGCTTGGCTACAAGGGGATTTCGCTCAAGTCACTCTACCGCAAGCTCGACCAGTTCAAGAAGGTCGGCGTGTGGGCGTGTGTCGACAGGCGCGTCGCAAGGCGCGTGTCTGCCCAGGGCATCGCTGCGAACAAGGTCTTCGTCGAGCATTGGCACTCGCGCGTCCTGATGAACCGCCGCAAGGTGAAGCCGGCGTGGCGGGCTCTGATGCTCGATCTCGTCAACGGCGTCGCCGTTCCCGGCGTCGGAACCTGGCGCGAGCTTTACGCTGCGACCTTCGGCTACCGTCCGGCCGCCGATGAGCCGTGCCCCTGGAGCGAGGCGACGCCTCCGCCCGGGTGGTCTCTCCGCAACTTGATGATGGTCTCGCCGGACAAGTGCTCGCTCGAGGCGGCGCGGATCGGTCTCGGCCAGGCGAAGATAGACTTCCTGCCGACCGTGCGGCTCACGCGCGTCGGGCTTCTGCCGTGCCAGGTCGTCGAAGTCGACGACATGTGGTATGAACACATGGTCATCTTCGGCGGCAACGCAAAGCCGCAGCGCGTTCTCGAGTTCGCGCTGATGGATCGTCTCACAGGGCATGTC
>JAZSLQ010000257.1:0-6380 GCA_045535455.1 Kiritimatiellia bacterium | reverse complement strand
TCCTCGTGATGCCCGGCGGCTCCGCGCATCTCCAGGCGCGCGAACTCGGCCCCGAGGGACGCAAGAAGATAGAGGCTTTCATACGCGGCGGCGGCGGCTACATCGGGACTTGCGCGGGCTGCTATCTCTGCATCCACCCGCATAATCAATATCCGTACATGGGCTTGACGCCGTATCGCAGCGTCGCGAAGGGCGATCCCGGCGAAATGCTCTCGCGCCGCATAGAGTTTTGCGAGCGGGCGAAAGAGCTTTGCGGCATAGCGCCCGGCGCGTGCGGCGTCTTTTACCACGGCGGGCCTGTCATGGAGGCCGTGAAGCGCGTCCCCCCCGACGACGTGCGCTTCGAGCCGATCGCATTCTACGGCGCGAACGAGAAGCCGGCCGCCGGCAACGACGTCACGGCGCAAGACGCCGGCAAGGTCGCAATCGCCGTTGGCTCCGTCGGCAAAGGGCGCGTGTTCGCGTGCGCGTTGCATCCCGAGAGCGTCTTCAACGACAATACGCCGATCTTGAAGGGCGCGTTCAAGTACGTGACGGGCCGCGATGTCGCGATCAAGCTTCCGGACGTGTTTGCGCCCGGCGTTCCCAAGGCGATGTTCGTGACATATGACGGCTTTGGCGTCGGCGGCGCGAAAACGATTCTGGCGTTGGCGCGCCACCGGGAGTTCTCCGTTATTCCTCTTGCGGTTTCCAAGATCGCCGGGACTTCCCTCGATGGCGTCTCCGTCGTGATGTTCCCGGACGGCATCGGCTCTGAAAACCGCGACAGGGATGCTATTAAATATATTGACGCGAACTTCGCCAAGCTCAGGGACTTTGTCGCGCGCGGCGGCAAGATTCTCGCCTGGGGACGCGGCGCGGCGCACCTCGAAAAGTCCGCAATACCCTTCGACCGCGCCAAGAACGGCGACGAAGCCGTCAAGATGCTCGCCAAGCGCCTGGCGGAGCCCGCGAAAGCCGCCTCGCCCCTTGCGGCCGTCAAAGTGCTCGCGGCACGTCTCAAACCGCTCAGGACATGGGCGCTGCCGTATGCCGCCGGCGTGCCTGCCGAAGCATTCGTCTCGCGCAACGAGCCGCCGCGCAACGAGCCGCCGCGCGCCGCGCCGTCGGCCGCGCCGCAGCCCTGGACGGCGATGGACGCGGACGACTTCTTCCCTTTCATAGACAAGTACGGCCAGTTCCTCCACAAGGACTGGCCGGACAAGATTCATAGCGACGCCGATTTCGCCGTCCAGCGCGAAAAGGAGGCGAAGGATCTCGCCGCGCACCCCGGTCCGAAGGGCTGGGACAAATGGGGCGGGTGGGCCGACGGTCCGCAGCTCGAGAAGCGCGGCGGCTTCTACACCACGAAATGGGAAGGCAAGTGGTGGATCGTCGATCCCGACGGACACCTCTGGTGGAGCCACGGACCGGTGCGCGTGTCGCCGTCAAGCGCTATGACGCCGCTTGCCACGCCCGCCGGCGACCGCTCCGGCTGGTTCAAGGAACTGCCCGCGAAGGACGACCCCGTGTTCGGCGCGTTCTACGAGACGAGGGACGTTCTGCTGTGGCCGTACTACGGCAAGCGCGGCATCGACAAAGTTTACGATTTCTCGGCGGCGAACCTGCGGCGCAAGTATGGCGAAAAGTGGTTTGAGACGTGGGCCGACCTCGCGCACCGGCGCTTGCGGAGTTGGGGCTGCAACACCATCGCAAACTCGTCCGACAAGCGCATCTGCCTCATGGATCGAACGCCGTACACCGAGCGGTTCGAGATACATTCCCGTCCAATCGCCGGACACAAGGGCGGGTGGTGGCCCTTCTGCGATCCGTTCGATCCGTCCTTCCGCGCCGAGGCGCGGCGCATGACGGAGGTTTACAGCGCGGAAATCGCCGATCCGTGGTGCATGGGCTTCTTCGTCGACAACGAGCATCATTGGGGCGAGCCGCACTCTTTCGGGCTTTCGACGCTGAAGTCTCCGGCGGACCAGCCGTGCAAGGCGGTTTTTCGCGATAGGCTCAAGGCGAAATACGGGACGGTGGAAAAGCTCAACGCCGCGTGGAAGACGGCTTACGCGGATTGGGACGCTTTCATGTCCGATACGAAGGGGCCGAAGAAGCTGGACGGAGCAAGGAGCGATCTTGAGGCGTTCTCCGCCGAGATAGCCGACAACTACTTCCGCATCATCCGCGAAGAGCTGAAACGGGCGAATCCCGGCAAGCTCTATCTCGGCTGCCGCTGGGCGCAAACTGCTCCCGCGTTCACCGTAAAGGCGGCCGCGAAATACTGCGATGTCATCAGCTACAACATCTACTCGAAGAACCTGCGCTCCTTCAAGCTGCCGGATGGGGTCGATGTGCCGGTATTGATAGGCGAGTTCCATTTCGGCGCACTCGACCGCGGGCCGTTCTGTCCGGGGCTGATTCTCCTCAAAGACCAGAACCACCGCGCCGAGACGTACAGGGACTACGTGCGCACGTCACTTGAGCATCCGCAGATCGTGGGCGTCCATTGGCACCAGTTCTCCGACCAGGCGACGTCGGGACGCTTTGACGGCGAGAACATGCAGGTCGGCTGGACGGACGTATGCGACACGCCTTACTGGGAGACGGTCGAAGCCGTGCGCGACATGGGCTCGCGTATTTACGAACTTCGCGCAGGAGCGGCTGTCCCAGCCGTTCATTAGCAAAACGATGATGAAAGGAGCGGACGAGATGGGAAAGTTCGACGGAAAGGTTGTTCTCGTCACGGGCGGGAACCGAAACACGGGACTTGACCTCGTGGAGAAGTTCGCCCGCGAGGGTGCGAAGGTGTTTATGTGCGGATCGAGCGAGGCATCGACCGCCAAGGGCGCGGCTGAACTCAAGGCACGGGGGATTGACGGCATCATCTCGCAGGCGTGCGACATCTCGGACGCTGTGCAGGTCAAGTCTCTGTTCGATACGATAGAGCGCGAGGCGGGGCGTCTCGACATCCTCGTCAACAATGCGGCGAACCAGGGACTTGGGCATGGCGGGCCGCTGGAAATGAAGCCGGAAATGTTCTATGACGTGTTCAAGACAAATGTCGTCGGCGGCTTTCAGGTTACGCAGATGGCGTGCAACCGGTTCTTCATGAAGCAGGAGTCGCGGGGCGTCGTCGTCTTCCTCTCGTCGAATACCGCGATGCGGGCGATACGCAACCGGACGGCCTACTGCGCCTCGAAGGGCGCGATCAACTCGATGGTGCGCGCGCTCGCGCTTGACCTTGCGCCCCTTGGCATCCGCGTGAACTGCTGCGCCCCCGGCTACATCTACACGGAGCGCTGGGATACGCTCGACCCCGCGAAGGCAGCGCGTCGTCGTCTCAACTGCCCCTTGCGCAAGGAGGCGAAGGGTTCCGACATCGCCAACGTCGTTGCGTTCCTTGCCTCGGACGATTCCGCGAACATGACGGGGGAGATCGTCACGTGCGACGCGGGCTGCTCGTGCCAGCACATGCCAGAGGATGTAGACGTATGAAAATCAAGTCAATCAAGACATTCGTCATCGACTGCTTCCGCACAAACTGGGTGTTTGTGAAGGTGCTTACCGACGAGGGAATCGAGGGAATAGGCGAAGGAACTCTCGAATACAAGGAGAATGCGCTCTTGGGCGCAATTGCTGACCTTGAACACGCGCTCGTCGGGAAAGATCCGTTCGATTCGGAATGGATATTCCACGAGAACTACCGCGATGCCTACTGGCGCGGCGGGCCGGTTCTCATGTCGGCGCTTTCCGCAATCGACATGGCGCTTTGGGACATCAAGGGGAAGGCGCTCGGCCTTCCCGTGTGGAAACTTATCGGCGGCAAGTGCCGCGAGGGTGTCCCGTGCTACGCGAATTGCTGGTTCTCCGGCGCGAAGGAACCGGAGGAGTTTGCGGCCAAGGCGACGGCGGCAGTGGAGGCGGGTTTCAAGGGGCTCAAGTGGGATCCCTTCGGAAAGAACTACCGACAGCTTCCGCCTGAGGATTTCAAGAAGGCGATGGCGTGCGTCGCGGCGGTCAAGGCGGCGACTGAGGGCAAGGCGGAGATCCTCATCGAGTGCCACGGACGCTTCGACGTGCCGACCGCGCTCCGCGTCTGCAACGCGCTGGAGGAGTTTTCGCCTTATTGGGTGGAAGAGCCGGTCATCCCCGACACGATGCGGGCGCTCGCGGATGTGCGAAGCCGTGTCAGAACGCCGATTGCCTGTGGCGAGCGGCTATATACGACGCAGCAGATACTGGATGCCATCGAACTTCGCGCAATGGACTATCTCCAGCCCGACTCTTCGCACGCGGGCGGCATTACCGGCATGAAGCAGATTGCCGCGCTCTGCGACGCGCACCATATTCCGTTTTGCGCGCATAATCCGTCCGGCCCCGTGGCCAACGCCGTCACGCTCGCGCTGGGCGTTTCGACGCCTGGCTACTGCATACACGAGACGCTCTTCGACGACGTTCCGTGGCGCAAGGACGTCATCGACGAGGACGTGCGTTTTGCGAGCGGCCTCATGTACCCGTCCGACCGTCCAGGACTCGGGATAGAGCTGAATGAAGAGGCCGCCGCCGCGCATCCGAAAACCGACCATTGGCTACGGCACTACGTCGGCACCCTCACGAACATCCGTCCGCCGGACAGCGTAAAGTACTATCACGAATGATCCTTTTCTATATGATTGTTTATCTCGGATGCTACACGGACGAGACACACCCCAACGGTCTGAAGGCTCTTCAACTCGATGAAAAGTCCGGCGCGATGGCTATCGTTGCCGAGCGTGAAAGGGTCAGACCTGATTGCCCCGAAGTGAATGGGTTGAAACTATGACAGACTGTACTAGGCGAGGATTTTTGAAAGGCGCAGGCGCATTCGGTGCGTTTGCCTTTGGTCGGATGGCCGCTTTGGCGGCGAGTGATGCTGCACCCGATCTCCTTTCGCGAGCCTTGGCATTCGGCAGAGGCAAGGCCAGGCAGGATGAACTGATCGCCGCATGGGATGCGGCGACGAGGCTTGTCACGCCGGATGTCTACAAGGCGTATTGCCTTGATGGCGACACGCGCGGATTCAAAGCCCTGAAAGCGCTGGACTACGCTTTCGACAGAGTTTTGCGCGAGATCAAGGAAACGGTCGTGGAAGGTGATGCCCCAGCGGTGTGGAGCGTATACAACATGGGCTACATAGTCAAAACGCGCGAGTCGCTATTTTCGATAGACCTCAAGCACCGGCGTGCCCACAGTCTCGTGCCGCTGCTCGACTTTGCGTTGGTCACTCACAAGCATGGCGACCACTACGATGTGAACTTCTGCAAGGCGATGGACGAGGCCGGCAAACCTCTTGTGTCGAGTTTTGTGGAGAACGCGGCGTTTGGCGAAATCAAGGCAAAAGCGGCTGCCGAGGGCAAACCGGACGTGTTCAAGATACGCGATGTTCTGATTCGCACTTTTCGGGTCGATCACGCCAAGGAGGCCTGGGGAATAGATTTTACCACGGCTTTCGAAGTGAAGATAGGGAAGTTCCGCCTTCTGCATACCGGTGATTGCGGCGTGGCCAATGACAAACTGCGGGTCGAATGGGGACATCCAGACCTGTGGCTGCTGTTCCCGATGACATCGCTGGACGTTACGGACGCCTTTAAAAGGATCCGCCCGAAGCGATGTGCTTTCGGACACCTTTGGGAATTGGGGCATGCCGTAGGGAAAGGACGCGCAACGGAGTGGCACATACGGCGCGGACTCGACATGGCCGCAAGAGTCGGCGGCGACCCGGTCGTCGCATTCTGGGGTGACAGGATATGCTAAGGGGGCCAATGGAGCCCCCATGGCATACCCGTCGTGTCGATGACAAATTGAAAAGGAGTTGGAACTGATGAACAAGAACATCGCAGTACGGTTTGCCGCGTGTGCGGCATTTGCGCTTGCGGCGAGTGCAACACTACCTGCGGCGGAGCTGTCGCATCGGTGGAGCTTCAACGGCGACTACTCCGACTCCGTGGGCGTGGTGGATTCGGTGAAGTGCGGCACGTACGTGTCGCTCTACGGCGGCAGAGTTCACATGGGCTATGGAGCGTGTTCGCACGGCACGGGCTATGTCGATCTCGGAACGAACATGCTCGACACCACGGCCGCGACTATTGAGATATGGGCGCGGCACGACGGAGTGGAAAACTGGTCGCGCGTTTTCGACTACGGCGCGGACAATGCGCACTACTTCACGCTCTGCTGGACATACGGGACAAACCTGACCAACGACCGCGCCGGAATGAAGAATCCCGGCGAGATTGCTGTGGACGGCACGATGGCGCCATACGAAATCGGGGAGGACTACCATATCGCCGTGACATTCGAGCGACGGGGCGATGCGACGCTCGTCAAGTGGCAGCGGCGCGATGCGAAGACGGGCG
>JAZSLQ010000245.1:0-2636 GCA_045535455.1 Kiritimatiellia bacterium | reverse complement strand
AGCGGCGCCTTCACGAGATCCCAGTCCATGTTCTCCGCCATCGTCGCGACGAGATAGTACGGCTTGCCGTTCGGCTCCGGCCACTTCGCGACGCAGCGGTCGAAGAGCGCCTTGAGCTGGCCGGAGATCGAGAAGTAGTAGACGGGCGTACCGAACACGACGGCGTCCGCCTTGCATATCTTCTCGACGATTGCGTTGGCGTCGTCCTTGATGACGCACTTCCCGAGCTTCTGGCACGCATAGCAGCCGGTGCAGAACCCGATCCTCTTGTCCTTGAGCCGGATGACCTCGGCCTTGTTGCCAGCAGCCTTAACGCCCTTGGCGACCTCCTGGCAGAGCGCATGGGAGTTGGAGTGCGGACGGAACGACGCCGAAATGATCAGGACGTTCTTGGTTTTCTTAATTGTCTTCTTGGTGGACATTGCTAACTCTCCGTTGTGTCTTGGACTTGGTGCGCTACCGCGCATTGCTCTGATATTGTATCATTTCCTTGGCACGCAGGGGAACTTTAGCTCCGCAAGGCCGTACTACTTTGAAGAGCACTTGTGATGGCCCATGCTGACTGGGCGGACCAGATTGTAGGCTATCATTGCGGCGAGGAACGCGGCGCAAGTCCAGTGGACGACGGAAAGGGAATGGCCTGCGGAGACGATTGCGGAAGCCTCCGGGAGCGCATTCGGGACAAGGTTGATCGCAATGCCGCATAGGATCGCGCCGATGACGATTACGGCGACGTACGCGGCGGCGGCCTTGCGCCCGACAAGCGCGGCGACGGTCGTGAGGGACATCGCGTTCATCGCGGGGCCGACCATCAGGAACACGAACGCGGCCCCGGGCGAGACGCCCTTGGCAACGAGCGACGCGGCAATCGGAATAGACGCCGTCGAGCAGACGTACATCGGAAAGCCCACAAGCGCCATAACAGGCATTGCGATCCAGTCGCTGCCGTGGAAGGCGTCCGCGAAGAAGTTGTCCGGAACAAGCACCGTGACAAGAGCGGACACGGCGAGTCCGACGGCAAGCGGCTTTGCGACCGAGCCGAGAAGCCGCCTGTACGCCTGCCAGAATATCGCCTTGATCCCGCGAGAACCCGCGGCCGATTCCTCGACGGCGACGGTAGACGCATCCTCTCCGCCGACAGCGGAGACCACCGCTCCGCCTACGACGCCCGTAAGCGCGGCGGCGATCGGACGCGCGACGGCGAAGACGGGTCCGAGCAGGGCATAGGTCGCGAGGATTGAATCGATGCCCGTCTGCGGCGTGGAGATGAGAAGGGCAGCGGTCGGTCCTTTCCCCGCGCCGTGCTTGCGAAGCCCCGCCGCGATCGGCAGCACGCCGCACGAGCAGATCGGTAGCGGCACGCCTATCGCCACGGCGCGGAGAATTCCGCGAAAGCCTGAGCTGCCGCCCATCATGCGGTTCACCCAGCTGCGAGGAATCCACACGGCGATGATCCCCGCCATCAGGAATCCGAACACAAGCCACGGCGCCATCATGGCGAACACGTGGACAAACGCAATCAATATCTCTTTCATAGTTGTATGTCTTTCATAGTTGGTAGTTGATAGATGATAGTTGGTAGTTCGATTGCCTACGCCATCTTCGAAAAACTCTCAAGCGCCTCGGCAAACGATTCGATCGTCTCGTCCGCGTTGCCTTTCTCTATCCCCTCTCGCACACAGTGCCGGAGGTGTCCGTCGAGAATGATGAATGAAAGCCGGTGGAGCGCACCGTTCGCCGCGTTGAGCTGCGTGAGAATGTCCTCGCAGGGGACGTCCTCCGCCAGCATTTTCTGCACACCTGTAAGCTGTCCGACGATCTTCTTCAGCCGCAGCTGGAGCGCCGTCACATCTTCAATGCATTTTCTCATCTCTCGATCCTTTCTTGACTTATCGGCTGTGTATTATACCATACCCCCGTAGGGTATGTCAAAGCGTCAGCTGCGAATCATGCCGAGCGGGAATTGCGTCACCTAGACAAAATCTGCGCATTTTCCGATGTCGACACATCCGCGTCGACGAGTCGCGGAATTCTGACGACCGACTGCCGCAATATGCTGTCACCCGCCTCGACCATCTCGAGCCGTCCGGACACGGTTATCGGAGAGTCTATCGACTGCCATTTTGCCGCCCACCCTTCGGAATCGGACGGAACGAACTCAAGCACGAAGCCCGTCGAACAGCAGGAACAGCCGCCGGGGTTGTCCATACTGCATCCGAAATACCGCTTGCCGTCGCTTTCATCTACCCGTGTCAGATATGTTCCTGATATGCGAAGCGCCTTGCCTTCGAACTCCTTCGGATTCGCCGCAAGCCGATACACGTATGCCATCTGCATCGTCGGATTCATCCGCGTGAAGTCAAGGTCAACAGCAACGGCAGTGTTAGTTGCAGGCGCGTCGTCCAGCCGAGGATCGTCCCCCGTTTTGTGAGGCTTGGCGAGCGACAGAACTGCCGCGGCGATGAGCAATGATGTCTTTTTCATATTGATAGCCTTTCTTGTCTGTTGGTTGGTTGTGCCGACCGTGTCAAAACTCCATCGCCAGCCTCACGCCTCCGACAGCCGCGAACCCCTTGTGGTATTCGTGGCGTCCGGCGCTGGTGAACTGGTCATACAGGTCGACCCCGGGAATGAGC
>JAZSLQ010000129.1:0-20834 GCA_045535455.1 Kiritimatiellia bacterium | reverse complement strand
TAGTACGGGAAAGTGCGGCCAAAGACATAGTGCGGCGCGACCACGGGGAGCTGCGGCAGCCGCCCCTTCGCAAGGAGCCCAAGCACGTATGCGGCGACCTTCTCGCCCGTCTCCGTAGCGTCGCACTCGAAGCGCGTGAGGGCTTCGGAATATACGGGGCCGAGCCCGCGGTTCGAAAGCGTCACCACCTTGACGTCGTGCGGTATCTTCAGCCCCCGCTCGAGGAACGCAGTAAGCGCCCCCTGCGCGACGAAGTCGTCCCAAAAGAGAACGACATCGGGCAAGGCGGAACGCGAGAGATCCATGAACGCATTGTAGGCCGCGCGTTCGATGCCCTCGTAGCGTCCGAGTCCGTCCATGCGCGGAACCGTCAGCCACCCGGACTTTATCCCCTTCTCCGCAAGCGCCCCCTTCGCGTCCGGCGTATCGTTTCCTTCGAAGCGCACCTGCAGCACGCGCTTTACGCCGGTGCGGACACAGTGCCGGACGAAGTTCCCGATGGCCTCCTCCGCCGAGAAGCGGATCCAGCGCCCCTCCTCCTTGGCAGGCTCGTCGCCGTAGATGAACACGCTCTTCACTCCGGCCTCGCGCAGGCACTTCCGGACGGGCTTCGTGCTGTAGATCGCGATTGCGACGTCCGGCGTGCGGACAAGCTCGTGCTTCAGGAACGAAAGGCCTATCTGCCTGTCCTGCGAGAAGACGACAGTGGAGAACGCGTATCCCGCGGCGCCCAGCCGACGGCGGAGAGCGTCGGCTATCATCGTCACATGGTAGCTGCACGCATCTACGTCGGGAAGGACGAAGAGGATGCGTCCGTGCAGCGCCGTGGCGTCGCGCGGAAGGACGACCGTCCCGACGCGCGGACGCGAGCGCACGTAACCTTCGCGCGCAAGCTGCTCCACTACTCCACGTGCAACGCGGAACGTGAGTCCGCTTGCCTTCGCCAGCTGCTGGATCGTAGGAATCGGATCGCCCGCCTTGAGGCGTCCGTAGGCGATCTCGTCCTTGATGAAGGCACACAGCGCGTCCGCGCGAGTCGTCGCCCCGTTCGCGGTGTAGCGGAAGTTCTTCAGGAAGTCGGTGTTCATATTGACTGCTCCAGATTTTTAAGCCGCAAAGATCACAAAGGCCGCAAAGCCTGTTTTGAACTATGAATGCCCCATTCAATGTCGGGGGCGATCTTGCCGCCCGTGCGCACGTCAAGGCGCTCGACGGCGATGCCGTCCGGCGTGGCGATCATGAAGAGCGCCTGGTGCGAACCGTGGTCGCCCCTCGGCTTCGGCAACCAGGTCTCGATCTGGTAGAAGAGCGAGGGTATCGCAATCGCGGCGAAGCCATCCGGTAGGGCGGTTGCCCCGCGACCGCCGCCCGCCACGAACGACGTTGCATTGACGGCGGAAATGTGGGCGTGTCCGCACACGGCGACAGTATTCGGCGTATTCGTGAGAAAATCGAGCGACGCACCGTCGTCCCACGAGACTTCGTCGCCGCAGCCGGGCCGCGCAAACAGCCCGCGATACGCGCGGTGCTGGGAAAAGACGTGAAGCCACGGCGCTCGGTCGCGCGGGACGCGCGACCCTACCGATTCGCGCGGTAGGGGCATGCGTCCCGCGTGCCCGCCATCTGACAGGAAATGCACTAGCGTAAATTCAACGCCTTTCACATTGCGGCGCACGACCGGCTCGAACTTTTCGCCAAACGCCCGCTCCCAGGCAACGTCTGGGCCGACATGCGGTATGTAGTCCGCCCAACGCCCCTGCTCGATCACCTCGCGCTGGCGCGCCTTGAAGTTGAGCGCCGTATCGTGGTCGCCGTAGTGGAAAAGGCGGACAACCGGTTCGCCGTCCGAACGGCGGGAAGCGGGGAACACTTCGTTCCATGCGGCGGCAACCTCTTTGAGTTCCGAAAGAAGGCCAAAGTCGGTCAAGTCGCCTGCCACGATCACGGCATCTGCCTTTTTCGCGTCGAAAATCCGCAATGCGCGCTTTAAGTCGAAGTTGTCGTTGTCGTCGCTAATGTGGATGTCGGCAAGAAGACCAATGCGGACGGCGCGGGGCGCCGTCCCTACCGGTTCGCGCGGTATGGCGCGATCACCGAACGCGCCGCCAAACCTGCGGCACAACGGTTCAAAGTACTCCCGCCCAAAGAGCGCGATGCGACGCGCTTCCATCGACCCTTCTGTGACCTTAGACGACGCCAACGAGACGAGAGACGCGAGACGAGACAGCACTTCCGGCGAATAGATTTCCCCACGCAGCTTCTCCTCCGTCGGCGCCTCGCATACGCCGGGTCCGAGCGGCGTGTCGTACGGCTTCGCAACGACTTTCATCCAGCACTGCTCAAGCATATCGAATAACTCCGCCATCTCCTTTGCGGCAGAACCGAACATGAGACGGTGGTGCTCTGCGAGAATCGCCTCCACGTCGGCGTCGGGATTCCAGCAGACGCGCGAGAAGACGTAGTAGTTGAGGTAGTTGTAGATCCAGCGGTCGGACTCGCTTTCGGCGAACGCGCCGGTGACGTGCGGCGCGACGGCGCGGTAGTAGGCGACCCAGGCGCGCGGCGCAAGCTGCGGGATGTCCTTCATCTCTAGGTTCCAGCAGTCCACCTTGTCCGGATAGTTCCAAAGCGACACCTTGCGTCCGAGCTTGTCGTGCCACGCGGCGACTTCGCCCTTCTCCCGTGCGCCGATCGCCGACCCCTCCGCCCACGGACCGCGCCGCGCTACAAAGACGTCGACATTCTCCGGGATTTCGTTCGCCGGGATTCGCACGTATGGAATATACGACATCTGCGAGACGCGGGCATGCGGGAATTTCGTCTTGAGGCGATTGGCAAGTTCGGCGGTGCGCCGCCATACGAGGTCGGAGGCAAAGCCGGTATCTGTCTTTGAAAAAGGAATGTTTCTCTCGCACCAGTCGCAATGGCAATGCCTGCGCCACGTAAAGCCGTCCTTCGGCATCGCATCAAAGACGGGAGGGGGAACGGAAGATAGAATCTCGCAGGCGTTGGTGAATATGGCGTCCCACGTCTCGGGCGAGAGGCAATGCGTCTTCGCGCCGTGGCAGCACCGGAGGTGATGCGTCTCCATCTTAAGGCGATACCAGTTGAGTCGTTTGAACTCGGTTTCGGCGAGGCCGCCCAGCACGTCCACGGGGGCTGGCCCGTCGTCATAGCCATACCGCCGCACCGAGAACGCCGGTGACTCCTCTATACGCCCTTCCGGCACGACGATGCATTCCGATTTTGGAATGCATGTTCCGAGTTCGCCAGGGAAATACATCCTGACGCCAGCAAAGCGCTCGAGAAAGGCATACACGCCGAAGAGTGTGCCGCGCCTGAAGCATGACTGCCACGGAGCTTCATCGGGCAAGGCGGCAGTCTTTTCGACATCGGCGACATCATCGTCGTTGCCGTATATACGCACAACACCTTGGCAGGGCGCATTGTCCACGCCGCGCCGTTCGGCTTCGATCACACACCCGTCCGGTAGGGGCACGCGTCCCGCGTGCCCGCGGTCGCGCGGGACGGGCGACCCTACCAAAATCGCCGTCTTTCCCTTAGTCTTTCGCTCGACAATCGGAAGCGGCTCGCCAAAGACGCCCTTCAAAAAGAAATTCAGCTCATCTGCAGCGAGCCGCGTAGCGTACGGCGCGTTCGTTGGCAGCACAATCTCAGACGAGCGGTCGATGACAATCGGCGAGACAAGCGAGGCTGGCGAGACCGGCGAGGTTGCCGCTAACGCAGGAAAGGCGAAAAACGCGGCAAATACTAAGACAACCGAGACAAGCAAGACCTTCGTGACAACCGAGACACCAGAGACTATCCTGTCCCGTCCGTCACGGTTGTCCCGTCCGTCCCGTCGGAGCCGGCTCGTCATCGCGGCCAGCCCTCGTCCACGAGCGGTTTCAAGTGGATGCAAAAGCGGGTGGAGCATGTGTACTCGCTCGCATGGCCTGCCATTTGCCGGCTACAAGGAATGATGTTGTAAAGGGACGCTCCTGAGTAATTGGCCGAGGCCGTGCGGAAGATCCTGTACTCGGAATCCCATTTTGACAAATCCTCACCCGTGGGATCGGTGCTGTTGCCAAGACCATTCTTCGGCAACGACCCAGACCCCTGCTTAACGGCCGAATCAAGCGTCCATTCGCCCACAAGTCCGACGACATCGTAAAGCCCCCAATTGTTCGGAGCGAAAAGACCGACCGCAGCCTCTGTCGTCCCGACGGTTCCGTACCAGGCGGAGATTTCGTTAAGCTTGTTTGTAAATACATCGTAACTGTCGGCCGTCGTTACGCCGTTCGGCAGGATGGCCGTGGAACCCGCGCGCGCGGCGACTTCCCACTGCTCCTCCTCGCAAAGATCGATCGCGAGCGCATCTCCGGTCTTTGCACGAAGTTTCGCAACTACAGAATCTGATCCGACTGCATAGCCCTTGCTCGGCCAATCGGCCGCGTCCAAATTGCCGCGAAGGGAATCATATGAAATCTTTTGGGGCTTGAAAACGGTTCCGGGGTTTCCCGCACTTAGACACGCATGTTGAGCTTCCGTATATTTGAATATCCCCACGTAGAAGTCGCTTGTAAAAGTGACTGTGCGACGGTTCCAGAGAGAAGAGTATGTTGCAGAAGATGCCGAAAGTCCGAGGAGCGTGAACGTCTCGACCGGTTCCCCCAGCGTGTACACCCCCGCTGGGATTCGCCTGAAGACCATCTTCGACGACTTGTGTTCGTCCGTCCAGCCGCCGGCTGGAACGTCGGCAAGAAACTCGTAGCCACCGTTCACAAGATCGACGACGAGATAGTTGTGCGCAGTTGCAGAGCGATTCGTCAATGACACAGTAAAGCCCGTAAGGGTCTGTCCCTTGAACTCGGACTTGGACGGATCCCATGTAAAGCGACGCTGTCCCGGCGCAACAGCGAAGAGCGTTCCAAGACGATAGGGCTCGGGATGTTGATCCCACGTCGCCGTAACCTCCACGTCGTTCGTCTCGCCGGAAAGGATAAAATCCACGTCCACTTTCTCGCTCCACGGCCAGCGCTGGTTCACGACTACATGCGAGAGCGACGACTCCGCCGCGGCGCCCAGCGCCGCGAAGAGAACACAAAAGCCCATTAATATTCTCGATGACACCATTGTCGTTCTCCTCGTTATCTCAAAATGACACTCATCGACCTGCAAATCGGCCAGGCGATGTCGTAGCCCGACTCGCCGGATTCGCCTTGCCATGCAGGGTCAAACGCATACACACGCGGATCGCAGACCCGTTCCCACTTCCGGGTCCCCGGATTCGCTCGCACCGTAATCGGACCGCCGCCAGCGCCAGAAACGTATGCAAGCGTCGCCGACTCTTGCGCGACGACGACTCCGCCGGATGTCTGCGACAGCTGAATGTCGAGGACGCATTCGCCAAAGGGCGTAACGGGGACTTCATTGTAACTGCCGCGACACGCACCTTCTTCACGCAATACAAGTGCGGGCGAAGAGACCATGCGCGTCACTCGATTTGAAAACACAAGCGTCGCGGAATCTGCTTCGTCCACCCAAGGCCACTCAAGCGGTGCCGCTCGGTCCACCACAGTCTCCCAAAGGCGTAAATCGGACTTTGAAAGGACTGTCTGTGCAAATGCCGACATGGCGCATAGCGCCAATGTCAGCAATACACACCGAGCCCGCATGAGCTTTACTCGTTCTTTGCTTCTTCTTCCTTCTTCTCATCCGGCGGAGGTTTAGGGAGAAGTTTGTCGACGGAATACTCGGGGACGATATAGACCCACTCGGAGTTGTCGAGCTTGAAGTAGCGGTCGCGGCCGTCCTTCACCTTGTTGCCGATCGTAGCGACGCGGTTCGTGTCGCCGGCGATCGTAACCTTCGCGACAACGCCTGTCGCGAAGCCGAGGTCCTCTTTGGAGACTCCTTCCGCGATGTCGTTGAACGAGATCCACGGCGTATCTACGATCTTCGTCTCGACCCACGACTTGCCGTCAGTGCCGAACGCGTCCAAGGAGTCGGAGACGAGAACGGTCTCTCCCTCGAACGTCGCGTAGCGTCCGTGGCCCCACTTGGCGTGCTTCTCGCCGAGCGGAAGGGACGCGACCTCCTTGCCCGAGGCGTCCTTGAGCGAAAGGACGTCGGCGTTCTCGATTTTCTTGCCGCGCGAGACCTGGCCCACCTTGAGCTCGGTGAGCTTCAGGAGGTTCTCGGTGAGCTTCGCGTGGTCCGCCGGATAGTTGTGGTACGTCTCGACCGTCCACCCCTTCTCGCCCGACGCGAGCTTAAGCTTGTCGCCGAGCTCGACGCGTGCGACCTGCGAGATGTCGAGCTTCGGGAAGATGGCCTTCCCATTGAGCTTCGCGCCCGAGGGCTTCGAGCCGGACGAGAGGCACAGCGCAGCGCCGCCGAGAACGGCGGCCGCGCCAAGGAGGATTGCAAGTTGCTTAGTAGTCATTTCAAAAATCCTTTCCCTTTTTTCGACAATCCTTACGCACGCTTCCTGCGCAGATATCCGCGCAGAAGCCCGAACAGCACCACCAGCACCGGCACGAGCGCGATGTTGATGATCTTCAGGCGAAGGCCCAGCGAGTCTATGTCGGCCGTAAGCTCCTTGCGGACGTTTTTGAGCTGTTTGCGGGTCTCGGCCTGGCTCTTGCGGAGCTTGACGATCTCGTCCTGCTGCTCCTTCGAGAGGATGAAGCGCTCGCCGCCCTTCTTCTCCTTCTGGAGCGCGGAGAGGCGCTGCTGCGTCTGCTGGAGCTCTTCCTGGAACGCGGCTTCGCGCGCCTGCCACTTCTTCGTCGCCTCGGCCTCGAGCTCGTTCACGACGGTGAACGGACGGTCAGACGCGCCGCGCGAACGGACGCCGATGAGCTCCTCGCGCCCGGCGAACTGCTCCATAGCGTTAGAGAAGAGCGTGAGGTTCTCGTTGATGAGCTGCGGAATCGAGCCGAACGGAGTCCTCATCATGCGGACGCAGAAGTCGTCCGCGAGGAAGTCGCTGTCGGCGAAGAGAAGGACGTTGCCCTTGCCCTCCGCGAGCGCCTTCGAGACGTCGTTCGTCCCGTCCGGACCCTTCGGGAACGCGGTCTTGAACGTGCCGGAGAGTCGCGCGGCGAGGATGCGCTCCTTCCCGTCCGGAACCATGTCCTTCATCCCGCCGTACTGCATCGCCATCTTGTCCGTCGAGCAGGAGTTGTCCTTAGACGTAGTGATGACGGGCTCGAAGGAGATGTCCATGTCCTTCTTCTCGAACGTGAACGCGCCGGCGAACGGGAACATGACGTTCGTGAGGTCCGCGACGATCAGGTCGCCCTTGTCCATGTTGGCTGTTCCGAGCGAGAGGAACGCCGGGTTGGACTCAACTCCGCCCTGCCCGTTGTTGAGCTTCGTCGCGGCCTCGAGGTCGCAGGATATCTTCCCCTCCTCGAACTTCACGCCCCATGCGTCGAAGAGCTTGCCGAGCGTGGAGGGACCGTCGCCGCCCATCTGCCCCATCATCGGGTTCTGCTGCGAGCGCGAGCTCTGCATGTCCTTGATCGAGAACGGGTCTACGCACGCGACGAGCTTTCCGCCGCGCAGGACGAACTGGTCGATTGCATAGAGCGTCTTGTCGGAGAGGTTCTTCGCATGGACCATGACGAGCGTCTTGACGTCATCGTCGATCTTCTCGGCGTCCGGCTCGACAGTGCGGACGTCGTAGTCCTTCGCGAGCTCGCTGAACGCGGCCCAGCCCTGCGGCGGACGCTGCCCCATCTGCATCATCATCGGGTTCATCTGCCCGCCGAGGACGTCGGGGAGCGAGGTCATAACGCCGACGACCGGCCTCTCTGGCCACGCGACGCGCGTGACGAGGCGCGTCAAGTCGTATTCGAGCGTCGACTCGGTGCGGGGCGAGAGGACGCCCAATGTCTCCTCGCGGTCGCCGCATACCGCGACGACGCCGAAGTAGATGCCCTGCCCAAACGGATTCCCGCCCGTCTGCGGCTCGACGCCGTAGCGCTGCGCCCATTCCTCCGCGTCGGAGTCGGGCTTCGGATCGTACTCCTCGACGACCAGCCGACCGCCGCCCGCTCGCTCGTATTCCTTGAGGAGGTTGCCCACCTGCTGCGCGTATGTCTTGAGCGCCATCGGCATCTCGGCGGACGAGGAGCTGACGTAGTACTTGAGGGTCACGTCCTCAGTGAGCTGTCCGAGGACGGCCTTGGAGCCCTTCGAAAGCGTGTAGAGGCTCTCGGCCGTCATGTCGCAACGGAGCGGAAGGTTCGCGAGGATCACCACGGACGACGCGGCGATTGCGCCGACGAGAACGAGTCCGACGACGCCCTTCGAGGCGCCGCGGCGTCCGTCGGTGACGGTCTTCGCCGCCGCGAGCATGAACACCATCATCGCAAAGTAGTAGCCAATGTCCGCAAAGTCTACGACGCCCTTGCGCATCGCCTCGAAGTGCGAGAGGAGCGAGCAGGACGCGACGGAATCGGTTATCGCCGTGGGGACGCCCCACGCGGCGACCGCGCCGATCACCGGGTCGAAGCCGATGATCAGGAGCAGGAACACGAGCGCGAGCGACACGACGAAGCCGACGACGGACGAGCGCGACAGAGTGGA
Source organism: Kiritimatiellia bacterium (assembly GCA_045535455.1). Lineage (GTDB taxonomy): Bacteria > Verrucomicrobiota > Kiritimatiellia > RFP12 > UBA1067 > UBA1067. The sequence continues at coordinate 12,233 of JAZSLQ010000129.1, read as the reverse complement.
CGCGAACACGCCGATCGCGACTGCCGCGCCGGAGAGGAGCAGCGAGCCGAGGTAGCCGCAGAACACGGCGCCCCAGTCGGGCGAGCCGAGGTAGCCTGCCGTGAGAGCGACGGGGAACGTCAGCGCGAGGCCGATGCCGACGAAGCTCCACGCGGCGAGGAACTTGCCGACGAGGACTTCGGTGATCGTAACAGGCAGCGTGAGCAGCAGCTCGGCGGTGCCGTTGCGGCGTTCGTCTGCCCACACGCCCATCGTGGCGGCGGGAACGAGCAGGAGGTACACCCACGGATGCCAGAAGAAGAACGGCGTGAGGTCCGCCTGGCGGCGCTCGAAGAACATCGCGACGCCGAAGGTGAGGAACCCGGCGAGCACGAGGAACGCCGTAAGGAACACGTACGCGACGGGCGAATCGAAGTACGCCTTGAACTCGCGCTTGAAAACAGCCTTTATGTTTTTCATCTTTCCGCCTCCCTTTCTCATGCCTTCATCGTAAGGTTGCGGAACACGACATCAAGCTTTCCGCTCGGATCCTTCGCCTTCAGCTCGGCGGGCGTGCCGTCGAACTTCTTCTCTCCGTCGGCGATGACGACGACCTTCGTGCAGACCGCGTCGACCTCCTCGAGGATGTGCGTCGAGATGATGATGGCCTTGCCTTCCTTCGCCATCGACTTGATCATCTCGCGGACGGTGAACTTCTGGTTCGGGTCGAGTCCGTCGGTCGGCTCGTCCATGATGAGCACCTTCGGGTCGTGGATGATCGCGGCGGCGAAGGCGGTGCGCTGGCGGTAGCCCTTGGAGAGCGTCTCGATCGTCTGGCCGGCGACCTTCTCGAGCTTTGCCTTGACGATGACCTCGTCAACGGCCTTCTTGACGTCGGGGCACGCGTCGCTCCTGACGGACGCGACGAACGCGAGGTAGTCGCGCACTGTCATCGCGCGGTAGCTCGGCGCGGACTCGGGCAGATACCCAAGCGCACGCTTCGCGGCAATTGGATCGGACGTGATGTCGTGTCCGTCGATGACCGCAGTTCCGGAAGTCGGCGGGAGGAATCCCGTGATCATCCTCATTGTCGTAGATTTTCCCGCGCCGTTGGGCCCGAGGAAGCCAAGCACTTCGCCCGCCTTGACGGAGAAGGAAACGCCCTTCACCGCGACGAAATCGCCGAAGTGCTTCTCAAGGTTCTTTACTTCAAGCATGGTTTTTTAGTTCAGTTTGAGTCTGAAATCTCAGATATTATATCAAAAAAATCGGCGCATATCCTCCGAGCCGTAGGCGAGCCGCGCAGCGGTGGCTACAGGGGTGCGCATTTGCCGCGCCATCATGGATCAAAATGCAGAGGCCGCGTCGTCGACCTGCGCCTTGCGCTTCTCTGCGGCACTCTTCCTCGCCTCGCGGCGGATTTCCTCCGTCTCGTCGGCTGCTGTCGTTAAAAGCGCGTCATCCCATGCGACAAGCACCGTCTCGTAGTCGCGCGAAGCATCCGCGAGGCAGGCGGTCACGAAGCGGCCCGAGCCGATGGCGAACGTGTAGATCGGGCGGCACCAGCTGCGCGGACGCGCCCACGTGTTGTAGCGCTTCTCGAGGGCCTCGATGAGATAGTGCCTTCTCCAGTTCGTGCCGGGGTCGACCGCCTCCTTCGCGCAGGCGTAGACCTTGACGACCTTGTGGGTCTTGGGCGTGACGTAGACGTAGTAGTCGTCGAAACCGGCGAGCTTCTTCGCGGGAGTGAACGTCGCGCGCAGGAGCGTCGGCTCTTCGATGTCGGAGACAAGGTTCGTGCCCTTGAATTCCTCGCCGAACTTAAGCCCGAGGAAACCCTCCTCGACCTTGGCGTCCGGCTTCTCGTCCTCCTTCTGCTCGACGCGCGTCGAGAACGAGGCCATTCCCTCCTCGCCGACGGGATAGCTCTGGGCGTATTCGCTCGTGGAGCTTTCGAGCATGTTGCCGTCGGCGTCGAGCGTGGTGCGCGTCTCGCGCCTGCGCTCGGTGACCATGTTGCCGTTGGTGGTCACTGTCGCCTCGACGTAGGTCCTTGCGACGCTGCCGTTGTCGTTCGTGACGATCGACGCCTCGGAAGATTTCTGCGAGACGTCCTTCTTTTCGTCGCATGATGCGGCGGCGAAGCCTATCAGCGTTATTGCCGCGGCAACCGAAGCGACTGTCAGTGCTGTTCCTGTTTTTTTCATGGTGTCATTCCTTTCTTCGGGTATCTCCCGATTGAACGACGCCATTATAGGAAATGAATGTTAACGGTTTGTTAACGAAACGCTGGTTGTCCCATCTGGAGTCGAACCAGAACTCTGGGTATCAAAAACCCGTGTGCAGCCGCTACACCATGGGACAAAACTTGGCGTATTATACCATAAAACGCGGCACCGCGCAGGAACAGGAATAGCCAACCCCGCGGTGGGTGCGGATCAAGCGCCCTTCCGCAGCAAGTTTGCCGCGCAGTCCATAGACGAGGACGCTCAGCTGATTGTCACTCGCGCCCGAATCGCTCCCCCACAGCTTCGCCACAAGCCAGTCGCGGGAAAGAACTTCTCCATGGCTTGACGAAAAAATCCTGAGAAGCGCGATCTCCCTGTCGCTGAGCGCCACCTCCTCGCCCGTCGAACGACGCATCGAAAGCCGCGACGCGCTGACGCGCCATTCCCCAAAACTGAAATCGCCGCTTGGCTCGGCAGCGCGGGACCTGCGCAAGGCCGCCTCGCCGCGAGCGACGAGAAGCGCCGCCGGGAGAGTCTTAGCCATGTAATCGTCTGCACCGCATCCAAACCCCTTTAGCTGGCTTTCCTCGTCGCCAAGCACAGAAAGGAAAATGACAGGCACGGTCGGATCCGTCTCGCGTATCTGCTTGCATACGGAGAATCCATCGCCCTTCGGCATCATGACGTCGAGAAGCACCAGATCCGGCCTCGACTCAGAGAAACGCCGCAACGTCTCTTCGCCGTTCTTCGCCTCGCGCACTGAAAACCCGGCGTCGGCGAGAAATTCAGCGACAGACTTCCTGACCGCCCTTTCGTCGTCGGCTACGATGATGTCGGCCCGCACGGACGACTTTTGCGATTTCCGTTCCGAGACGGAGGACTTCATGTCCCCTCCGTCGTTTCCGTTCCTTCCGGGAAAAGCCGTGCAAGCACCTGCTCCGCCGGCGTATAGGATTTTTTGGCGCTGTTGCACTCCTTGCAGCAGGGGACGCAGTTGCCGCGCGTCGACCGTCCGCCTCGCGACACTGGCACGACGTGATCGAGAGTAAGGTTCTCCGCGCCGACTTTCCTGTGGCAGTAATGGCATTCGCCTTTTGCTACGAGCGCCCGCCACCAGTCTGTCTTCCGCAGCTCCCTCGCCTTCTCCCTCTCGCGGCGCACATGCGCAGGATCGGGATTCAAATCAAGCCAGTCATCCATGTCCGATATTATACCAAATCACGCCCCGGCGGGAAAACTAAAGCCGACGGGAGGTGACTTCAATCACGCTGACCTGGTTGCGGAGCTGGAGGATGATCTGATTGACGACGCGCGCAGAGCCGAGGACGTCGATCCTCATGCGCGAGACGGTGCCGTCCTCGGTTGGACCGACGTTGAGCGTCTGGATGTTGTAGCCGCGCCCCGAAATGAGGCCGACGATCCTCGCGAGGACGCCCGGCTTGTTCTCGACATAGCAGTTGAGGCGGTGGATTTCCTCTTTCATGCCTCTGCCTCCCTATCGACGACGACCTCGACGAGCGTCGGCGACTTTGACTTGACCGCCCGCGCAATCGCCGGTCCCAGCTTCGCCCTGTCCGCGACGCGGACGCCGCGGATGCCGTAGGCCGCCGCGAGCTTCACGAAGTCTGGAGAGCGGAGATCAGTCGCGAAATAGTTGCCGCCGCACTGGTGGCGCTGCATCTGCCTGACGAGCCCGAGCGAGCCGTTTGAAAAGACGATGAAAGTCACTGGGAGCTTGAGCTCTGAGGCGACAATAAGCTCCTCTGCCGTCATCTGGGCGCCGCCATCGCCCAAGAACGCTACGACCTTGTCAGATGGCATCGCAAGAGCAGCGCCTATCGCGGCCGGAATCCCGAATCCCATCGCGCCCATGCCGCCCGAGGTGATGAAATGGCGCGGGCACGTATGCCTGAAGCGCTTTGCCGCCCAAAGCTGGTGCTGGCCGACGTCGGTCACGACAATCGCCTTGCCCTTCGTCGCCTCGTAGACCGCCTCGACGACCGTCTGGGGCATGAGGACGCCCTTGTGCAGGGGCTTCAAGCCCTCCGTGCGCGGCCGACGGCGAGCGTCGATAGTAGCAAGCCATTCGTCGTGCGACGCAGGGCGGATACGCGAATCCACTGTCAGGAGAAGCTCTTTTATGTCGGCCGCTATGCCAAGATCGACCGTCACGTTCTTGTTTATCGAGGCGGGGTCGCAGTCAACATGGACTATCTTTGCGCGGCGGGCGAACTTCGACGTGCTCCTGCCGGTGACGCGGTCGTTGAAGCGGACGCCGAGCGCGATGAGAAGATCGGCTTCGGCAATCGCGGCATTCGCGGCAAACTCGCCGTGAAGCCCAACAAGACCAAGCGCAAGGGGATCTGTCTCGTCAAACGACCCTATGCCCATCAAAGTCGTGGCGACGGGAATCCCCGCCTTGTGCGCGAACGCAGCGACGTCTTCAGACGCGCCAGACGCAATGACGCCGCCGCCCGCGAGAATCACAGGGCGCTTCGAGCCGTTGACGAGTTTCGCGAGACGACTCACCTCTGATGCCGTCGCAGAAACTTCTGGATGGTATGCCCGCAGAACGACGCGCTCGGGATATTCCGCGGACGTAAGCGCCTGCTGGCAGTCGCGCGGCACGTCGATGACGACAGGGCCGGGCTTTCCGTGCGTCGCAATGTAGAACGCCTGCGCGACGGTTTCTGGAATCTCGTCCGCGGAGTGAACGAGGAAGTTGTGCTTCGAGACGGCGCGCGTAAGCCCTGTCGTATCTGCCTCCTGAAACGCGTCGGTACCGATCTGGTCAAGCGGAACCTGTCCGCAGACGAGCACCATCGGAACGCCGTCCATGTTCGCGGCGCCAAGCCCCGTGATCGTGTTCGTGAGCCCGGGGCCGCTCGTCACGACGACTACGGCAGGGCGTCCGCTCGCGCGGGCGTAGCCGTCGGCCATGTGGACGCAGCCCTGCTCGTGGCGACCGAGCACGAACTTGAATGGCGCACGGGAAAGCTCGTCGAAGATGTCGACGACGTTGCCGCCGGGATAGCCGAAGACAAGCTCCGCCCCGACCTTTTCAAGGGCCTCGACGAGCGCACGCGCTCCTGTTCTCGTCTTCGCTTTCAAATCAACCACATTCCTTTTGTTTGCGACATTGTACCAAAAAAACTTCGTCGGGTCAGCGAGGTTCACCGGCCGTTGCGCCTTTGCCGCAGCTTCGAGTTGCGAGGAAAAGCGCGGCACCGGCGGCGACAAGCCCGATGGAGATTACCTGACCTATGCTAAGCCCCCAAAACGCCGCCCTGGGGTCACCGCGGAAGAACTCCATGCAAAAACGGATGACGCCGTATCCCGCGAGATACGCGGCACACGTGTCGCGGCGGCGCTTAAGGTAGAGCGCGAGAAGAAGCGCAAAAAGGACAAGAAGCGCGGCGGCCTCGAAAAGCTGCGTAGGGAGAACAGAGACCATGCGCTGCCCATGCTCGTACCAGCTCGGGGAGAACTTCGGAAAGACGACCGCGCACCACGCGTCCGAGTCCTTGCCGTAGCAGCAGCCATAGAAGAAACAACCGATGCGGCCGCAGGCATGGCCGAGGGGAATCACCGTCGCGAAAAGGTCAGCGAGCGCGAGCGGCCTCTCCTTCTTGATGAAGCACCACGCGAAGAAAACGACGATGGCGAGAATTAGCCCGCCATAGAACATGAGACCGCCCTGATCTACGCGGATGATGTCCTGCGGGCGCGCCGCAAACTCGGAAGACCAGTGCTCGATAACGTAGGCGGCGCGAGCTCCCACGACGCCGGCAACCATCATCGAGATAATGCAGTTCGAGAGATCCTTCCGGCCCGAGAGCCGCTCGACGAGCGTCCAGCAGAGGAGAAAGCCAACGGCCATGCAGGCGCCGTAGGTGCGAAGGTGCAGAAAGCCAATATTGATTAAGTCCGGGAACATAGCGACACTATCCATTTAAACGCGGCGACTGCAAGCGAACAAACGCCGATGTACGTGTCAAGGACACGATGCACAAAAAAGCCGCCAAGCTGAGCGAACGAAAGCGACGTCACGGCGGCGAGGAACACCAAGACAAGCGCGACGTTCGCGAGGAAGATGAAGACCCACGAGAAGATGCGTCCGTACAGCTTCACGTCGGGCTGGCGCTGGGCAAGCGTCTCAATCGTGAAGAGGACGTGGAACGCCCACGTGAAGCCCACCATGAACATCCAGAGCGGAAGCCACGGCAGCGGACGGATGAACGCATAGGTGACAATCGCCGCGACGACGACGACAAAGGTATAGAAAGGGAAGAAGTACGGCGCAAGTGTTATCAGCATGTTTGATTTCGTGAGGTTCACGCTGCCGCCCGACTCTGAGACGCGAAGCCGCGACGGAACGGCACCGAAGAGCAGCCCCCATATTGCATGCGTGAGCTCATGCCCGAGCACGTACGTCTTGACGGGATGGGGAACGGACATCCAGCAGAGCGCGAACGCAAGCATCCCGCCGAGAAGCGCAATCGACTCGGCCGTGACACCGCCAGACTCGCCAGCCGCCGCAATGACCGAGTCGAAAAAGGCCCTTACCACGCCCCAGCACATCGGCAGAAGCGCGACGCCCAGAAGCATTCGCAGAAAGTTAGCCATTTGTCAGTATTCGAAAATGAAAACAAGCTCGCCAGGATAGACACGACCGTTTTGGCGGGCGATACGCTCTACGAGGTCGGGATCGGTGCGGAAGCGCCTCTGGAAATCGCGGAGCCGCTCGATCTCGCGCTTCTTCTCCTCGATCTGCTGGCTGAGCCGCGCATCCTCCGCCTTGAGACTGTTCCCGCGAAGGTAAGTCGGCCATGCCGTGTATGCGCCGATGAGGACGATGATCGCAAGAAGCGACATCGTCCCGGCGCGCCAAAGCTTGTCTTTGAAACCGTCTGTCATTGCGGGAGATTATACCAAAAATTTTTGCATGTTTATCATTGACTTTTCAAAAGAATATGAGATACTATACGCCCGTTCGCTCGGAAAAGGCATTCGCAAGACCCTGTCCCCCGCAATCGAACACACTTACAAAACAAAAACAAAAGCAACGCAACATGAAGATCAAGACTACAAAGAAAAGCACTACAAAGACGGTCGTCGCGAAGAAGCCCTCCGCAAAGCCCGTCGCCAAGAAGGCCGCCAAGCCCGCCAAGAAGGCCGTGACGTTCACCGTCCACGCCGAAAAGGGCAAGGCCGTCTATCTCGCCGGCTCCTTCAACGAGTGGAGCACCACTGCCAAGAAGATGGCCTACAAGACCAAGGCCGGAATCTATTCCGCGACGATGCAGCTCGCCCCCGGCGAATATCAGTACAAGTTCGTGATCGACGGCACCTGGTGCGCCGATCCGGAGAACGAGAACTCGGTCAAGAACGACCAGGGCACGTTCAACTCCGTCGTCGTCGTCAAGTAATCAACGACGGCACGAGCCAAAAAGCGAAGCCGCGGCACATCTGCCGCGGCTTTCTTTTTTCTCTCTGCTTCGGAATCTCTACCTGACGCCGCCGTTGGAGTCGGAGAGTTTCTTGAGCTTTGACTCGAACGACTTTCTCTCGTCTTCAAAGAGCCGGTCGACATAGAGGACGCCGTCGAGATGATCGATCTCGTGCTGCAATGCACGTGCGAGGAAGCCACGAGCAGTCACGATCTGCGGCATGTTGTTCATGTCGAGGTACTGGCACGTAACCTGCGCGGCGCGCTCGACGGAACCGCCGATTCCGGGAAAGCTCAGGCACCCTTCCTTGTCGAGCTGGGCTCCATCACGCGAGATGATCTCGGGATTGAAAAGGACGAGCGGCATCTGGACAATGGAGTTGAACGCCTCATCCTCCTCTGTCTCGCACCCCTCCGGAATGTCGATGACGCACATTCTCTCGGTGCGGCCTATCTGCTGGGCCGCAAGCCCAACGCCCTTCGCGGCATGCATCGTGGCAATCATGTCGACGGCGAGCGAGCGAAGCGGATCGGTGACAACGGCAATCGGCTCCGACTTCTCGCGAAGGACAGGTTCTCCATACTTGTATATCTTGAGCTTCACCGCCAACTTTAAACTTTAAACTTTAAACTTTAAACTCTCATACTCCCGTCGAGCCAAAGCCGCCAGCGCCACGGTCGGTATCGTCAATCGTGTCTGTTTCCTCGATCTCGGGCTGCACTACAGGCGCGAAGACGAGCTGCGCGACCTTGTCGCCCTTCGAGACGAAAAACTCCCTGTCGCCGAAGTTCGCAAGTATGACGCCGATTTCTCCGCGATAGCCAGAGTCTATGGTGCCAGGCGTGTTTAGCACGGTGACGCCGTGCTTTAGGGCGAGGCCAGACCTCGGACGGACCTGGATTTCGTACATCGGAGGAATTATGGCGACGAGCCCCGTGGGCACGAGAGCGCGACCGCCTGATGGAATCACTAGATCCGCGACGCTCCTGACATCCATTCCGGCGTCGCTTGGATGGGCGTACGCCGGGAGCACCGCGTCGGGATGAATGCGCTTGAAGCGAAGCGTCATTCTTCAATCTCCGCGTCGACGACCGACGCGCCTTCTCCCGGCTCGAAGCCAAGACGATCGAGATTCCACTTCTTCCAAGACCCTGGTACCTGGCGGCTCTGGAGGGCTTCAACCTCGCTACGCACCTGGAGCTTCCATATCTGCGCCTTGGCGGCATCTCCGGGAACGCGATCCTCGCAGATGACGACAAGCGCCCTGCCCGTGCCGGTTGGCGTGAACTTGGAGATTTCGCCCTTGCGGAGCTTCATCGCGGCGGACACGATGGCGTTCTGGTCCGGGAAGTCGCCCTGCTCCAGATCGCACACGGCGAAGGTGATATTGGTAGAGACATTGCCCGACTCGGCAACCGCCTTGACTCCCTTGGCAATCACCGCTTCGACCTTGTCCTTGAATGCGTCGGCCTTGGCGGCGGCGAGCGCGCGAGGACGGACGATCTCCTTTGCCTCCTCGAACGTCGGCACATGCGCCGCGCTCGTCTCGGCCTTCTCGACAAGCCACACCGTCTTGTCGGAAGCGACAACGCCATAGCGAAGGTCTTCGCTCGAAGAATCAAGCTCGGCGACAACTTCCTCGAAACCCTTGGCGCCGGGGCAGATGAGCGTCGCGCGCTTCATGAAACCGTCCTTGTAGGGGCCCTCAAGCGAGAACCACTCGCTCGTCTCGACCTTAAGGCCCTCCTCGGCGGCTATCTCGTCAAGACGGGACTTGCCCTCCGCCGCCTTCACGCCGTTGACGCGCCAGACGAGCCCAGTCGTGAGGCACTGGACGGACTCGATGAGACGGACTTCCTTCTCGACCTCGGCCCTGACGTCCTCGAACTTCTTCACCGTCTCGACGCCGTTCGTGTCGGTAGAGGTGTACTTGTCCACGGTGACGTCGTAGTGGTCGCGGAGCGCATCCTCGGTGACGGTCACGGCCGCGAGCGCGTTGCTCGTTGCGGCGTCGAACTTGACCAGGCGCAGCTTCGTGCGCTCGGGAAGATCAAGGGACTTGGAGTTCTCGTCATACCATTTCTTGAGCCCCTTGTCATCGAGCTTAACGGCATCGGCCTCAGCCTTTTCCTGCTTGAAGCGGGCGACGCGCACGGTGTAGGTGTCGGTCATGTCTGCTACCGCCTGCTCGATCTCCATCGGGGAAGCCCACGAAGCGGAGCCGGAAAGCACGGAACCAGCAACCTTCATCGCCGTGAGGCGACGCTTGAGAAACTCTTCGAAGCGCTCGGGGGAAAGCCCGTTCTCGCGAAGGAGCGCCTGGTACATGGCGAAGCTGAACTGTCCATTCTGCTGGAACGACCTGTCGTTGCGGATCGCCTGCGCGACCTCGGAATCGGTTGCCTCGACGCCGTTGCGGCGGGCGACTTCGAGAAGAGCCGTCATCTCCCACGCCTCGCGGTTCACCTCGGCGTTGCTGCGGCGCCAGTCGCGGTTCTGACCGAACCCGCGGACCTCCTCGGCGATGGCGCGGAACTCGGCCGAGCTGACCGGTTTGCCGCCGAGAGTGCCTACGCCAGAATCATTTGTCTCGCGCTTGCCGTCCCTCAGAAGATCGTCTACAAGGAAATCGAAGGCGAACGCGCCGCCGACAATTACCGCGAAAACACCCCAAAGCCACTTGTTGCGAATGAGCTTGTTGAACTGCAGGATAACCATTTTACACTCTGAACTTTCTGTATTTTTGTTGTTTGCGTGAAAGCATCTTAGAACTCAAGATCGTCGTCCGAAGAATCGTTGCCGTTCGAAGAGCCACCGTTGTCCTCGGCCTCGACGACCTCAGTCTCGACGGTGCCAGTGTCGGAAGTAACTTCAGCGGCCTTCTTCTCAAGCTCGGCCTGGCTGCTCTTGTCATGCGGCGCAAGCTCGCCCGAGTTCACCTCGAAGCGGTTCTCCGCAAAGGCGCAACGGTTCTTGAGGTTGCCAGTTGCGTCAAACGTCATGATGGTGACCGCCATGTTCTCGCCGACCTCCGGGACTGCGCGCTGGATGCGGACCGCCGTCTGGGGGGATATCTTCCACTCGAGGAACTTCTGCTCGGTGTGCGACTCGCCCGTCTCTACGTCGTGTATCTTGACAAGCCCTTGGTCGAGCTTGCAGATGTAGTCGCCGCGGGTGCCGTAGATCCCGGTAAAGAGAGCGTCCTGCGATGTCTGGATGCAGACTTCGTTGGCAGCGCGCATCGAGAGGATGCGGAAATGGAGCCCCTCTATCGCGAGAGCGCCGGTCACACAGCGGATCGTCGCCTTGTCACCGTCTCCCGTCTTGACGTAGCGGTACGTCGACCGGCCGGCAGGGTTCACGACGGAAAAGCCAGGTGCCTCGATAAAGAAGAGCCCTTCCGGAAGGTTGCGCGGCAGGTCAACCGTTATCGTGCCGCTCTTTAGGAGAATCGCCCTGGACTTGACGTCAAGCCCCTGCCCGCGAGTTCCGAACGACGCCTCGCCGGCAACGATGACGCTGCAGCTCCTGCCAAGCGCAACGGTGAGGCGCGTCCCCTGGCCAAAGGTGCGATAGACCGACCCGAGCGGATAGAACTTTCCTTCCTCCGCCGGCTCCCAGTCGCGTGCGCCGGGCTTGAGGACGCTGGCCGAGCCCTCAAGCTTCGCTACCGTCGGAAGCGTATGGAAGAACTTCGGTTCAGACTTCGAGTGGTGCATCTGCCCGCCAATGTCGATTCCGGCATCGGCTCCCTCGCCACCTTCCGACGTCTCTTCAGAGGTTGCGGAGGTCTCTTCCTCGAGATCGTCCTGGGCGAGAAGCGAAAGTCCGCACACAGTGGCGGCCACCGAAATTAACCTGGCGATGTTTTTCATGTTCGTTCCTTTTAGACGAGATGTGCGCCCTCGGAGGGCTTAATCACGCTGCAGGTCGGCTCGTCGCCGAACTTTGCCTTGTATTCCTTCGAAATCTGCGCCGCGATCTTGTCGGCCGCGGAAGGATCGACGAGCAGGCAGCAGCTGCCGCCGAACCCACCGCCCGAGAGACGCGCACCATAGACCTCGGGAATCGCCTTCGCCGCGTCCACGATGGCGTCAAGCTCCTCGCAAGAGTTCTCGAACCAGTTGCGGCTCGACTCATGCGAATCGTACATAAGTGCGCCAAAGCCCTTGAGGTCGCCCTTGGCGAGAAGCTCCGCGCCTTGGATGACGCGCTCGTCTTCGCCGATCGGGTGGACCGCCCTCTTCGCCGTCGTCTCGGCGAGGCCGCCGCGGTAGAGAACCCATTCGGCCATCGTGACGTCGCGAAGGTGCGTGACCGGCTTCCTGAGAACGCCCGCAAAGTACTTTGCCGCGTCCTCGCACGCCTGGCGACGCGACGCGTACGCGCCGTCGACGAGGGCATGCTTGGCGCTGGACTTGACCATCATGAACGCGACGCCCTCGCCCATCGGAACGGACTCGAACTCGTTCGTGCGGAAGTCGCTCTTGACGAGCGCACCGGCCTTGCCGTACATCGAGGACGCCTGGTCGAGAAGCCCGCAGGGGCAGCCCGCGAACGTGTGCTCGGCCTTCTG
>JAZSLQ010000196.1:0-11589 GCA_045535455.1 Kiritimatiellia bacterium | reverse complement strand
CACCAGTGCGACGCTTGGAGTGGCCGCCGTGGGTCATGTTGCCGCCGGCAAAGCCGTAGCGCTTGATGACGCCCGCGAAGCCCTTGCCCTTGGTGACGCCCGTGACGTCAACGTACTTGACGCCTTCGAAATTGCTGACGGTGAGGACGTCGCCGACCTTCACCTCTTCGCCCGCGTCGGGAGCGAACTCCTTGAGGACCTTGAGGCCGCCTTCCTGGCCGCCGGTCTTCTTGAGATGACCCGCGACCGCCTTGGAGAGGCGCTTGACCTTCTGCTCGCCGAAGCCGAGCTGAGCGGCGACATAGCCGTCCTTCTCGGCCGTCTTGAGCTGAACGACGGGGCAGGGCCCGACCTCAATGACGGTAACGCAGGTCCTGACGCCATCGGCGTCGTAAACCTGCGTCATTCCAACCTTCTTGCCTATCAAACCTTCCATGTCGACCTCCTATCAGACCTTGATGGTGATGTCGACGCCAGCGGGAAGATTGAGCTTCTTGAGCTCGTCGATCGTCTGGGCGGTCGGGTTAACGATGTCGAGAAGGCGCTTGTGCGTCCTCATCTCGAACTGGTCCATCGACTTCTTGTCGACGTTCGGCGAGCGGTTCACCGTGAAGCGCTCGACGCGCGTGGGGAGCGGAATAGGTCCCACAACCTGCGCACCCGTGCCACGGGCCGTGTCGATGATGCCACCGACGGCCTGGTCAAGCACACGGTGATCGTATGCCTGGAGGCGGATGCGGACTCTCTGCTGCTGCATTGTCTTTTCCTTTTTCTTCTTTTCAGTTTCGACTCGGGCTCGAACCTTTCTTCTCGCCTTCGTCCCTTCGTTCCTGTGCCTAGACGGTCGCGACTTCCGCGCGCGCCTTACCGCTTTCGCAGTCTCTCGGCGTCGACGCGTGAGGCCCTTTGGGCGCCTCGCTCGCGACTGGGTTTCGGCCCAGTTCGTCGCGCCATAACCCGCAGGGGTGACGGCGGACTATCCCCGCAAAAACAAGGCTCGCGACCGCTTTTCGCGACCGCGAGCTTGGAACTCAACGGTCACGACGCGACGGGATAGACTCGCCCGTATCGCGACCCTTCTCTTGCGAGAATTGTGTATAGTATATCAAAAACCCTTCGCTATGCGCAAGGGGGTATTTTCAATTTTTTGCGTCTGAGACGAGCTTTGTCCCGTTCATGGCGAAAAAGTCGCCCGTCGCCCTTCCGTCCGGCGTGATTTCGAGATTGATGTGGCCGGGCGTGTTCGTGAAGAATATGCGGAGGTGGAAGACGCCCTTCTCGTCAACGGCGCACGAGGCGGCCGTCCGCTGGCGGCCAATGTACATGCCAAGCCCCTCGTAGCTTTCGACATCGAAGCCGATCTCACCATGCTTCCATTCGCCGATGCCGACGGGGAGGCGCTGGCGGCCAGCCGGGAGTTCGAGCTGGCACATTATTCCGTCCGCCGTGTGGTTGAAGAGCTGGAAGGACCTAATGCCGCGGCAGTTCTGCTTGAAGCGCTTGTGATGTCCGAGGAAGGCGTCGAGGCCCTTGTCCGTGCCAGCGACCGGCGCGATTGCAAGGTTTGCAAGCCGTACGCGCAGCCGTTCGCCGGCCTCGCCCTCCGCGAGCGGCGCGTCCTTGACCCCAGGAAGAAGATGATCCCAGATGAGAGAAAGTTCCGTCTGCATGTTGCTAAGCCCAGCGTTGACCGAAACGACCATGTCGCATTCGGGCAAGACGACGGTGAGCTGCCCCGCCGCGCCGTCGGCGCGATACGCCCCGTGGCGGCAGCGCCAGAACTGGAAGCCGTACCCCTGCTCCCAGTCGCTGCCCTCGCCGAGCGCCTTCACGCCGATGTTGCTCCATCCGCTCCACGTGTGGCGCGTCGTCGCCAGCGCGACCCAGCTCGGGGAGAGGACGTATTCCCCGCCCCACCTGCCCTGCTGGAGATAGAGCTGGCCGAAGCGCACAATATCGCGCGTCGTCATGTTCATGCCCCAGCCGCCGCAGGCGATTCCCTGGGGCGAGGTGGTGGACCAGGCCGACGAGATGCCGATTTTGCTGAACATGCGCTCCTTGAGGAAGTCCATGAGCTTCTTGCCCGTGCGTTTCTCGACAATCGCCGAAAGCATGTAGGTCGCGTCGGAATCATAGCGAAAGCCTGTGCCCGGCTTCTTCTCGAAGTCCTTGGAGAGGAACTCCCTAACCCAGTCGCCGCCGTCCCTCAAAAGATGGTCCTTCTTGCCGACGTTCATCGTGAGTAAGTCGCGTACGCGAAGCTGGCGGAGATTGTCGGACGGATTCGCCGGAAGCTCGTCAGGGAATATGTCGACTATCCGCTCGTCGAGGTCGATCTTTCCGTCGTCCGCGAGAAAGCCGACTGCGGACGAGGTGAAGCTCTTCGAGTGGGAGTAGAGCATGTGGGGCTCGTTCAGCGTGTTGAAGGGCTTCCAGCTGCCCTCGGCTATCGTCTTGCCGTGGCGGACGATGACAAAACCGTGGATGCGCCCTTCCTTCACGCCGTCGAACGTCTTTTCGCACGCGTCGATCCAGTTCAAGATAGCCTGCGAGTCGACTCCCTGCGACTCGGGGGTCGCATACTCCATCTCGGCCATGCACGCCACGGCGACGAGAGCGCAGCCGAGCGAAATGGCGATCTTCGCGTTCATGATCGGTCCTCCATTAAGACATTAGAAACGCCGTCTCGCCGGGGACGAACTGGCGGCCGCGGCAAAATGCGCCGCCATCCATGCAAGACGAACCCTCGGGCTTTACCTCGAGAAGCTGCAGCGCCGTGTCGTGGCAGCGCACTATCGGGCCCGCCTTGTCAATTTTGACGACAGTGCCGGGAGCGGCACTTTTCCACGAATGCTCGAGTTTGGCGACGCGGGCGCGCAAAATGACGACACGCCCCGTGGTGCCGCGCTTGCGCATGTTCTCGGGAAGAAAGGTATAGCAGCAGGGCCAGGGATTGTAGGCACGGATCCTGCGCTCGATCTCGATCACCGGCTGATCCCAGTTGATGAGCCCGTCCGTCTTCTTGAGCTTGCGCGCGTAGGTCGCGGAACTCTCGTCCTGCTTGACCTCAGGGGGAAGCGCGTTCGCGCCGAGAAGCCGAAGCGCCTTTGCAAGCGTGACGCCGCCGGCAATCGCGAGGTCGTCCATTAACTGCCCGCCCGTCGTGTCGGGGTAGATCGGCTCGAAGCTCTGGAGCATTATCGGGCCGTCGTCTAGACCGACGCCCATCTTCATCACGGTGACGCCCGTCATCCTCTCGCCCGCCTCGAGGGCGGCAACGACGGGGGCCGCGCCGCGATACTTTGGGAGAAGCGAGAAATGGCAGTTGACGCAGCCGAAGAGAGGCAAGTCGAGAAGCGGCTTTTTAAGAATCTGGCCGAAGGCGACGACGACGACGACATCTGGCTTCCACGCGCGAATCTTCTCCATCGGCTCGGGGTCGTTGACGCGCTCGGGCTTTATGATGTCGCGAAGCCCCATGTCGGCGGCGTATTTCGCGAGGGGGCATGGCGACAAGACCTTGCCGCGACCCGTAGGGCGGTCTGGCTGGGTTACGACCCCGACGATCTCGAACTCCTTTTCGCGCAGAAGCGCGTGGAGGCATTCGGCAGACGCCGAGGACGAACCCATGAAGACTACGCGCACGAAACTACAGACTCCTTGGCAGCTCTTCAAGTGTGTAGCACTCGATAATGTCGCCGACCTGGAACTCTTCGTAGTCCGCGAAGCACACGCCGCACTCCTGCTGGCCGGTGACCTGGGCGACTTCGTCCTTGAAGTGGCGAAGTGTCTGCACCTTGCCGTCCCAAATCTGCTGCTTGTTGCGAAGGATGCGGTACTTCTCCTTGGCGATGAGAGAGCCGTCGAGCATCTGGGAGCCAGCGATCTTGCCAAGCTTGCCGATGTCGTAGATCGCCTTGATCTCCGCGTGGCCCTTGACGACTTCCCTGTACTCGGGCGGCAGAAGGTCGAGCATCGAGTTCTTGACGTGGTCGATGAGCTCGTAGATGATGCGGAAGGAGTTGATCCTTACGCCGTCATGACGCGCCTGCTGCTGGACGCCGGAGTCGTTGGAAATGTCGAAGCCGACGATGATCGCCTTGCCGGCCGCCGCGGACTTGACGTCCGTGAGCGACACGTTGCCGGTACCGGTGCCGATGACGTTGAGCCCCACCTTCTCGGACTTGATTTCCTGAAGCGCGGCGACAACCGCCTCGAGCGTGCCCTGGTTCTCGGACTTGACGATGACGTTGAGCTCGCGCTTGCCCTCGGCCGCCATGCGGCGCATAAGGGCGTCGAGCGTCGTCGCCTTGGAGGACGAAAGCTCCTGCTCCTTGCGCTCCTGCGCAGTCTGCTCTGCAAGAGTCCTTGCGCGTTTCTCGTCGAGCATTACGCGGAACTCCGCGCCCGCCTCGGGTACGCCGGAAAGACCAGTGCACTTGACGGGCATCGCAGGCGGCGCTTCCTTGATGCGGCGACCATGGTCGTCGATGAGAGCGCGGACCTTGCCGAAATGCTCGCCAATGAGAATCGCGTCGCCGACCTTGAGCGTACCGCCGGTGACGAGGAGAGTCGCGCAAGGACCGAGACCCTGCTGAAGCTCCGCCTCGATGACATAGCCGTTCGCGCGGCGGTTCGGGTTTGCCTGAAGCTCAAGCACTTCTGCCTGAACGAGAATGTTCTCGAGAAGAGCGTCAACGCCCTCGCCAGTCACGCCGGAAACAGGGCAGCAGATGATGTCGCCGCCCCAGTCTTCGGGAGTAAGTCCACGCTTCTGGAGCTGTTGCTTTACGCGGTCCACGTTGGCCGTCGGCTTGTCGCACTTGGTGATGGCGACCATGATCTGGACACCCGTCTGGCGCGCAACCTTGATGCACTCCTCGGTCTGCGGCATGATGCCGTCGTCCGCCGCGATGATAAGCACCGCTATATCGGTGAGCTGGGCACCGCGAGCACGCATAGCGCTGAACGCGGCGTGGCCGGGCGTATCGAGGAAGGTAATCTTCTTGCCAGCGATCTCAACCTGGTAGGCGCTGATCTGCTGGGTTATGCCACCCGCCTCACCCGCGGCGACATGCTCCTTGCGGATCCAGTCCATAAGGGTCGTCTTGCCGTGGTCGACGTGGCCGAGGAACGTGATGACTGGAGCGCGGGGCTTCAGCGTCTCGGGCGGATCCTCTGGAATGAGGTCGTCCGCGTCAATCGCCTTGAGGACGGGTTTCGCGGCGGCCTTGTCGCGCGCATGCTCGATCGTCACCTTGAAACCGTATTTCTCGGCGACCTTCGTCGCGACGTCCGGTTCAACGCGCTGGTTGATGGACGCGAGAATTTTGAGACCCATCAAATCCGCGATAAGTCGGTTCGGCTTGATGTTGAGTTTCGCGGCGAGATCCTTCACGATCACGGCGCCGCGAATCGAAATCTCCTTCGACGCCTCATCGACCGAGATGCGGCTGCCCTGCTGGGGAACGACCTGCGCGACGCGCGGCACACCGCCGCGCTGCTTCTCAAACGCCTTCTGCGCGTCGCGGCCCTTCTTGCCCTTGCGACCGCGCTCGTCCTCGTAGTCATCGACCTTGGGCGACTTCGGGGGCTTCGGCTTTGCGGGCGCCGCGACAGAAATGGAAATGGAGTGCGACGGGGTCGCGTGCTGGAGAGGCCTGAAGCCGGACGCGGCGGTGAGGCCGGTCTTGGCGGCGCTCACGGGGGCGACGGTCTTCGGCTTTACGCCGGGAGCCATACGAATCGTCGGTTTTGCGGGCGCGGCAGGCGCTTCCTTCGCGGAAGCGGTCTGGGGCGCACTCTTCGACGGCTCGGCAGCAGGAGTCGGCTCCACGGAAACCGCGGGCATTGGCTTTCCTTCTGCGGCGGCCTTGGCTATCGCGAGATGCCTCTCGAGCTTGGCCCGCTGCTCTGCGAAGAACTTGGCGTTGAGCTCTGCCGCGAGATTGCGCTTTTCGGAGCGCTTCGCGACGCGGCTCGTGCCCGCGTCCTTGCTGACGGCGGCCTTGAGCGCCGCCGCTTCTCCGTCATCGACGGAGCTGATGGCGCTCGTGGCCTCCATCCCGGCGGCTTCAGCCGCCTTGAGAACCTCGACGCTCGTCACGCCGGCTTCTCTCGCTATTTCATATATTCTCATTCGCTAATAGCCTCCTCGCCGGCCATAAGCTTGGCGACGGCCTGCGCCGCAGCGTAAATGCCCTTCGCCGTGACTTCGTCGAGGCCGGTCGCCGCGATGAAG
The DNA here is from genome assembly GCA_045535455.1 of Kiritimatiellia bacterium. Taxonomy (GTDB): domain Bacteria; phylum Verrucomicrobiota; class Kiritimatiellia; order RFP12; family UBA1067; genus UBA1067. The sequence continues at coordinate 5,348 of JAZSLQ010000196.1, read as the reverse complement.
CTCGCTTCGTCCTCTCCGACGATTCCATCGACCGAAAGGAAGCCCGCGTCGGCCATCTGAGTGGCGACCGCCGTGGAGACGGAGAACGTCTCGGCGAGCTCCTTGATTGCGGCGGCCTTCTGGTCCTCGAACGAGGCCGTGGCCATCGACTTGCGGATCTCCACATGCCAGCCGGTGAGCTTCGTCGTGAGACGAACGTTCTGGCCCCTCTTGCCGATTGCAAGCGAATACTGGTCAGCCGCCGCGACCACGTGGACCGTGTTCGGAAGGACAGGATCGACCTCGATCGACTCGAGCTTCGCCGGCGCAAGCGCCTGGGCGACGTACTGGCGGATATCGTCGTTCCAGCGGACAATGTCGATCTTCTCGCCGTTGAGTTCGTTGACGATGGCCCTGACGCGGCTTCCGCGCTGGCCGACGCAAGCGCCGACGGGATCGACGTTCTCGTTGGACGTCCTGACAGCGAGCTTGGCGCGGTAGCCGGGGTCGCGGCTCACGCCCATGATCTCGACTACGCCGTCGGCGATTTCGCTGACCTCGAGGCGGAAGAGCGCTTCGACAAACTTGCCACTCGCGCGAGAAAGGACGACGCTCGGCCCCTTCGCGCTCTTGTCATCGGAGGAAACGACGCGGAGGATGATCGCGCGGATGGGATCGCCGACCTGGAAATCTTCGGTCGGGATGCGCTCCTTGCCGGGGAGGATCATCTCGGTCTTGCCGACGGTGACATAGACGTCGCGGTGGGAAACTGCGGAAACGGTGCCGGAGATGATGTCGCCGACGCGATCCTTGTATTCGGAGAAGGTGTTGGTGCGCTCGGCCTCGCGGATCTTCTGCATGATCATCTGGCGCGAAGTCTGCGCCGCGATGCGGCCAAGCCGAGAGGCGGGCATCTCGATTTCAATCGTCTCGCCCTCTGCGACGGGCTTTCCGTGGTTGGCGCGGGTGGCCCTCGCGATGGATATGAAGCCAGGGCCCGTATCCTCGTCGGAAGCCACTAATGTGTCAAACACATGCAAGGAGAGGTCTTTACGATCAATTACTACGCGCAGATCGTTGGTGACGTCACGGTTTTTACGTGCGGCCTGGCTGATTGCCTGCTCAATCGCCTGAAGGACGATTTCACGGCTGACGCCACGCTCGCTCTCGATATGCTGGACAACCGCCAGCAGCTGACTGTTCATCGCCATTTCAACTCTCCTTTTTTGTCAAAAATCAAAACACACCTAACGGTACGGCCCATCCGAGCCGCCGAAAAGTTGTTGTAGTATAGCAAATAGCCCCCCGAGCGGTCAACCCGCCAAACTACGATTTTTTATGTCTGTGCGGATTACTTGTTAAGCTCTTCCATCAAGAGTCCGTAGAGATATTCGGATCCCTCAAGGTACAATCCCGTCTCAATGTCCTGAAGCTTTTCGTGCAGGCGAGAATGATAAACTACGGACATGGCGTCCTGAATGGACTTGCCCGTGCGCTCAACAAGCATGGCCACAAGATCCTGTGTCGCATATTCGACAAGCTGCTTCTGCTTAACCGACATCATCTACTCCTACTGCAGCCTTTTCGTTACGTTTGCAGACAGCATCAAGGTCGTCAAGGGCATCGTCAAGAGAAAGCGTGTGCTCGGCTTCGTAGCAGTCTTCAAGAAACTCCAACCCTTTGTTGCGCAAAAGATAGTCAAACGAGCCAGAGCGAGTAAGACCATGCCTGTCTGCGTAGTCATTTACGCAGACAACCATATAATTTATCATGTTTCGCTGTTGCTGAGACACTCGCAATTCCTTCCTTGGGTTCACCCCTCCAAAACGCCCTTATTATACCAAAAACCACTTCGAGTGGAGCGGTGAAATTTTGGCAAATTGTATAGGGCCGCCATCCAACGCGGAGCAAGGCGCCGTTAGCGATGGATGGAGCGGCGGACGATGGCGAGGGAGGCGGGAATGGCGACGGCAAGGGCGAAGACAATCGAGAAGAACGCGCCCTTGGCGATGATTGGCATCGGCACGACGAAAGTCGCGGGGAGCCCCCAGTTCGCCATTGCCGCGCGAGTACCTGTCGTGCAGAGCCAGCCAAGCGGCGCGCCAAGCGCAAGCCCAAGCACGACGCCGACGACCGCGACCCCAAGCGCTTCGCCTATAAGCACCTTCGCAAGCTGGAACCGCGTCGCGCCGACCGCGCGAAGAACGGCGAACTCGCGGCGACGCGACTCGAACGACGCAACAAGCATCGCGACGAAGCCAAGAGAGATGACGGCGACGAAGATAAACGGCACGCGCGCCATCGCACCCACGAGGTCGCTACCATGCGCGAGCGTTCCGTCGGCAATCTCGTCGCGCGAATGGAGGCGCACTGTATTGCCGCGAATCTCGCCTTCAGAATCCTCGCTCCATGCGCCACCGAGCGCTTCGACAATCTCTCGCTCCACAATGCGTCCAGACGGGAACACACCGTTTGCAGCGAGGAACTTCGGCTCGTAGTCGAGCCATACATGCGTCATCTTCACGAAGTCCTGCGGCCTTGCGTCGCAAGCGGCAAGCGTATCGAACGAAACGAAAACAGGACCATCGGTATTGACCGGCATCCTGTTCATCCCTCGCACAAGCGCGCGGCTCGTCACCATGTGCCAGTTGAGATCGACTACGCCGACTACCTTGAGCGGGATAATGAGCCCACGCCCAGCGTCCAGCACAAGTTCGTCGCCGACATTTAGCTTGCGGGCGCGCGCCATCATCTCGGTTATGACGCAGTTGTCGCCTTCCGCAAGCGCCTTCTCCGCCGACTCGCGGTCGCCCTGCGAAAACTTGAAGTCGGGAAGCCACGCACTTGCAAGAAGAAGCGCGTTCCTGTACTGCTTCATCGGCCCGCGTCCACCCCGGCCACCACCACCGCCGAAGCCCTTCAACTCCTCAAGCGGCGAGATGTTGACCTGGAGCGGTTGAAGTTCGCCTATGCGCTTCACGCCCTTGAGGTTTCGCAGATGCTCTATGTCGAAGCTCGAGACGCCGCCAGGGAGTATCGAGACTATCGCATCTGGCCACTCGGGCGAAGGTATGAACGGCTTTGTGAGCGATGTGCCCCAAGTCTCGACGGCGACAAACGCACCAAAACCACACGCGAACGCGATAATCATTCCAAGACGCCTCTTGCGCGGTGCGCGGCCCGACGCGGCCTCGAGCGGACGGACGGCAAACGCCGGCTTTAGGGCGAAGAGAGCGCCAAGGACTGCAACGACAGGCGCGACTGCCATGACGGCAATTACGCCCTTCATGCCGATTGCGGCACCCGCTGGGAAAGTCTCTGCGTCACAAGCGACGTATGCGAAGAGCGCGGTAATTGCGCCACCGATGCCGAGCGCAAGCCCCGCGGCGACAAGCGCAAGCGCTTCGCGGACGATCATTTTCGCGACGCCGCCGCGCGTCATGCCAAGAATCCGCAGCGTCGCGATTTCCATGCGGCGTGATTCGATCGTGAGGAAGAGCGTGTTTACGAGCAGGCAAAGAGCCGTAAGCGCGGCGGCCCAGAGAAGTAGCGGCTTTGCGCGATCCATATTGCGTCCTGCGTCTGAGAGGAACATCGGGGACAATTCCTCGACAGAGACCGGCTTAAAGTCCTGCCATTCCTCGTCTATCGCTGCAACGGCAGACGGAGGGAGGAACATGTTTGGATAGCCGCGCGCAGTGCGCTCCCAGTCGAGATAGCCAGCAAGCTTCACGCGATAGGCGCCCTTGCGACCAACAAGAGTAAGCTCCTCGCCTATCGCGGGGAGGTTCTTAACGCGACGCTGCGCGAAGAGCGCCTTGGTGACGAGAGCACCGTCGAGCCCTGGGCGAGTCGCGGCATACGCCATCATCGGCGGACCCTGCAAAACGCGGCCATCTGGACGGAAATCGAGCTGGAGCTGCACCGTGCGGGCATCGGCGTCGACAGGAACGGCCTTGATAAGCCGCTCGGCAATTGCGACCGCTTGGGCGTCGTTAGTCGTCACAAGCGACTGCGTGAACACGACCGCACCCGCTGCGGCGGCTATTCCGAGAACTGCACATATATGTCTTGCTCTCATCTGACTCCTAACTCCTGACTACTGACTCCAACTAAAATCTCCCAACCGCTCTTCAACTTCCCCAAAACCTCTCTGCGTACTCTGCGTCTCTGCGCCTCTGCGTTAAAAATTCTGATAAAAAAGATATCGATTCCATTCTCCAACTCCAACTCCAAACTCCAACTCCTACCCCCTATACGTCTCCAAATACTTCTTCGACACCATCTCTGCATCGCCCTCTGTCGCGTATGAAGCGGCTATCTTGCCGTCTTTCAAGAAATGGACTTTGCTCGCCGTCGCAGCCACCTGCGGATCGTGCGTGACGACGAGGATTGCGCTCTTCTCCTTGCCGTTGAGATCGCGGAGAAGCGAGCAAATTGCCTTGGACGCCCTCGCGTCGAGGTTGCCCGTCGGCTCGTCAGCGAGCACCACGTCGGGCGACGCGATGAGCGCACGGGCTATTGCGACGCGCTGGCGTTCACCGCCCGAAAGCTCCTCGGGCTTCTTCGAGAGGATGTCCGCGATGCCAAGCGCCGAGACGAGCGACGCAAGCCGATCTTCATCGACTTTCGCCCCGTCAAGGCGAAGCGGAAGAACGATATTGTCGCGCACCGTCTTCTCGTTCAGGAGATTGAACGACTGGAAGACGACTCCGATGTGGCGGCGGCGGAATTTCGTCGCGGCCGCGTCGCTCATCTTCACGATGTCGCTTCCACCGACGAGTATCTCGCCAGCGTCTGCGGAGAGAAGCCCCGCCGCAAGATGCAGGAATGTGGACTTACCGCTACCGCTCGGGCCCATCAGCGCCTCGAAGCTTCCAGGCGCCATCTTCAGGGAAAAGTCCTTGAGGACTTCCTGCTTGCCGTACTTGCGGCACACGCCGCTTGCGTTAAGAGCATCCATACTTCCTCCAGATGTCAACAACCGTTTGATAATGTTAACGCCACCATTCCCAAAACGGTTCACTTCAACACGGCTGTCCGCGTATGTTCTCGTGGTGGCTCTCTGCTGGTTCTGTGGTGGTTTGCCTGACATCGTGCGGCTTTGTTCCGGGCAACCGTGCCCGCCCTTTGAGGCGGGCGCCTTGCCCGTCCTTCGACCCGCTCGCCGTATACATATACGGCTTCGAGGTCGAGTCCTGAGCAATCCGCCTCGCCTAAAGGGGTTCCGCCCGGCGTCGGCCCAAAACAAAGCCGCGCATGGCATCCTCGGGTGCTGGGCTAACGGCGTATGCGTTCGTCTCTCCCTTCGGGGAAAAGCACGACTCCTCCCGCGCGCTGCATCCACCGTCCGCAGCGCGATACTTCGT
>JAZSLQ010000174.1:0-20059 GCA_045535455.1 Kiritimatiellia bacterium | reverse complement strand
GGTGTTGGTGGAGGGCTCTACGGGCATGACGCCGCAGACTGCAAGCTGCACTTCAACGACCTTGGCTTCGACTTCATCAAGGTGGACTACTGCGGCGGCAAGCGGCTGAAGCTTGACGAAAGGGGGCGCAATACCGAAATCGCCACCGCGATAAGGGCCACGGGGGGGACTGACGTGCGGCTCAACATCTGCCGTTGGGCGTCCCCCGGCACATGGGCGGCCGACATCGCCGAATCGTGGCGGACGACGAAGGACATCCGCGCGAACTGGAAGTCGGTCAAGGAGCTGATCGGCGAAAACCTCTATCTCGGCGCATACGCGCGCCCCGGCCATTACAACGACATGGACATGCTTGAGGTCGGGCAGCTTGTCGGACGCCTGAAGACAATCTTCGGCAAGCACGGCGACACGGGGCTCACGGCCGACGAGGAGACGACCCACTTCGGCATGTGGTGCATGCTCTCCTCTCCGCTTCTCATCGGATGCGATGTGCGCACGATTCCCGCCTCCACGAAGGCGCTCATAACGAATCCGTATCTTCTCGCCGTCAACCAGAACGATCTCGGCTGCCAGGCCTATGTCGCGAGGCGGGAAGGCGATGCGTACATTCTGGTCAAGGACGCCGGCGCGCGCTTCGGCACTTCGCGGTACGTCGCGCTCTACAACGGATCCGACGCCGAGCATGAATTCACGGTGCGCGCCGGGGAGCTCGACCTCGGCGGAACGGTCGATGCATTCGATCTGGTGGAGATGGCGGACGTCGGCAAGTTCGAAAACAGCGTTTCCATCACGGTCGCCCCGCACAGCTCGAAGTTCTACCGGTTCGACGCCGCGCGCCGTCTGCCGCGCGTCGTCTACGAGGCGGAAAGCGCGTTTCTTTCCGACTATCAGGAGCTGAGCGACGGCGCGAAGTCGGGCACGGCGTTTCCTGCGCAGCGCGAGGGGGCGTCCGGCGGCGTTCTTGTGCGCTACCTAGGCAATCGTGCCACGAACGACCTTGTGTGGCGCGAGGTGAAGGTCGACGCCGCGGGCGACTATGTTCTTACGTTCCACTACGCAGCGGAAGACGACCGCGCGTTCGACCTGTCGATCGACGGCGGCGAAGGAGTTCGCATCGCGGCGCCGGCGGCGAATGGCGGCGCAATAGCCGCGGTCGCGACGCGCGCCAGGCTCGGTAGCGGCGTGCACACGATACGCATCTCCAACGCGACGGCATGGACGCCTGACATCGACCGCATGACCGTCGTTCTGGCCTTGGCTGATTCTGCAAGTTGCGGCAAGTGAAATTGCAAGTCGCCAAGGGTTGATTGAGAGGGCTCGTTTAGAGTATAATAACAGAAAAGCCGTCGTTTGGTAATGTCGGCGCAAACGTAAATCCAGGAGAATTGAAGATGAAGAACATTGCTGTGGCGCTGTGTGCGGCGCTTTTCGCGGTCTGCGTACAGGCGGAGCCGATGATGACGACGTGGGGCGAGAAGGTCACGCCCGAGAACGCGTGGCGGGGCTATCCGCGTCCGCAGATGGTGCGCGCGAATTGGACTAACCTGAACGGCGAATGGGACTACGCCGTCACGAGCGTGACGAATACGCCCGGACGCCCGGAGAAGTGGGACGGAAAGATACTCGTTCCGTTCCCGATAGAGAGCGCTCTCTCCGGCGTCGGTCGGCTCCTCAAGCCCGACGAGTTCCTCTGGTACACGCGCACGATCGAGTGCGATCCGAAGCCGGGCGAGAGAATTCTCCTCCACTTCGGCGGAGTCGACTTCCGCACGATGGTCTTCATCGGGCACGACGAGGTGACGGACGTTCCGCATGAGGGCGGGCAGAATCCGTTTACAGTAGACATCACGGACTTCGTGAAGAAGGGCGAGAACCAGCTCACGGTGTGCGTATGGGATCCGACCGAGGACTTCGTCAACTCCCGCGGCAAGCAGAGCTTCAATCCGTCCGGATGCTTCTACACGCGCGTTTCCGGAATCTGGCAGACTGTGTGGATGGAGACGGTGCCGGAGAAGTACATCAAGTCCTACAAGGTCTTCACCGACATCGACAAGGGCGAGGTGTCGATAGAGTTTAAAGTGGAAAGTGTAAAGTGTAAAGTTGAAGGCACTGGCACGATTGAAATCGAAAATCCTGTCAATCCTGTTAATCCTGTCCAAAAGGCTTTCATCCCAGGTAAGCCGGTTACAATCCGCCTTCCTGCGCCCGTTGCGCTTTGGTCGCCGGAGAATCCGAAGCTCTACCACTTCACCGCGAAGTACGGGAAGGACGTCGTGAACGGCTATTTCGGAATGCGCAAGATCGAGAAGCGCAAGGACGAACACGGGTATCTCCGCTTCTTCCTCAACAACAGGCCGTACTTCATGATCGGCACGCTCGACCAGGGGTGGTGGCCCGACGGGCTCCTCACGCCGCCGAGCGAGGAGGCGATGGAGTACGACGTGAAGGTGCTGAAGGACTGCGGCTTCAACATGCTCCGCAAGCACATCAAGGTGGAGCCGCAGCAGTACTACGCGATTTGCGACAGGCTCGGCATACTCGTCATACAGGACCTGCCGAGCGGAACCGGCAGCTGGAAGGATCCGATCAAGGCCGATACGGTCAAGCGCTATTGGCTTCAGCGTCAGGAGATGAAGGAGATGATGGACGACCTCCAATCGTTTACCTGCATTGTGATGTGGAACCCCTACAACGAGGGCTGGAGCCAGCCCGGCGAGTTCCTGACGCATTCAATGCTCGACTTCACGAAGCGTCATGACCCGACGCGCCTCGTCAACGCGCCCAGCGGATGCTGGGACTGGGAAGGCGGGCACCTCCTGCCAGAAGGGTGGAAATGGGAGAAGCGCGTGCTTACCCAGCACAAGCCCGACGGGGTCTGCGAGGCGGCGGACACGGTGGACATGCATCTTTACCGCGGCCCGACGATGTTTGCGGTCAACGACAGGCGCATCTCCTTCCTCGGCGAGTTTGGCGGACTCGGCCATCCCGTCCCCGGCCATCTATGGAAGGAGCCGAAGGACGGCAAGGGCAACTGGGGCTACGGCGGCATAGAGGACACGAAGACGCGCGAGGGGCTGGAGAAGACATATCTCGGGCTCATGGACAAGCTCGGCCAGCTCGCCGAGTGGGGGCTCGGCGGCAGCGTCTACACGCAGACGACCGACGTTGAGATCGAGATAAACGGACTCCTCACATACGACCGAAAGGTCCTCAAGTACAACCCCGAGGTGCTGAAGAAGGCACATGCCGAGGTGATCCGCCGCGCGCTCGATGCGCCGCGCACGGGGCTTCTCCACCTCAGTCACGTACACCGCGGCGGCGGAAAGCTGGAGCGTCCGGACAACACGCTCGACACGTTCACGTGGTGCTGGGAGAACGGCTCGGCGCTCGAGTGCGACTGCCGCAAGACGAAGGACGGCGTAGGCGTCATGCTCCATGACGACAACCTGAAGCGCACGGGGCGCGGCATATCCGCCGCGCTCGCCGGGAAGTCGGTGTCGAAGGAACTCACGTGGGACGAGATCAAGAACGTCGACGTCGGCAGCTATCTCGACCCGAAGTTCTCGCATCACCGCATCCCGACGATCGAGGCGACTTTCGCGGCGATGAAGGGACATCCTACGTATCTCTGCTTCGTCGACGAGAAGGGTGCCGGGCCTGAGTACATAGCGGAGAAGGCGCGCGAGGCGGGCGTTCTTGACCAGATATACTATACGGGACAGGACTACCAGAAAGCGCTTGACTGGAACAAGGCGACGAACGGCGGCAAGACGCTGATCTGGATAGGCACATGGCCGAAGCCCAAGCACACGGCGGAGGATATCGCGCGCTTCGAGGCGCACTTCGAGAAGAAGATGGACGAAATGCGCGCCAACCACTTCAAGGGCGTGTCGGCCGTGTCGCTTCACACCTACTACGACCCGAAGGCGCAGGAGGCGTTCGTGCCGCGCGCGTCGTATCTCAGGAAGATCATCGCGGAGTTCCATGCCAACGGAATACCCGTCTGCTCGATTCCCTTCGAGGGCGGCGAGACGGAGGAGGTCTACTTCAGGCTGCATGAGCTTGGCTGCGATGGATTCTCCACCGACTACCCGAGCGTGATGTTCTCGGTCATACGCAAGCTCAAGGATCGGAAATGAGGCTTTTCAAGGACGAGCAGACGAATCGGCGGTTTTCGCGTATGCAGTGGCGGATGCTCTTCGCCACGATGATCGGCTACACGCTCTTCTACTTCATGCGCAAGAACTTCTCCTTCGCGATGCCGGGGCTGCAGCAGGACTGCGGCATCTCGAAGTCGATGCTCGGCAACTTCCTCTTCTGGGGCGGCATAGTCTACGGCCTGTCGAAGTTCGTGAACGGGATCGTCGGCGACAAGGTTGCGCCGAGGAAGATGCTGTGTTTCGGGCTTCTCGCATGCACTCTCGTAAACGTCGCGTTCGGCTTCGCGCCGCAGATCGCGGCATGGTTTGGCTACGACGCGGCGGGAGCGGCGGATGCTGCGATGCCGCTCGTGTGGACGTTCGGACTGCTTCTCGTCCTCAACCAGTTCTTCCAGGGGACGGGCTTCCCGCCGTGCGCAAAGCTGATCGCGTTCTGGGTTCCGCCGAAGGAGCTAGCGACTAAGATGTCAGTATGGAACACGTCGCACTCGGTGGGCGGAGGGCTCGTCGCCAAGATATGCGGGGTTTTGATGGGCCTCGGCGTGATCGGTTCCGCGAACCAGGGCGTCGGCATGTGGCGGTGGTGCTTCTGGTCGATGGCGATCCTCGGCGCGCTCGGACTTCTGCTTATGCTGTTCTGGCTTCCGGGCACGCCGAAGGAAGAAGGCCTGCCGGATCTGCCGGGGACGGAGAATGCTGAAGTTGGAGTTCAGAGTTCGAGGAAGGATGTAAAGCACCATTCTCCAACTCCAACTCAAAACTCCAACTCTTTCTTAAATTCTCCAGTTCTAAAGATGGTGTTCATGAATCCCGTCATCTGGATGCTGGGCTTGATCAACTTCACGATCAATGCCGTGAGGGCGCTTATCGCCGACTGGGGCCCGACGATGCTGCAGGAGGCGAAGGGGTTCGATCCGAGCGCGACGGGCACGGTGATCATGCTGTTCGAGTTTGCTGGGATCGGCGGCATGTTGTTTGCTGGCTGGGCGACGGATCGGTTCTTCGGCGGCAGGGCGCCGCGGCTTTGCCTGTTCCTGATGGTGCTTACCGCCGCGCTTCTCGCGGGGTTCTGGTTTCTTCCGGCCGGGATGCTCGGCGCTGCGGCGCTGTGCGTTGGCGGCTTCTGCCTCTACGGGCCACAGGCGCTTACCGGCGTAACGGCGACGAACATCGCGACGAAGGGTTTCGCGGGGACGGCCATCGGGTTCATCTCGCTCTTTTCGTATGTTGGCGTTTCCGTGGCGGGAAAGGTATGCGGCAGTCTTGCGCAGTCTTCCGGCGGCTGGCGGCTCCCGATTCTCGTCATGGTTGCGACTGCGGCCGTCGGTGCGGCGCTTTTCGCCTGCCTCTGGTGCGTCCGCGCCAATGCATACGACGAGTGATGGATCGGCGAAATGCCTGATTCCATGACGTCCTTTGCTGGCCGCATGGCGAGTGCGCACATTTGGTATAATATCTGGCAGAAGGAATACAGGATTATACCATGAAGCTTTTTGTCGCGACGCACAACCAGCACAAGATACGTGAGATCTCGCAGATACTCCCTGGCTTTGAAATCGTTCCCGACGATCCCGAGGGCGTCGAGGAAAACGCGCCTGATTTCGCCGGCAACGCGCTTATCAAGGTGCGGGCGATTGCCGAAAAGCACAAGGGCGAGTGGTGCATGGCCGATGACTCCGGACTCGAGGTCAAGGCGCTCGGAGGCGCGCCGGGAGTCCACAGCGCGCGCTACGCGGGCGAGCCCTGCAACACTCCCGCGAACAACGCGCTTCTCCTGAAGAACCTCGAGGGCGTAAATGACCGCGCCGCGCGCTTCACCTGCTGCTGCGCCCTCGTCGATCCGTCGGGCGAGGAGCTTGTCGTCCACGGACATTGCCCTGGACACATCGCCGAAAAGCAAGCAGGGGTCGAGGGCTTTGGCTATGATCCGCTTTTCATTCCGAATGGATACGACAAGTCCTTCGCAGAACTTTCTGCAGAAGAGAAGAATGCAATCTCCCACAGGGGAAGGGCGCTTGAGAAGGTGAAGGCGATTGTGGGGGGTGGAAGCGCGGGAGATGGTAGCCGTATAGAACATGTAGAACGTGCAGAAGGGAAGGGCGGTTCGCGTGTGCTTGCGTGGCTTAAGCTCTTTCGCATCGTCAACCTTCCGACGGTGCCGGGCGATGTTCTTGTTGGCGCGGCCATTGCAATAATCTTTTTGTCTCGCGTTGGTGGCGAGCCAGATTTCATAAAGGTCCTAGGTGCCGCGGTTGCGTCTGTGTTTCTATACATGTTTGGCCTTGTGGACAACGATTTTGTCGGCATGAAGACCGACAAGGGCCGTCCGATTCCGAACGGCGAGATATCCCTGGGCGCGGCACGAGTTGCTCGCGTGCATTGCTGGGGCGCGGCCATTGTCGCAGCCGCGTTGGTTGGGCTTTATCCTCTCTGGTGGTTTGGAGCGTTCATGCTGTTTGTTGTCATTAAGTTGTACAATCGCACGAAATGGTCGTCGCTCATGGGACTCTGTCGAGGGCTCAACCTGTTTTGCGGTTTTGCTGCGCCATGCCTTCCCCCGATTGGACATTCGCTTGGTCTGGATGCACTTGAGTATCTGGCGGTTTTTGCCGCCGTCTGGACGTTCTACATCACGGCTGTCACGTGGTACTCGACGGGCGAGGAGAACGACCCGGAGAAGAAACGGCGCGTCGGTGCGCTTGTCGGCGGAATCGTCTATCTCCAGCTCACTGCGCTTCTCGTCCTCACGCTTATGTTCCCGCAGGTGGCGGCGATGCGCCCGCTTCTCATCGCCGGCGCGGTGATGCTCATCCTTCTGCGGCTTTTCAAGACCGTGCTGCCAAAAGTCAGCGCGTCGTGATTGCGTAGTCCGCGCGTATAAAGATTTGGTATAATAACCCAAAAAAACAAGGAGAAACAAGATGAACGGAATTCTTATCGCTTTGCTTGTCGTCGTCGTGCTGGTCGTCGTGCTTGTCGCGTGGATCGTCGGGCTCTATAATGGGCTTGTCGTTCTCAAGAACAGGTTCAAGAATGCGTTTGCCCAGATTGACGTACAGCTTCGTCGCCGCTACGATTTGATTCCCAATCTCGTCGAGACTGCGAAGGGGTACATGGCTCACGAGCGCGAGACGCTGACTGCCGTAACCGAGGCACGCAACATCGCGGCGTCCGCCGCAAAGGCGCTCGCGGCCGCTCCTGGCGACGCGAGTGCAAGTGCCGCGTTCGCGAAGGCGGAGTCTGGTCTTGCCGGCGTCCTCTCGCGGTTGATGGCCGTCGTGGAGCGCTATCCCGAGCTTAAGGCGGACGGGCAGATGTCGCGCGTGATGGAGGAGCTCTCGTCCACCGAGAACCGCATCTCCTTCGCTCGCCAGGCGTACAACGACGCCGTGACGGAATACAACACGAAGCGCGAGATGTTCCCGACTTCCATCATCGCCGGTGTCTTCAACTTCGCGCCTGCCGCGCTTCTTGAGTCGACCGACTCCGCCGCGCAGCGCGAGGCGCCCCAAGTCAAGTTCTGATGGATCCATTTGCGCTCCAGGACGAGGCGCGGCGAAACACGGGCCGACTCGTCGCGCTTGCCGTAATCGCTGTCGTCGCCGTGGTGGCGGCGGTGGCGTTTGTCTTTGCCTGCGGCACTTGGATCATAGACTGCTTCGTTATAGAGGAAAAGATAGTCCAGTTTTCCTCGTTTATCGCCAATCCAACTGTGATAGGCGTTTCCCTGCTCGTGTCGATTCTCATCGTGCTGATCGGGTTTCTCGTGAAGGTGGACGATCTTTCATCTGCCGAAAATCTTATGAAGAGCGTCGGCGCAGAGCGAGTCTTCCGCTCAAAACTTAATGGAAACGACGCCGACTCGCTCGCCCGTCTCCGTCTCTTCAACGTCTGCGAGGAAATGTCCATCTCGTCTGGTGTATCGATGCCGTCCGTATGGGTTCTCCCGAGGGCATTGGATGTCAATGCCTTTGTCGCTGGGCAAGATCCCGAGACTTCCGCGATATGCGTCACCGACTGTGCGCTTCGCTATCTTGAGCGCGACGAGTTGCAGGGACTCGTCGCGCACGAGTTTAGCCACATACTGAACGGCGATATGCGGCTGAACTTCCGGCTTCTCATGCTAATAGCCGGTGTCACTGCGTACAACCGGCTCGGCAAGGGGATGCTCGGCATAGTCGGGTCGCGCTTAGACTCGTCCGAGTCGGATGATCGCTCCAGTGGTGGCTTTCGGCTCCCGCGAGGTGGCCGAGGTGGCGGCGGTGGGAAGGGCGGCGGCGCGATTGCAGTCATAATCCTCGTTTACATTGCTACGGCTATTCTGCTGTGGCTCGTAGGAGCGGTCGGCGTGTTTTTCGCGCGACTCATCCAGTGCGCAGTCTCGCGCCAGCGCGAATACCTCGCGGACGCGTCGGCTGCGCAGTTCACGCGCAATCCTGATGCCCTCGCCAGTGCCTTGCGCCTCTCGATGCTTGTCAACAGCGGACGGTCCGCGTTTGGTGCCTGGAGAAACGACATCTCGCACATGCTCTTTAACGAGGGCGAAAGGATGTTCTTCTCCACGCATCCACCGGTCGCCGATCGCATCAAGCACCTTTCGCCGTCGCTTACGGCAACGGAAGAGCAGCTCATGGCCAGGGTCGACCGCATACGCGCCGAGCGCAAGCGCGTATACGAAAGTCGTGTTGCCGCGAACGCGAAGTCGGCGGAGAGCAAGGCCGCGGTCAACGGTTCTGCGGCAGACAATTTGCCGCTCGCCTTCGTCTCGCGCCTTCGCTCGCCTGGTGGCGCGGGGTCGGTGCTCGTGCAGATGCTTCGCGGCCACGAGCCAGATGGTCTTGGCTATATGCCGACACGCGCACAGAAGCGGCGCCTTGTCACGCGGTGTGCGATTGCGATACGTGACACCGAGACGACTCCCGCGCGTAAGAAATGGGTGGACACGATAACCGCGCTCGCGCAGGAGGACGGTGAGATAGATTCGTTCGAGTTCATGCTGATCGCTTCTGCGAGGCGCTATCTCAGGCAGCCGCGAGCTGTCCGCATGGTGCTCGCGCCATCGCTTGCGCCGAAGGCGTCAAAGGTGATTGCGACAGTGGCCAGCTTCGGGTCAGATCCCGAGGGCGGTTACCGCGCGGCGGAACCGAAGCTTTCGCTTATTCCGACTCCGCTTCCTCCCATGCCGCCGCCCTACGACGACGCGATGGAGTTCCTTGACTCGCTTTCCGAACTCGAGGCGCTCCCCCCGCTTGCGAAGCGCGAGTTCCTGTTCGGTATCAGCGCGACGGTTGCCCAGGACGGCGTTGTCACGGACGAGGAGGCGGATTATGTGGCGGCAATTGCCGACGCCATTGGCGCCTATGGCTGGACGCAAGTGCAGGCCGGTTCGACTTCCCGCTATTGAGTCTGCGGGGAGGGTTTTGGTATAATTGATACCCTCAATGAAGACTCTGACAGTAGTCGCGGCCGGGCTTGGCTATAATCTTCTCGAGCGTAACGGAATGCTCGAGATGGCGGGGCTTAAGTTTCACTCCGCGCCGAGCGTGTTTCCCGCCGTCACGTGCGTCGCCCAGGCGTCGCTCAGGACTGGACTCTCCCCTGCCGAGCACGGCATGGTCTCCAATGGCTGGTGGTCGGAGGTTTTGAGAAAGCCGCTTTTCTGGGAGCAGAGCTCGCGCATCGTGAAGGGGCGTCGCATTTGGGCCGACCGCCGCGCCCAGGGCGGTACTGTCGGCATGTTCTTCTTCCAGCAGTCGCTCGGCGAGGAAGCCGATGTAATCATCTCGCCCGCGCCAATCCACAAGCATGGCGGCGGCATGGTGATGAGCTGCTACACGAAGCCGACGGGCATGGCGCCGATTCTCGAGAAGCTCTGCGGCAAGTTTCCGCTTTGGCGCTACTGGGGGCCACTCGCGTCGCCGAAAGTCGGGCGCATGTGCATCTCGTGGTTCGAGGAGATGACGAACGCGCACGATGTCGACGAGGCGTATCTGTATCTCCCGACTCTCGACTACGCGGCGCAGGCGAAGGGACCTGATTCGCCTGCCGCGAAATCGGCGCTGAAGGAATTCCGCCGTCAGCTCGAGCGAGTCGCGGACATCTGCATGCGCCGCGGATGCGAGCTAAAGGTGGTCGGAGACTACGAGATAACCGAGGTGACGGCCGAGCCGGTCCGCCCGAATGTCGTCCTTCGCCGCAACGATCTTTTCAGGACGCGCACCGTCGCCGGGATGTCTTATCCCGACTTCTACCAATCCACGGCGTTCGCGATGTGTGACCACGAGTTCTGCGTTGTCTACGGCGAGGAGAGGGCAAAGGCCGCGGAGCTTTTGCTCGCGACCGGCGACTACGAGCTTCCGTCTCCCAACTCTCAACTCTCAACTCTTAACTCTCAACTCCTTCTCGCCAGAGAAGGATCGTGGTGCGACTATGCCTGGTGGACGGACAGGCGCGAGTCGCCGGATTTCGCGTCGCACGTCGACATCCACAACAAGCCGGGCTTCGACCCGAAGGAGCTTTTCTTTTTCAACAGGGGGATAGTCAAGGGCACGCACGGGCGCAGATGCGCCGTGGCACAATCGGAGTAAGATAAAATGAAACTGAGAAACTTTTCGCCAATCGTAATATCGCTTCTCGTGGGCGCTGCCCTTGGCTATTGTCTCGGCCCGGCGTCATCGCCAGCGCCGGCTCCGGAACCGGAGCAGAAGTCGGAGTCCGAACAAGCCAAGCAGCCCGATCAGAGGGATCGCGGCGATCGTGCGGCGAATCGCGCTCTTCGCGCCCGCATCAAGGAACTCGAGGACATGCTTGCGAAGCAGGGCATCGAAGTCGAGAAGATGAAGGAAGAAGAGACGGCGCGGCGGGATCGGGGACCGCGGAACTGGGACTTCCGCGCGGACATGGAGCGTCTCAAGAAGGAGGAGCCCGAGCGCTACGCGCAGATAACCAACAGCATGGCGCAGTTCCGCCAGCGCCGCCTCGAGCGCGCGCAGTCGAAGATAGACTTCCTTTCGTCGGTCGACACGTCGAAGATGTCGCCCGGGGCTCGCAAGACGCATGAGGACCTTCAGGAAATGATTGCGCGTCGTGAGGAGATCGAGAGCAAGATGCACAGCATCATGGATATGACCGATGATGAGCGTCACGCCTTGTTCGGAGAGATGCGCGAGACGGACGAGAGAATCCGCGAATTGAACCGCCTTGAACGCGAGAATCTTCTTGTCCAGACCGCAGAGACGCTTGGTTTCGTGGGCGAAGACGCGAAGGAGATTGCCGAGACCGTAAAGGGCATCTACGAGGCGACCGACAACGGCTTCGGCTTTGGTCCTCCCGGCGGTCGTGGCGGACGCGGCGGTCGTGGCGGACGCGGAGGAAACCGCTGACATGAAATCTGTACAGGAAATCGTCGATCTCGCGAGCGCCTACTACGGCAGCGCCGTTCTCTTCGCCGCCATTGACTGCGGCGTATTCGAGAAGGTCGAGGCGGGAACGCTTGACACCGGGCGCCGCGGCATGCGGCTTCTTGCGGACGCGTGCGTCGCGGAAGGGCTTCTCGAAAAGCGCGAGGGAAAATACTTCAACACCACCGCCAGCAAGATGGCGCTGATACCGGGAGGTCCCGCAGATCTCACGAAGGCGATACGCTACAACCGCGACGTGTATCCGGCGTGGGGGAAGCTCGCGGAACTTGCCGAGACCGGCCGTCCCGTTGAGAAGCCCGAGATACACCTCGGCGAGGACGCGGCGCGCACAAAGGCATTTGCCGCGTCGATGTTTGGCCGCGCGATGGGCATCGGCAAAGGCATTGTCCCGATGTTGGGCGCTCTTCCGGGGAAGATCCTCGACCTCGCCGGCGGCCCAGGCGCCTACGCGATACTGATGTGCCAGGCGAATCCATCCGCGACATGCGTGACGGTAGATCTAAAGGCGATTGCCGCCGAGGCGAAGGGCTATGTCGAGAAGTTCGGACTTGGTGGCCGCATCGAGTGCCGCGCTGGCGACTACCACACGGACGAATACGAGCAGGAGGCCTACGATGTCGTGACGATCTTCGGAGCTCTCCACCAGGAGTCACCGGAGCAGATAGTCGACATCTTGAAGCGCGCGAACAGGGCGCTCAAGCCGGGCGGACGGCTCTTCGTCCTCGACATGATGACCGACGCGACGCACACCGCGCCGAAGTTCTCGGCTCTCTTCGCCGTAAACATGGCGCTCACGACCGAGAACGGCTGGGTCTTTTCCGACGAGGAACTCAAGTGTTGGATGCGCGAGGCGGGCTTCACTCCTGGCGAGACGCGCCCCGTTCCGCCGCCGATGCCGCACTGGCTCGTCGAAGCGGTTAAGTGAGATGGCGGCGAAGGGCGGAGCCGTCGGTTTCTTTGATTCTGGCCTCGGGGGGCTTTGCATTCTCGACGCCTTCAAGGCGCTCTGCCCGCGCGAGTCGACGGTGTACATCGCGGACTCCAGGAACTGCCCTTACGGGAACAAACCTGCGGACGAGATCGTCCATCTTGCCGAGCGCCATACGCGGCGGCTTCTGAGGCGCGGCTGCAAGATGATTGTCGTTGCCTGCAATACTGCGACGGCCGCGGCAATCGACACGCTGCGCGCGGAGTGGCCAGACGTTCCCTTCATCGGCATAGAGCCGGCGGTGAAGCCGGCCGCGCTTCGCTCGAAGACGGGCGTCGTCGGAGTCCTCGCGACTGCGGGGACTTTCGGCGGTCGGCTCTACAACGAGACGAAGGCCAAGTTCGCCAAGGACGTCACGGTAATCGCCACCGTCGCCGACGAGTTCGTGGAGCTCGTCGAGCGCAAGGAGGTCTCGGGCGCGAACGCGGAGCGCGTCGTGCGCGCGAAGGTCGAGCCGCTCCTCGCCGCCGGATGCGACAAGATAGTCCTCGGTTGCACCCATTTCCCGCACCTAAAGCCGCTCATCGAGAAGGTCTGCAGTGGACACGCCGAGGTGATCGACCCCTCTGACGCCGTCGCCCGCCAGGCGAAGCGCGTGCTTGCCGCGCGCGGTCTTCTCGCGCCCGCGTCCGCAAAACCCTCGCACGTCTTCATACGCACATGACGCCCGCAGAGTTCATCGACAACCCTAACTGGGCGGACTTCCTTCCAGAGATGGACAGGGCGCCGCGCGTGCGCGCGCTTCCTACGCATGAGGACTGCTCGCGCATCGACGCCGAGTCGGCTGCGATGCATCTGAGGCGCGGCGGAACGCTTGGCCGCATGGACGGCTACGAGGAGCGCCCTGGGCAGATCGACATGCTCTCCGCCATCGTCCGCGCGTTCAACTCGCGCGAGCATCTGATGATAGAGGCGGGAACGGGCGTCGGCAAGTCGCTTGCCTATCTCGTCCCCTCGATCCTCTGGGCCGCGACGAACGATACGCCAGTCGTCGTCTCTACGGCTACTCGCAACTTGCAGAGCCAGTTGATCGGCTCTGACATCCCGCGCGCTCTTGAAATCCTCGGTGACGGCGCGGCGAAGTTCAAGGTTGCGCTTTTGAAGGGTCGCGCAAACTACCTCTGTCTCCGCGCCGTCGGCGACTTCTTTGCGCCCGGGTTCTGGACGATGTCGAAGGAGGAGCAGGACGAGATGCCGCACTTCATCGACTGGCTCAAGTCTACGCCAGACGGCGATCTCGACCAGTACGAGGGGCTTCAGCGCAGTTTGCTTGTCTGCCCCGGCGAGGAGTGCAGCGGGAGACATTGCCCGTTCTACTCGCGCTGCTTTGTCTATCGTGCGCGAAAGAAGGCGGCGGAAGCAGATCTTATCGTCGTCAACCACTCGCTCGTTCTCGCGGAGGCGGCCGGAGGCAACGCGGCGATCCTCCCCGCCTACGGGCGGCTCGTGCTCGACGAGGCGCACAACCTCGAGGACATAGCGACCGACGCCTTGAGCAGCGAGTTCTCCATGCCGGAGCTGACGCGTCTTCTCAATCGGCTTATCCGCCGCGGCAAGGGGCGGCACGGACGCGCTGGCGGAATCCTTGCGTCAGTAGAGCGCCAGCTTGCTAAGGGCATGCTTGCGGGAACTGACGTTGGCGAACACGTTCGTCGGCTTCTCGCCGATGCGACGAGTCTTGTAGTGCGTATCGTCGACGCGGCGGACGAGATTCTCGAACTTGCTGAACGCCAAGTGCTCGCCGACCACACGCGCGACATCGTCCGCTACAAGGGGCCTATTGACGTGAAGGACGCGCACCTTCGCTTCGACGACGCTGTCGCGCAGATGGTTACGCTTCTCCACGACCTCGGCGACACGCTCGAGGATTCCGCCGCGCCCGGCGAGCTTAACTTTTGCGCCGACCTTGCAACGCAGGTGGGCGGCATTGCAGAGAGCTTCGTCGCTTTTGCGAACGAGGTCGACTTCGTGCTCAAGGGCGCGGACGATGCGCATGTCTGCTGGGCGGAACGCATGCGGCTCGAGAAGCGCCGTCGCTATGTGCGGCTCGTTGCCGCGCCGCTTTCTGTCGCGGACGCGCTCAGAAAGATGCTCTACGACCTGAAGGACTCTGTCATCCTCTCGTCTGCGACTTTGCGCGTCGGCAACGACTTCAAGTACATGTGCCGCCGCCTCGGCTTCTGCGACGCGGCAAATGTGCCGCCGACTGAATCGCGGTTCCGTTGCCTCACGGCGACTTCGCCGTTCGACTACTTCAGGCAGTGCCTTGTGTTGGCGCCAGACTGTCTGCCCGATCCGTCGTCGGACTCCGCCGGCTACTCGGCGGCGCTTGCTGCGCTTCTCAAGGATCTTTTCTCCGCGACGAACGGACGCGCGCTCGTCCTTTTCACGAGCTACGAGATGATGAAGGCCGTCGCGGACAACGCGGCGATTTCGCTCGCGGAGGCCGGAATCCGCCTGCTCGTGCAGGGCGAGGGGCTTTCACGCGAATCTATGACGCAGGCGCTAAAGGCGGATTCCAATATTGTCCTTTTCGGCGCTCAGTCGTTCTGGGAGGGCGTCGATGTCGCGGGAGAGGCGCTTTCGTGCGTCGTCATCGCGCGTCTTCCGTTCGCGCAGGTCGGCGATCCGATAGTCGAGGCGCGTGGCGAGCGGGTCGAGCGCGAGGGCGGTAGTTCCTTCCGAGACTACACTCTCCCGGAGGCGGTGATACGCTTCCGCCAGGGGTTCGGGCGGCTCATACGCACGAAGCGCGACCGTGGCGTAGTGGTGGTGACCGACCCTCGGCTTGTCACGAAGAACTACGGTGCGGTGTTCCGCAAGTCGATCCCCGCATCCGTACACACCGTTGCTTCGCAAGCCGAACTTCTCGGCCGTGCCAGCGATTTCTTTTCCCTTTGAAATGAGGAAAGTGTAGGAATGAGGTAACTATGCGACAGGATGGCGACCTTGATAACAAAGAGATGATCAGAATCATCGTGGCTGTTGGTGTCGTCGCACTTGGCATTTTCTATGGAGTTGTGAATGAGCTGAGAATCCCCGAAGTGCTGGGTGTCATTTTGCTTTGCCTAGTTATTGTCGTTCCATTTTTGTTAGTCGCGCATGCGAGGGATGAGAGACTTAGGCGGGAGCGCGAGGCAGTCCGCGGACAATGCGAGGCCGTGCGAGCAAAAGGCGGTCAGTGCGACTGGAGCAAGGCGAAGGGCGGCACGCTTCGCTATCTCGAACCGCAACTTGACCATGGCATAAGGAAGCCCTATCACACTGGGCGAATCAAGGAAGCGCGCAAGCCGCCCTCAGCCGACGGTACTTGAGACATCTGAGTCGGGGCGTCCCAAAAGCCTGTTTGCGCGTTGTCGCCGCGGCGGATTTGCCGCGGAGCAAGTGGAATCGCGCCTGTCTGCTGCGCTGCAATATGGTATAATAACCAACCTATGAGTTCTGAGCTATCGAATGTACGCAACATCGGCATCGTCGCCCACATCGACGCGGGCAAGACGACGACGACCGAACGCATCCTCCTCTACACCGGCAAGATCCACCACGCCGGCGACGTCCATGACGCCAACACGACGACGGACTTCATGATCCAGGAGAAGGAACACGGCATAACGATCCAGTCCGCCGCGATCTCCTGCCAGTGGAACGGCCACGACATCAACATCATCGACACTGCCGGACACGTCGACTTCACGATGGAGGTCGAGCGCTCGCTCCGCGTCCTCGACGGCGCCGTGTGCGTCTTCTGCGCGGTCGGCGGCGTGCAGCCGCAGTCCGAGACGGTCTGGCGCCAGGCGAATCGCTACAACGTGCCGCGAATCGCCTTCGTCAACAAGATGGACCGCATGGGCGCAGACTTCCAGCGCGTCGTAGGCGAGCTCAGGGACAAGCTCAAGGCGAACGCCTGCCCGATAGAGCTCCCGATCGGGCGCGAAGACGGTTTCAAAGGAGTCGTCGATCTCGTGAACATGAAGTCGGTGATCTGGAAGGACGACGATTCCGACCAGGGCCAGACATTCACCATAGGCGAGATCCCCGCCGAGCTCAAGGACGAGGCGGAACTAGCACGCGCAGAGCTCGTCGAGAAGGTCGCAGACGTCGACGAAGGCGTTATGGAGGCGTTTCTCGAAAAGGGCGACCTTACGCCCGAGGAGCTCGTCCCCGCAATCCGCCGCTCGACTGTCGCCGGCGCGTTCGTTCCCGTTCTCTGCGGCAGCTCCTTCAAGAACAAGG
Organism: Kiritimatiellia bacterium; assembly: GCA_045535455.1. Classification (GTDB taxonomy): domain Bacteria; phylum Verrucomicrobiota; class Kiritimatiellia; order RFP12; family UBA1067; genus UBA1067. The sequence continues at coordinate 3,257 of JAZSLQ010000174.1, read as the reverse complement.
GCGTGCAGCCGCTTCTTGACGCTATCTGCGCCTATCTCCCCGCGCCGACGGACCGCCCGCCAGTCGAGGCGACCGACCTCAAGAGCGGCGAGAAGGTTACGCGCAAGCAGGAGGACTCCGAGCTCCTTACCTCGCTCGTCTTCAAGATCGCGACCGATCCGTTCGTGGGGCGCCTCTTTTTCGTGCGCGTCTACGGCGGCGTCCTCAAGAAGGGCGCAAACGCCTACAACCCGCGCACGAAGAAGCGCGAGCGCATAATGAAGATAGTGCGCCTCTTCGCCGACGACCGCACGGAGGTCGACGAGCTCCGCGCCGGCGACATCGGCGCGATCGTGGGGCTCAAGGAGGTCACGACGGGCGACACGCTCTGCTCCGAGATGAAGCCGTGCCACCTCGAGCGCATCGTCGCGCCCCAGCCCGTCATGTTCATGGCGATCGAGCCGAAGAGCTCGGCCGACAAGGACAAGCTCGTCGAGTCGATGAAGTCGCTCGCCGCGGAAGACCCCACGTGCCAGTTCCGCGAGGACGAGGAGACGGGGCAGACGATCCTCTCCGGCATGGGCGAGCTGCACCTCGAGATTCTCGTCGACCGCCTGAAGCGCGAGTTCAAGTGCGCGGCGAACGTCGGACGTCCGATGGTGAGCTACTGCGAGACGGTGACGAAGGGCGCGGTGAAGGAGTTCACCTTCGACCGCGAGCTCGGCGGCAAGCGTCACGCGGTGACGCTCAAGATCGAAGTGAAACCGCTTGAGCGCGGCAAGGGCGTGAAGGTCGATCTCTCGCGCGACTTCGTGAATCTCGTGACAGAGAAGCGCCTGCAGGATTGCGTGAAGCAGGGTCTCGAGGACGGTGTCGTCACTGGCGTTCTCGCTCGCTATCCGATGACGGACATTGAGGTGACATGCCTTTCCGCCACGCTCGTCGATCCCGAGATTTCCGATGAAGTCGCGTTCCGCTCTGCGGCGATGATGGGCTTCCGCGAAGCGGCCGAGGCCGCGGCGCCCGAGTTCCTCGAGCCGATCATGAAGCTTGAGATAACGACGCCGCCCGAATCTGTCGGTGAAGTTCTCGGCGACCTAAACGGGCGGCGCGGCACGGTGCTCAGCATGGACATGAAGGGCTACCTCCAGCTCGTGAACGCCCGCGTCCCGCTCGCGTCGATGTTCGGATACGCGACCGCGATACGCTCTCTCACGAAGGGCCGTGCCTCCTATTCGATGGAGACCGACCAGTTTGAGCTCGCCCCGAAGAACGTCCGCGAAGAGATATTGAGCAAATAGCGAAGTTGGCGGCATCCGAAGACTCTCCGGTTTCGGGCCTTCGTCCCGCCGCCTCACTCACGCGCGTACGCGGAGGGGATGTTTCGGCTTAGGTAGTCGGGGACTTGGCCCGACCTGCTCGCCCGACCCGCAGTTTGCGGGCACCCCACCGACATGATTTCGACGCGCGCGCCTTCACGCGCGCCATTTACCGTGGCGGTCGAAATCACGTCGGGCCCGCAAACGTGCTCTCGTGCGACAGTCGGCTCCAAGCCCCCGACTTGTCGCTGATGCACAGGGCTTTCTACATTGATTTCATGCCGCCGAAACACCCCTCCGCTCGGCTCTCGGGCTTCGCCCTCGGCTATCCCCTCGCTGCTCTCGGCCCTCACTCCGTTCGGCGGTTACCCCGCGCGATTCGTTACTAACTGGGGAAGCCGCCATCTTGGCGGCGTTTCTGAATTTTGCCCTCTTCGCCGCGCTTGATTTCCGCGCGGCGTGGAATTTTGCTATAATACTTCTGTCTTGCGTGACAGGCTTCGACCGGTGGGTACGACACGCAAACGACGTTGGAATCGAGAAAGGAGGAAATGAAATGAGCATAATGATTGATCTTCCTCCTGCCATGGCGCAGGAGGCGCAGGGCTATGCCGACCTTCGCGGGACGACGCTCGAAAAAGCGCTACTTGATTGCATTTCCGCTGAATTGGAGCGGAGCAGAAATCGGAGTGAAAACGCCTCGCGGTTGATGGAAAGATGGCGCGAATTGGTTCGCAAAGGGCGTGGACGTCTAACCGAGCCGTACAAGTTCAATCGCGCTGATGCGTATCCTGAGGGTGAGTACGCATGAAGTTCCTTGATTCAAATGTTCTCATATACGCCGCAGAGGATACTCAGGCCGACAAGTTTGCGCGTGCCTGCGACATTGTGGAGACGGCTGTTTGTGGCAATGGATTTGTGATTTCCGCGCAAGTCCTCAATGAGTTTGCTTCCGTGATGTATCGTAAGTTCAAGAAGACAGACGACGAGATTAAGGGTCTTGTTTCAATTGCCCAGAACATTAAGACCGTTCCGGTCATGCCAGAGTGGACGCAGTTGGCAATTGACATCAAGGAGCGTTACGACCTTCAATTCTACGATGCTCTTCTTTTGGCGGCGGCACAGGCCAATGGATGCGCTGAGTTTTGGTCGGAAGACCTGAACGACGGGCAGATGTACGGCAGCGTCAAGGCCGTTAATCCATTCAAGGGACTTTGCTGAAATGGAATGCGTTTAACGGCAAGTGAGGCTGCGGCGATGTATTGTGTCGTCCATGTGAAAAACCAATACTACCGGGAAGATGGCTGGCGGATATAAATGCATAGCTTGAATTTGCCGCGCTCGTATGGGCGCGGCGATTTTTTGGTATAATTGTCGGCATGAAACGGATATTCATGTTCCTTGTCGTCAATGTCGCGGCGGTCGCGACGTTAACTATCGTTGCTACGCTTGTCTGTGGCTTCTTGGGCGTTGACCTCGCCGCAGAACTTGGAGAGGGCGGCTATGTGCCGCTTCTGGTGTTCTCGTTCATCTTCGGTATGGCGGGCTCGGTAATTTCGCTGCTGTTGTCGAAAACTATCGTCAAGGTGACGATGAAGTGCCGCACGATAGACGGCACCGAGGGCGAGGCGGAGCGCTGGCTCGTCACTACCGTAGAAGACCTCGCCCGCCGCGCAGGCATCAAGATGCCAGAGGTCGCGATCTACCCTGGCGCGGCAAACGCGTTCGCTACCGGTGCGTTCAAGAACTCCGCGCTTGTAGCAGTCTCGACCGACATCATGGGCCAGATGACGCGCGAGGAACTTCGCGGCGTCCTTGGCCACGAAATCTCGCATGTCGCAAACGGCGACATGGTGACGATGGGCATCACCCAGGGAGTCGTGAACACGTTCGTCATCTTCTTCTCTCACCTTGCCGCGCAGATAATCCAGGGTGCGCTCAACGGCAAGGAGAGCCGCA
>JAZSLQ010000039.1:0-18892 GCA_045535455.1 Kiritimatiellia bacterium | reverse complement strand
GGCCATGAGCATTGCATAGTGCTCGGGCTTGAGTCCTATCGCCGTCTCGCCAATGGGCGCAGCGGCAAGTACCATTCCGCCTGGAACTCCTGGCGCCGCGACTGCGAGAACGCTGAGCATCAGGATGTACTGCGCAAAGGGGACAGCCTCGATGCTGCCGCCCGCGAGAAGCAGGAATCCCGCGCTGAAGACCACGATTTTTGCGACGCTTCCGGCGAGATGGATGTTCGCGCAAAGAGGAACAACGAGGTTAGCCGTCTCCTCGGGAACGCCGTTCGCCTTCACCTGGCGGAGCGTTACAGGTATCGTCGCCGCCGAAGAGCAGCATCCAAGCCCCGTAAAGTACGCGGGAAGCATCGTCCAGAGCGCCTTGAGCGGATTCTTCCCCGCCACCGCGCCTGCGATGCAGTACTGCGCGACAAGCACAAGCCATGTCGCCGCAAAAGCAGTCACGATAATCTTGAGTGCCGGCCCTCCGACTTTGGAGAGCACCCCGCGCGCGGCAAGGTCCGCGACGACAGTCATGATGTACAATGGGAGAAGAGGAACGATCGCCTTCCCGATTGCAAGCGCGACGACTTCCTTCAGCTCCGAAAAGACGCGCGTCAGGGTTGGACATTCCATCGTGGACATGGCGAGCCCAAGGACAAACGCAAGCGCCATTGCCGTAACAACGCCCATTACCGGTGGAATCGTCAGCGTGAAGTAGGCAGGCAGCGTCTTCGCCGACTCGGCTGCCGCAACCGAGCCGGAAAGAATGCGCGGGAACACCACGTCCGCAAGGCAAAACCCGAAAACGCCGGCAAGTATCGTGGAGACATACGCGAGAACGACCGTGAGAAGGAGCATCCGCCCCGCGCACCGCCCCGCATCAGCTATCGCCGGCGTGACGAGTCCGAAGATGATGAGCGGAACGATGAACTTCACGAACTGCGAGAACGTCCCGGCGAACGAGTTGAGCGCACGGATTACGCACTCCGGCGCAAACGCCCCAACCAGGCCACCGACGACCATAGCCGCCAGAAGCCTCGCAATCGCCGATCTGCGGAGAACCTCAAACACGAGTCGACTCCAAGATGAAGGCGTTCGGCGTCACCTGAGGATAATGCACATTCCAGGTTGACCGAAAGCCCAAGTGAGATGGACGGTCTTGCCACCTGTAATTGGATCGTCCTCCGAATATTTAAAGGTGTCGCCGTCATGCCAAACCCTGCGCGACAACTGTCCGTTCTCGAGCGTCTGGGTGTAGAATCCCTTCACGGGCTTCAGGACACCATCCTTGTCGACGGTCGTCGCATGGAACGTCCATTCGCCCTCGACCTTGTACGCTCCCGTCTCGGCCTGCGTTCCACCACCCGCGACAACGTACACGTTCGTCACGCCAAGCGCTCCAAAATAGCGCACGGCATCGACGTTGCGGTTGCGAACAAGCTCCTCCTCGGTCAGCACTCGGTCGTAGTAGCGGAAGTTCTTGATCTTGCCGACGAGGCCCTCGGTGCCGTTGTTGTTGCGGTTGCCGAGACCATAACCTGTTGTTTCCTTGGATGTGACCGAAGCAAACTCATGGTAAAGCCGCTGCGGCCCGTATGCGCCATCTTTGTTGTACTCCGTCGGAATCGTTGTATCAGGGAACATCATCGCCTTCTTGTTGTCATAGTCCATTAGTGCTGTAGCATAACTGTACTTGTTGTCCTTCGCGTGGAAATACATGAATGTGGCGTTGTTTTCAAGCCTCCAGCAGAAGGAGCTGGCGGCTGATCCATCGTACGACGGCGACACAAGCGCCATATTGAAGTAGCCATCGAAGGCGTTCATGATATAAGAATACATGGACGAGGAGGCTGTCTGGCTGGCAATGTCTGCGTCAATGAGCGTCTGAAGCGTATAGTTCTTCAGCGGCCCAACTTTGCCAGCACCCCGGAAACGCGGGCCGCCGCGGAAGATGTAACCATCCGGCGCCCATTCGCCAGTCGTCGTTTCGCCATTCCACGAGAGGTTATAGGCCGCTCCGGCCGAACCGAGGTTCTTCCATGTCGTGGCCGTGGGATCGTGGTCGGCGTCGGTACCGCCCTGGTTGCGGATGCCGTCGTAGTTCCACAGAAGTCCTGCCTGCGAATAGTCGTCAAACGAGTAGTCCGCCGCCGTGCGAAGGCCGCGCACGGGCCGCCACTTCCACGTGAGACGGACGAGCGTGGGCGATTCGCCGATGGTGTAAGTATAAGAGTTGCCAACATACGACGTAGCCCCGACCCATGTGGAGCCTTCTCGTATTTCTACAATGTAGCCGTCACAAGCATAGGCAATGCCCTTGACGGTCACGCTCGCTGGCGCTGTGAACACATGGCTGCCATCGACGGCGTACGATCCGTCAGGTTCGTCGCCGCGCAGATACGGAATGGTCGATTGCACTACGACATTCGGATTGTCCGGGATGCCAAAATAGCGCCAGTCGTCAACCTTACGGTTCTGCGCTAACTCCGCAGCAGTGAGCGCCCGATTGTATTGGCGGAAATTCTTGAGCGTTCCTACGAAGAAGTATTTGTAATCTACCTTGCCATATCCACCGAGACAGAATCCCGAATCAGAATAGGAAGCGGAAGTATTGGTCTTGTAGCCGTTGCCGGACGTCGGCTCCGTCGTGCCGTCGAAGAAAGTCTGCTTATTAGTATCCTTCATGATGGCAGTCACGTAGTCATAAACACCGCCCGCCATAAAGGGAAGGCTTGCGGCCGCGAGACCACCATATCTCCAAAGAAGAGCCCCATCGGATTTCCGCATATAAAATGCGAACGTGCTGTTATTTGCGCCAAACGGATAGACGTCATCTGACAACTGATCTGAAGACTTGGCGTCCATCAACATCTGGAGAGAATAGTTCTTGTCGACATCGAATCTTCCCGGCGAATTGCAACGGAAGCGGCTCTTGCCCTTTATAGAGAACCCATTCTCCGTCCAGAAGCCAGGGTCGTAGTTGCCGACGTCCAAATTCATGGCGGTCTCCCATCCGTTGCCGTCCGTGTTAGCCCGTTGGATGAAGAGGTCATTGTCGTGGAGTTTGGTGCCAAGGTTCACCCAGTTCGTCGCCGAATATGAGTGCGTCAGATTGGTGCCGACGTTGCAGATGCCGTCGTAAAAGACTTCAAGTCCATCCCAAACATAGTCATGCACCGTGTAGCCAAGATTGGCAAGTCCAGCCGCCTTTGCCCATTGCCATGTGAGGCGGACACACTCCCCTTCGGTCACGACAAAGGCGCACGGCGAAAAGAGCGCGGCCTTGTGGAAGACGGGCTCAGACCAGACGTCTCCGTTGCGCGTCTCAACCGTATATCCGGTGCAGACATAGTCGAGGCCTCCGACATTAACAGTCGCCGGCGCGATGAAGGTGTGGCGCCCATCGACGGCATAGCAACCGGAAGGTTCCATTCCCTCGACGCCCGCAACAGCAGTGGCGACCACGACGTTCGTGACAGGAAGCGGCGCGACGCGGTCGAAGAAGCGTGCCTCGTCCACCACGCGGTTCCAGGCAACTTCTTCGTCCGAAAGCGCATGATTGTAGACTCGGAAGAACTTTATCGTGCCGACGAATTCATAACCTGTCGCACTTCCGGTACTGCCGATAACATATCCCGCTTCGTCGCGATTGTACACCGCATCGTATTGGCGGAAGCCATCGCCGGAGGTCGGCGCCTTCGTTCCGCTGAAGAAAGCAGTTGTCTTGTCCGTCCCATCGACAATCGCCGTGCCGTAGTCGAATGTCCCGCCGGCGAGGAACGAATCGAGGGAGTGGCTATTCGAGGCGGCCTTGTAGGCCATCAAGTTCCGCCAGTAGAACCGGTCTTCATTCTTTGCGACGGCCATGGAGAATTGGTCGAACTGGACGCCAAACAAAAACCCTAATGTGTTCTTCTGCCCCGATGCGGTAGCATCTACAAGGAACTGAATGGTGTAGCTGGTTCCCACCGTGATCTTCCCCGGACTGTCGCGGCGGAAACGGCTGTTGCCCTTGAAAGTGAAGCCATTATCCGTCCATTTGCCGTAGGTTTCGCTGGAAAGTTCGGCACTGGTCAGAGCAGTCCAACCGGAGTTGTTTCTTTGCAGGACGATATCGTTCGCCGAGCCGAACGAGCCGAGGTTCGCCCAGGTGCGGGCGTTCGGGTCGTGATCCGCCGTCTTGCCGACGTTTCGGATGCCGTCATAGTTCCAGATCATGTCGGTCTGGACGTAGTCGCCCACGTCAAACGCCTTGTATGCTGGATTGTCCCAATACTTGATGCCTGCCTGGCATGTCACGGCAACAGCAACCACGCCTATCGTTATGGATAGTTTATTCATTTTACCTCCGCTATTCCTACCGTTAGACAATGTTAGTTTTCGAAATTGACTTCGTCGCGAGAATTACTTCTCGTGTTGTATAAGTATTGTATCACTTCTCCCGATTTGCAACAAGCCATTTAAGCGGCATTTACGCCAACAAAAATACTGCACTTTCGCCAACAAAATGCTATACTGTCCACCATGATCAATGCCAGACCCAAAGTAATAGTAGCCATTCCGACAAACGGGAACGACGGACGCGAGCAACTCTCCGGTGTATTCGACTACATAAACAAGCACCCCGACTGGGAGATTCAGATAATCCACTCGCGCACAGACATCGCCAACGGCATACTTGAAGCCGCCCTTGAGAACGCCGATGGCATAATCCTATCCATCGCCTACGGAATAACCAAATTTGCCGACAAAATCATCAATGACAATCCACGGCTCAAGGCAGTCGTAACGAACGATCATCTCGTGCCGCTTGTCGACAAATATCCGAATTGTCGCACATTGCTTATCGACAGCGTGTCCGTCGGACGCGAGGCAGCACACTACTTCGGATCACTTGGTCGGTTCGCGTCATATGGTTTCGTCCATGGCGCGATTCGCTACCCCTGGTCGATTGAGCGCGAAAACGGATTCCGCTCTGCTCTGCCTCGAACGGCATCGCTCTTCGTATATCCTGGCAAAAAAGCAAGCACCGCGGCAAACGACCCGACGGCACCTGTGATTTCGCACGAAGAACTTGGTCGATGGATCAAAGGGCTCCCCAAACCCGCCGCCGTGTTTGGCGCAAACGACCTCTTCGCAAGCGAAGTCATCACCGTGTGCGAGCGACTCGGGCTAAAGGTTCCGCAACAGGTGTCGGTAATCGGTTGCGACAACGACCCCCTTATCTTCGCAAACACCCATCCCGCGCTTACAAGCCTGCAACTGCCCTTCCACGAACTCGGCTATCGCGCCGCCGCGACACTCGGGCTGATGCTAAAAGGGAAAAAGCCGCCCCGCGACACCGTGCGCGTCTCTGGAACAAAGCTATTCGCGCGCGGCTCATCCGCCGCGGTCCCTCCGGCGACTCTGCTCGTCGAAAAAGCCAAGGAATACATTGCCGCGCACGCCTGTTCCGGAATACGTACGAGCGACGTAGTCGAACACTGCGGCGTCTCGCGAAGTCTGCTCAACCTGCGCTTTCGGCAAATCGCGGATAAGTCCATCCTTGAAGAAATAATGGACGTCCGACTCTCCGAAGTGAAGCGGCTTCTCGGCGAAACCAACCGCCGCATCGGGCAGATCGGGCACGATTGCGGCTTCAACGACCCAGACAACCTAAAGCGGCTGTTCAGGAAGCGCTTCGGCATGTCGATGCGCGACTACAGAACTTCCTTGTCGTGATCTCTGGCAAACGCCGGCGAAAACTAAGCCGACGACTTATCGGCCAGCGGCAACATCAACGAATGATTATCACGAACGGTACTTTGAATACATTTCCTGTTTCCGTACCGACCGCGCTGAAGGCGGCAAAACCGCCGGTTGCACTCTTGGGAAGATATGTCTTCCCTTCGACATGATCCCAAAGCCCCACGAGACCATTCTTGAGACGGACCGGCTGCAACTTGCGAACGTAGGCACCGTCCTGCTTGATCTTCAGCCATTCGAAACGCGTCTTCGCGAAAGCACTGGCGGTTCCATCAATGTTATTTGCGAAAAGATATAGGTTCCTGTCGGTATCAACGGGGCCCGCAAGCGTTCTCTCCGAAACGACAGACCTGGTATTGTTGACATCGTCAAAAATCGTAACCGTCTGTAAACCCGCAGCAAATGAGACGCGGGCGTGCGAAGTGTCACCGTTGCGCAGACGGTAACAGTCTTCATAGTCCACTCCCCACTGCGACGCAGGCGTATTCGGGTTGCTCAAACTCGGGCGCCAGTATGCGGCGCCATAGCCAAAGCCCAGCGTCCAGATGTTCCCATGATACCACATGTAGAACCGTGAATTTTCGTCGCTTCCCCTCGCGCCTATGAGGCACCGCTCTGAATCCGTGTCTTTTAGGCACGTCTCGATGAATTCGATCGTCGTTCCATCCCTACCGATGACGCCCGTATCGATATACTGCGTGCCATCGGTTTCAACATATTCGAGATAGGCATCGACAGGCGAAAGCGCCGATTCGTCCGTCGCCGCGCCTGTATTTCCCTCGGCAGGGATGGCAGGGGTCGGATAGAAGAGTCGCTGCGAGACAGTGTCGTAGAGCGCGGCCTGCCCGTCCTTTATGCATGGCTTAAAGTTGCGCACGGGCGTCACGCCGCCCTGGTAGATCGTAAGCCCGTAGCAACGCGCAGCGGACCGGTAGATCGGTTTCTTGTTCTTCGCGTCGTTGCAGGCAAAGAGGTAGAGATTGCTGCAACCAGAGGCGTCGCCCGACCAGGTCCACGTGTAGGAATTGGTCGTCGTAGCACCATCTTGGGCAAGTGTAAACGGCTGAGAACCTGCCGCAAACGAAATGTCAAAGAAGTATTTCTCATCGACGGCTGCTTTACCAATCGAGCTCCATTTGTCTTTGTTGTTGCCGTAGCCAACCCAAAAATACTGTTCCGTCTGGTCGATCATATAGAAGCGGTTGGCATCAGAATCGCTGTTGTAGTAACCGCAGGCGAGGTAGGAATGGTGGTTCTCGTCGAGATACTGCTTTTCTTCGTTCGCAGTGCGCATTTGCGTCCAGCTGAACGTGCCTGTCGCGCGGGTCGGAGAGTTGGCGGCTACTTGCGTGTCGAGATGGGTGAAGCCATCAGACTCGATGTAGTCGACGAACACAAGTTCGTCGGCGTTCGCCGCAACAGAGTTGTCGTATCCGAGCGGATCTCCCTCTGGATAGAAGATCGTCTTCGACACGTCGTCATAAAGCGCCGCCTCGCCATACTTGAGGCACGGCCTGAAGTCGCGAACCACCTCACCATCCTGGAAAATCTGCAGCCAGTAGACACGCGCCTTGCCCCAATACTTCTTCTCGAGCGCGCTGCCGCTCTGGTTGCAACAAAAGAGATACATGCTGCGACCTGTGTCGATGGAGGTGTCGCTGGTTGCTTCATAACTTCCCAAGACGCTCCCATCGGAGCCACCCGCACGAACCGTAATTGTCTGCGCACCGACAGCAAATGATGCATCAATATAGCATCTCTCGCCAGGAGTAAAGGTGCCAAAAGTTCCATACGTGCCATAACCCCAGAGCCACTTGTCACCAGTATTGCGGTGGACAAGATAGAACCGCTTGTTGGATCCATCTCTGGAATCGAGCAACGCCTGGTCGGAGCTCGTCCCGATCCAAGCCATTTCCATCTTTGCAGCAGTGCCAGAACGCCCGATGACTCCGGTATCGATGTAGGAGTTGCCGAAGGATTCAACGTAGTCAATAAAAGCGTCGGGCACATCGCAGTTCTGGTCGTAGGTCAGGTCTGTGTCGGAAGCGGAGTAGAAGATTTCCTTCGACACGTCGTCATAGAGTCCTGCGCGATTGTCCTTGAGACAGGGCTTGAAGTCGCGCACAAGTGTGCCATCCTGCCAGATCTTCAGCCCGTAGCAGCGTGTCTTTGACTTGGCATTGACCGTGTTGTTGACATTAAGAGCGAACACGTAGAGATTCTTGCCAGTATCAAGCGCGGTGGTGGCCTTAGCAAATACCTTAGTTCCATCGATTGTGATCGTGTTCGTGGACATGTTGTTGCCGTCAACCGCGGAGAACTCGGACACATAGTTGTAGATGCGATTCTTCTCGAAACGCAGGTCTTGCCCATTGTTGACATTTTCGCCTTTCCCCTGCGCCGTATACATGTTGCCGCTGGCATTGAGACAGTAGCAAAAGTAGAGGCGCGAATCACCCCACCCTGTACGAGACGCAAGGAATGAGCTGTCGGAAAACGCCATCCACTCGACTTTGCACTCGGCCTTGGTGCCATAGCGTCCGACAATGCCAGTGTCGACGTACTGCGCGCCAGTCGCCTCGACATAGCGAAGGAACTTGTCAGGCGTTTCCGCCGTGGCTTGTGAACCGAAGAGTGCGATGCCGCCGATGAACGCCAGCCATGTTTTCGCTTTCATTTTGTTCCTTTCTTTTTGGACTTAATTGCTTTCACTACAATTTGTCCATGCAGACTTCCCCTAACACCATGAATTATAGCACTTGCAATTTCTGGCGGCAAGACAGAAACACTGCATTTTAAATAAAAGATACACGGCACTTTCATTAATACTTTGCTATAATATTACCATGCGACTCTCAAAGGCAAATGTAGTGGTGGCTATACCAACTAACGGGAACGACGGGCGCGAACAGATGTCCGGCGTGTTCGACTATTCCAGCAGGCACACTGACTGGAGCATCCAGATTGTCAACACTCGCACCGACATCGCCAACGGCGTGCTTGAAGCCGCCCTAAAAAACGCCAACGGCGTTTTGCTCTCAATTGACTACGGCATTACCGAGATGTCGGAGCAAATGCTTTGCGAAAACCCCAAACTGAAATTTGTCGTCACAAACGACCATCTCGTGCCGCTTTACGAAAAAAGCGAAAACTGTCGCACGCTTCTGCTTGACAACGAATCAATAGGGCGAGACGCAGCGCGCTACCTTGTCTCGCTTGGCCGCTTCTCGTCATATGGCTTTGTACATGGCGCGATTCGCTATCCATGGTCGATTGAGCGCGAAAAAGGCTTTCGCTCCGCGTTGCCAAGCAAAGCGAAGCTCTTCGTCTTTACGGGCGACACCCTTGGCGAAGTTCCAGACGATGCCGTCAATCCAGTAATCTCGCCACGCGAGATGGGCAAATGGCTCGAAAAACTTCCAAAGCCCGCCGCCGTATTCGGCGCAAACGACCTCTTCGCAAGAATGGTGCTTACGGGCTGCGAACAACTCGGGATAAAGGTCCCGCAGGAGGTTACGGTCGTTGGCTGCGACAACGATCCTCTTGTATGGGGGAGCGCACGTCCACCGCTTTCAAGCTTTCAGCTGCCTTTTCGCGAACTCGGCTACAAGGCAGCGCAGACGCTAGACCGCCTTCTGCGGGGCAAAAAGACGCCTCGACTCACAATCCGCGTCGCAGGAACGCATCTTTTCGAAAGAGCGTCTTCGACACGCATTCCGCCAGCCACGGCTCTGGTCGAAAAGGCCCGCGCTTATATTGCCGAACACGCCTGCGAAGGCATACGCGTGGTCGACGTGGTTTCGTATCTTCGAGTATCGCGCGGGCTTCTCGACATCAGGTTCCGACAGGTCTGCAGAAAGTCGGTCCTTGAAGAAATCCTGAGTGTACGCCTTGCCGAAGTGCGGCGACAACTCGTCAAGACGGACCATACGATTCTACAGATCGGAAAGAACTGCGGCTTCAACGATCCCGACAACCTAAAGCGGCTGTTCAGGAAGCGCTTCGGCATGTCGATGCGCGACTACAGAAACAGCCAGGGCTAAGTGCGGACGGCGGGATTGAGATAGATTGGCAGGGGCTCGGTTACGAGCGCGGACGGGTTCGCCTCGGAAAACGCCTTAAGACCGTCGGACGTCGGCTTGACGCCACCGATGTACCGCTCCTCAAACGTCTCGGAAAGGATGGTTCCTATGCGTTCGGCATCGCTCGTCACGACTTTCGCTGCAAGCGGGATGCGAAGCGAAAGACCGTCTTTCTCAACCTGAAACACGGGACAGACAAGCTTCAAGCCATCGAAGAGCGCAATCCAAAACTTGCCGCGCCGCGCATCGCCTACAACCGCGAGCGGGAAGTTGGAGGCGCCAGCATAGACCTGCACAGCAACTGCACAAGGCGAGGGAAGCCCAAGCACTTCGCATTTCGAACCGAGCGCGTAGCCCTGTGCAAACGCAAGCGCAGAGCGTATTCCCGCAAAACTTCCGGGGCCTGTCCCCACTACGATGCGCTCGACGCCAGCGAGGTCAAGCCCCTCGGCCCAGTCGCCATTCCGCCCTTCTCCCGCCGACCTTTCTATATAAAGAGTCTTCATCCCAAAACTCTACCAAACTTTCTCTGCGTACTCTGCGTCTCTGCGCCTCTGCGTTAAAAAACCAAATCACTAAAACACAATCACTCGTTGACCGTGAAATTAACTTCCTGCCCATACGGGAAGTCGCTCGGCACGTAGTTTCCGACACGCGGACGGACGAGAGAGTTCGACTTGCTGTAGTGTCCGAAAATCCACGGACAATCCTCGCGAACGAGTTCCTGGCAGATCGCCCAGTTGCGGTTGCGCTCCTCCCTCGTGGGCGCAGCCATCGCGGCGTCGTAGGCGCGATCATACTCTGGGTTGATGTAGTGGGAGTGGTTAGGCCCTGGGCTCACGTTTTTGGAGTAGAAGAGCTGGAGGAAGTTCTCCGCGTCGGGATAGTCGCCGACCCAGCCCATGTTGTAAAGCTGCACGCGGCCTTCGTTCACCGCCTTGAGGAACGCATCCCACGTCTGGAACGCAAGCTCGAGCTTGATGCCTATCTTTTCGTAGAACGACGCGAGAAGCTCGCCCATCTCGCGCGTCGAAGTCGACGCCTTTCCGAACGAAAGAGTAAGCGTGAGACGACGCCCGGTCTTGGGATCAATGCCGCCAGGGTAACCCGCCTCCTCAACAAGCTTTTTCGCCAGCTCAAGGTTGAACGCATACGGGAACGGCGAGACAAGCTTGCCGTCTACCCCCGGCGGGACAGGGCCATCCGCAGGCGCGGTGCGCTTCGAGAAGTATTCTTCCCAGCGCGGATAGTCGAACGCCGCGTTAAGCGCCTGGCGAAGCTTCTTATTCGGCCCGAGCACGGGATCTCGCAAGTTGATGCCGATGTAGAAAGTGTCGAGCGTCGCAATCGAATGGAGTTTCACGCCTTCAGCGACGAGCTGGGGATCGAGGTTGCCGTCCTTGCCCATTACAGCATCCCAGTTGTCCTTTGAGATTTCGCCGAGGAAGTCGAGCTCGCCTTTGAGGAACATAAGCCACTGCGTCGAAAGGTCGTCGATGACGAGATAGCGGAGCGTATCGAATTTCCCTGGCTCCGGAACTTTCCGCGTAAAGACCATCTCGTGGTTCTTGCGCCACGACGTGAGCTCGAACGGACCCGTTCCCGAGCCATCGGGCCGCCTCACCGCCGCTGGGCTCATCGCCATCAGCCACGGGAAGAAGTGACAGCGGCTCTTCATGCGGAATACGACAGTGTTCTCGTCTGTCGCCTCGATGGTATCGACGCTCTTGAGAAGCCAGCTGTTCGGAGAGACGAGATCGGGATCGCGCAGACGCTCGACGCTATCGACGACGTCCTTTGCGGGACCATGCAGAGTGCGGAACGTATAGACGAGCCCGTCGGGACTGACTTCGGGAAGTTCGCAGTAGCCAGACGTCAGTTTGTAGGGACGCGCAAGATAGTCAACCTTGAGAAGCGGCTCGTAGAGAAGCTGCACGACGCGAGAGTCGTACACCGACTGCGAGAACGCAGGGTCGGTCGTGGCTACGCGCTCCATCGTGCGCGTGAACGTTGCCGCGAGAACAAGTGATGCCAGAATCATGATGCGTGCGCCTCCAGTCGCAGTTCAATTCTTTTGGGAGCCCCGGGTAGTTCCGCGAGACGCCGCTTGATAGTTGGAAGACGCGGACGCATCAGGAAGAGCGTCGGCGCGTTCTTTACGTAAATGAATATCTTGCCGTCCTCGTAGCGGCCAGGGCGGGCGGGCTGGTTTGGGAAGAGCCGCCGCCAGTTGTCGACGAGGGAATCGAAGAACTCGTTCTTCTCGACGATCAGATCGGAAAACGCGGCACCGACGGCAGAGCCGAAGGTCTTGTGCCTTCCGCGCTTCTCGGGTTCTATCGCCCGTCCGTATAGGTTCCGATCTTCCACTTTTCTACTTCGCCGCCTTCATTTGCAACCATGCCTCGACGAACGGCTGAAGATGCCCGTCCATCACTCCGTCAACATCACTCGTCTCGTATTCCGTGCGGAGATCCTTGACCATCGTGTAGGGGCAGAAGACGTAGGAGCGAATCTGCGAACCCCAGCCGTTCTCGGACTTCGCGCCGTAGAAGCGGTCCATCTCGGCCTTCTTCTGGTCTTCGTAGTATTCGTAGAGCTGGGCCTTGAGCATCGCCATGGCCTTCTCCTTGTTCATGTGCTGGGAGCGCTCCTTCTGGCAGGCGACTACGATGCCAGTCGGAAGGTGCGTCAGTCGCACTGCGGAGTCTGTCTTGTTGACGTGCTGCCCGCCCGCGCCGCCGGAGCGGTAGGTGTCGATCCTGAGGTCCTCGTCCTTGATTTCGATTTCGATGTCCTCGTTGATCTCCGCGACCGTCTCCATCGAGGCGAACGACGTCTGACGGCGCTTGTTCGCGTCGAACGGCGAAATTCTCACAAGGCGGTGAATGCCGCGCTCGGCCTTGAGCATGCCGAAAGCGTACGGCCCCTCGACGCGGAAATAGACATCCTTGTAGCCCGCTTCTTCGCCCGGCTGCACGTCGTATTCCTCAACCTTCCAGCCCTGCGACTCTGCGTAGCGCTGGTACATGCGGTAGAGCATCGCGACCCAGTCGCACGCCTCGGTTCCGCCCTGCCCCGCATGGAGCTTGACGAACACGTTGCACTGGTCGAACTTGCCGCCAAGAAGCGACTGGAGACGAAGCTTGCCGAAGTATTCGTCGGCCTTGGCGCATTCTGCGAGAGTGTCCTTTAGCGCGTTCTGCTGGGCTGGGCCCTCTTCCATCTCGGTGAGCTCGAGCATCACGCCAGCGTCCTCGACCGTCTTCGTGAGCGAAGTGAACGGCACGACGTAGGCGCGTTCCGCGTTCGTCGCGGCGATGACTTCCTTTGCCTTCGTCTGGTTGTTCCAGAAATCCCCCGACGCCTGCTGCGCCTCGAGCGCCGCGAGCTTCTTGCGCCTGTCGTCGATGTGGATGTAGTCGGCCATTTCGCCGACTTTCCTCTTGAGGTCTTCTATCTTCTGCCGGACTTCTTCGACTTCCAGCAGCTTTACTTTCTCTTCTTCCGCCATGATTTGGAAATTATACCAAAAATCGCGGCGCTTAAGAGCGGCGATTTAAAGATTCGGCTGAGAATAGCAGCATTGACAAACACAGGAAGATACTGCATAATACCTATATGAAAATCTGCATTTCAACTGTTCTTATGGCCGTTGCAACTGCGGCCTCCGCAGAAACACTCTGGCCCAGCCCCAACACCGTGATGCGCGCACAAAGCGACTCGTCAATTGTCATGCTCGAAGACGGCTCAGTGTCAGTAACGACTGGGACAGAAGCAAGATGGCCTGGCGTCCGCATGGACTTCGTAAAGGGAGAAGCCGATCTCTCCCGTTTTGGGCGCTTCCTTGTGGCGGTAAGCAACACGACACACGAGACGCGCACCGTGCATCTCAGCGTAAAGGGGCGCAACGTACAGGGGCAGGGGCCAGGCGGATCCGTCGTGCTAAAGCCGCACGCGGCAGGAACTATCGTCGCCGGCATGCACGTCATGCCTTGGGCCCTTGATGCGCCGATAAAGCTCGTTGGCATGAACGGATGCCCCTCGGAGCACGGCGACGCAGGCGGCGGCTTCGACATCCATCATGCCACGTCGTTCCATATCTTCCTCTGCAAGGACGGCACGTCTGGGGGCTTCAGCGTGCTCGGCGTAACAGCCGACGGCATCGGCACGGCGACGCAGAAGATCCTGCCTGCGAAGTCGTTTCTTCCGTTCGTGGACCGCTTCGGGCAGTTCATGCACGACGACTGGCCTGGCAAGGTGCACGACGAGGCGGAGCTCGTGCGCACGAAGACCGACGAGGACGCCTGGCTTGCCAAAAACGGCGCGACGCCAATCCCAGAGGCCGACCGCTTCGGCGGCTGGGCAGGTGGCCCGCAGCTCAAGGCGACTGGCTTTTTCAGGACGGAAAAAGTGAACGGCAAATGGTGGCTCGTCGATCCCGACGGCCGACTCTTCTTCTCGCATGGCGTCGACTGCGTCGGCATCGGAAACGGCACTACGGGCATCGGCTTTCGCGAAAGCTACTTCTCTTGGCTGCCCGCGAAGGACGATCCAGTGTTCGGATGCTTCTGGGGGCGCAACTCGTGGCAGGCCGCGCACGGCTTCTACAAGGAGAAGGAACATCTTCCCTACGACACTTTCAGCTTCGCGAACGCCAACCTCCGCCGCAAGTACGGCGAGGGATGGAAGGCCGAGTACATCGACCGAGCCCATCGTCGTCTGCGCGCCTGGGGGCTCAACACAATAGCGAACTGGAGCTGGTCGGAGATATATTCGCGCAACCGCACGCCTTACACGCTCTGCCTCGGTACGCACGGCACGCCACGCCTGAAGGACTCGAAGGGCTGGTGGGGCGCCCTTCCCGACCCATTCAATCCAGAATTCGAGAAGACGCTGCGCGAGCGCGCCAAGGTAAGC
This sequence comes from Kiritimatiellia bacterium, assembly GCA_045535455.1. Lineage (GTDB taxonomy): Bacteria > Verrucomicrobiota > Kiritimatiellia > RFP12 > UBA1067 > UBA1067. The sequence goes on along the minus strand of JAZSLQ010000039.1, from coordinate 4,154 downwards.
GCGAAAAAGATGCGCGACGACCCGTGGTGCGTCGGCGTGTTCGTCGACAACGAACTTTCGTGGAACAACGAGGAGCGGATGAAGGACGTGGCGGAGAAATACTTCAGCACCGTCCGGCGAGTGTTGCGCGAAGAGTTGCCTAACCACCTCTATCTCGGCTGCCGCATCGCATGGGGCTCGGATGTTGTCTTCCGTGCGGCCGCAAAGCACTGCAACGTCGTAAGCGTGAACATCTACAACCGCAAGCCCGTCAAGAACCTTCCTTCGGACATGGAGGACAAGCCTATGATCAACGGCGAGTTCCACTTCGGCGCGCTTGACCGCGGCATGTTCCACACCGGGCTCGTCGCGACGCAAGACCAGAACGAGCGCGCACAGTGCTACCGCGACTTCGTAAACGCCTGTCTCGACCATCCGCGTTTCGTCGGAACGCACTGGTTCCAGTGGCAGGACCAGGCGCTCACGGGCCGTCCAGACGGCGAAAACTACCAGATTGGATTCCTCAACGTGGCGGACATGCCGTATCCTGAGCTAGTTGAGGCCTCGCGAGACGTCGCCGCCAAGATGTACAGGCGGCGCTATAACGACAAGCAAGACTGAACAGCCGGCGATCAGAATTTGATAGACTTACCGTCCTTGGCGAGCTTGCCGCGCATACGCGGCTTTGACTTGCCGGCGAGAACGAGGTCTGCAAGAGGATCTTCGACGAAATCCTGCACGACGCGGCGGAGCGGCCGCGCGCCAAGCGCTGAATCGTACCCCTTCTCGACGAGAAACGCCGTGGCCTTCTTGTCGAGCGAAAGGACAATGTGCGAATCCTTGAGCCGCGACTGGAGCTTCGCAAGCTCGAGCTTAAGTATCGACTCCATGTCGCCCTTCTCGAGCTTGCGGAAGACGACAGTCTCGTCAAAGCGATTCAAGAGCTCGGGACGGAACGTGCGCTTCGCTTCGGAAAGAAGCTTCTCCTTGAGGAGATCGAAGCTCGTCTCGGCTGTTTCGGTCGCAAAGCCAAGAGTATGTCCCTCACGCGCGAAGTCAAAGCCGAGGTTCGCGGTGCAGATGATTATCGTGTTGCGGAAGTCGATTACGCGCCCCTGGCCATCGGTGAGTCGCCCGTCGTCGAGAATCTGCAACAGCATGTTCATCACATCGGAATTCGCCTTTTCGAATTCGTCGAAGAGGACGACGGAATAAGGCCTGCGGCGCACCTTCTCGGTAAGCTGCCCGCCCTCGTCGTAGCCGACATATCCCGGCGGCGCGCCGACGAGACGCGAAGAGGAATACTTCTCCTGGAACTCCGACATGTCGAGCGTGATAAGTGCCTTTTCGTCGCCGTACACTTTCTCTGCGAGCATCTTTGCAAGATGTGTCTTGCCGACTCCCGTGGGCCCGAGGAAGAGGAACGAGCCGATCGGTCGCTTGGGGTCGGCCATAAGCGCACGGCTACGGCGAAGCGCGCGCGCAATCGCTTTTATCGCGGGAGTCTGTCCGACGACGACTTCGCCAAGCGCCTTCTCCATGCCGAGAAGCTTTTCCGCTGTCGTGGCGTTCATCTTCTCGACAGGAACGCCGCTCATCGACGAGACGGTTTCGGCGACATCCTCCTCAGTCACCTCGATGATCTCCTCGGCGTGGGTCTCCTTCCACTTCTTGAGCGCTTCCTGGAACTCAGCGGACGCAAGCTTTATCGACTCGCGGTAACGCGCCGCAGAATCAAAGTCGCCCGCCTTCACCGCAGTATCCTTCTTGCCCTTCAGCGCGTCAATAGCCTCTTGCCGAGAAGTGAGCGACTTGGGTCTCGCAGACGCGCCCATCCTGAGACGCGCGCCCGTCTCGTCCATAGCGTCGATCGCCTTGTCTGGAAGCTGCCGCGCCGGGAGGTAGCGGGCCGTCAGTTCGACTGCGGCGCGAAGCGCGGCGTCACCGAACTTGACGGAGTGGTGCTCTTCGTATTTCGGGGCGATGCCCTTCAAAATCTGTATCGTGTCTGCGACTGTCGGCTCGTCGACCTGCACCGACTGGAAGCGGCGCTCGAGCGCGGCGTCCTTCTCGATGGACTTGTGGTATTCCTTGAGCGTAGTCGCGCCGACGCACTGAAGCTCGCCTCGCGCAAGCGCTGGCTTGAGGATGTTCGCCGCATCCATCGCGCCTTCCGCGCCGCCGGCGCCCACCATCGTGTGGATCTCGTCGAGGAAGAGGATTACGTTGCCGGAGCGCTTAGTCTCGTCGATGAGTTTTTTGAGCCGCTCCTCGAACTGTCCGCGATACTGCGTTCCAGCGACCATTCGCGCCATGTCTATCGCGACGACGCGCTTCGACTGCATCTTCTCTGGAACTTCGCCGCGGTGGATCGCCTGCGCAAGCCCCTCGACGACGGCAGTCTTTCCTACGCCCGCCTCGCCGATGAGGACGGCATTGTTCTTAGTCCTGCGCGAGAGAATCTGGATTATGCGCTTAAGCTCCTTCTCGCGTCCAATCACGGGGTCAAGTTTCCCCTGCCGTGCAAGGTCTGTGAGGTCGCGCCCGAAAGTGTTGATCGTCGGCGTCTTCTGCTGCTTGCCGTTCTCGCCCTTCTGCGAAGGCGCCTCGCCGGCGTCGCCATGACTTGGCGCATCGTCTTTCTTTCCGTCTCCGTTGCCGCCCTGCGTGCCGGCGGCGAGAAACTTCTCGACGGTGACGCCAGCGTTGAATAGAAGTTGCGCGGCCGCGTTCTCGCCTTCGCGCATCATTGCGGTGACGAGATGGACGGTGCCAACCGGCTTGCCCGGCCCGCCCGCCTCGAGCCCCGCGATGTCGAGCACCTTCTTCGTACGCGCCGAAATCGGAAGCTGCCCGCGCTGCATGACTGGCTCGGAAGAGCCCGCGATCATGTTCCGCATCGACTCCGTAAGGTCGGAAAGTGCAAGCCCGAGCCGCTCAAGACGGAGACACGCCTGGCATTTCGGAATTGCGAGTATCGAAAGCAAGATATGCTCCGCGCCGATATGGTCGTGACCGAGCTGCCGTGCACAGCTTGCCGCGGCGTTCAGCGCGTCTATCGCGTTCTTTGTAAACATCATGCTCACAGGAACTTCTCCTCGGCGCGCTCATTGAGGACGACGTCCTCGAAGCGCTTGTTCATCTCGTCGGCACGCTCCGCATCCTGGCGGTCGCGTTCCTGCTGTGTTTCGCCGTCCTCTTTCGACGAGAGGTCAATCGAGGCGAGCATCGACTCGATTTCCTTCAGCTCTATTCCGTCGAGCATCTTCTCTATCGCAGCGAGTCGAAGCGGCGACAGCAGATCGAAAAGCTCGCCGGGGCTCAGGAGCCGGCAATTCTTGAGGATTGCGAGCGCACGGCAAAGCGAGTCGCCGAACACGCGCGGCATTTCTTCGAAAAGCCGAACACGAGCATTGCGCTCTTCGCGGAGAATGTCTTCTGCGACGCGCTTTGCGAGCTCGGCAGAGCCAGAGTAGCGAAGCCGGTACACATGCCCTGCATCGCGGACACCGTCAGCGTCCACGCCAGCAAGCTGGAGCTTGAGCGCCCGCATCGCGCGATGCACGGGCTCAAGTTCGCCGATAAGATGCAATCCCTCGAGATGAAGGCGGTCGCCTATGCGATAAGTCGGCTCGGCGCGTTCGCACGGGAAATCGACGAGTTCCGGCTCCTTCTTCGACTTGTTGACTTCTTCTGCCGCCTGTTCAAGCCCTTCGACGAGCCCGGTCATGGCATTCATGATGGCGGCAACGATTGGCGGCGGCGGTTCGTCGCCAGACGACACGCCCGAAACGGAAATGGAAACTCCGGGCGCCAATCCGTCCGCGCCCTTGCGCGTACGCTGGCTCTTCTTCTGCCGGCGCACCCTCTCGCGGTTCGCGCACTCGCGGCAGACGTAGAGCTCCTGCTCTTCGCCGTCCTTTTCCAACTGGATCGCAGTCTCTGCGTCCTTCTGATGGCACAATTCACACTTCATTGAAATGGTATTATACCAAAAATCGCGTCGCCAGTGACCCTGCCGCGCAAATATGGCTGGGAAGTTGTACAATCTCGTGGGTCAAATTGGAAAGGCAAGCTGTCGAGGTGGAGGAAGGAGGTTCTGAAGAAGAAGGACAGGGACCGAAAGCGGAGGGAAAAGCGAAGGAAGGCACGCCCCCATGGGGGCGTCGCGCGAA
>JAZSLQ010000156.1:0-5032 GCA_045535455.1 Kiritimatiellia bacterium | reverse complement strand
AGTAGCGGATGCGGGGCGGGCTTGAAGTCGCCGAGCTCGACGAGCGACGCCGAGTGGCTCGTGCGCGTCGTGAGGCGCAGGATCACCGCCACCTGGAACTTCTCGGAAAGCCCGAACCCCTTGGCCGTCATGTCGTACGCTTCCTGCGAGTCGGCGGGCTCCAAGAGAAGCGCGCGAGCGAACTTCGCGAGGTTGCGGTTGTCCTGCTCGTTCTGCGACGAGTGCATGCCTGGGTCGTCGGCCGAAACGAGGACGAAGCCGCCTAAGGGGCCGACGTAGGTGAAAGTCATCAAGGGGTCCATCGCGACATTCAGCCCGACGTGCTTCATCGCGGTGATCGCGCGCGCGCCTGCCATGGAAGCGCCGACGGCAGTCTCGACCGCGACCTTCTCGTTCACCGCCCACTCGCAGCGAATCGTGTCCTTGAACTTCGCTATGTTCTCGAGAATCTCGGTGGAGGGAGTGCCGGGATAGGCGCTCGCCACTACACAACCTGCCTGGGCCGCAGCGTGTGCGACCGCCTCGTTTGCACTGAGGAACTTCTTCATTTTATCTTACTTTCTCCTTTAAACTTGATTCATAAGAAAATCTTTTGCAGCCGTGTAGAACGTGTAGATCGTGTAGAGCTTCTGCATATTCTCCATGTTCTATTTTGAAGTCCGGCGAAACGCGACTGCGTACACGCCGACCACGGCGAAGCAGATCGCGGGAACTACGAAAGAGGCACGAAGCGAAGCCTGCGTGAGCCTGAGATTTGCATCCCACTCGCCCGAGAACATCGGCACGAGCTTCGTCCACAAGGAGTTTGCGTCGCCGATGATGTTCGCCATCCAAGGCGTGATGATCGCTCCGCCGAGAATCGCCATGATGAGGCCGGACGCGCCGAGCTTCAGCGCCTTCTGGTCGAGCCCGCCAAGGGCGATGCCGTAGATCGTCGGGAACATCAGCGACATGAAGCCCGACATCGCGACGAGGCAGATGACGTTCGCCGAGAACGGGAGCTGGCCGACCGTGAAGATCACCTTCGTCGGCAGATAGATTACGCCGGCGCAGCACAGAATGGCGCACACGGCGAATACGGCCATCATGATGGCGGGGTTGAAGTACTTCATCGCGAAAGTCGCGATCCAGCGACAGGCGATGAAAAGGGAAATCGCTATCGTGTAGTAGATCGCTCCCTGCGCCGGAGTGACGCCGAGTTCCTTCTGGCAGTAGACGTTGAGCCAAGTCCACGCCGCGATCTGGACGCCGACGTAGAAGAACTGCGCGACGACGCCAAGCCAGTAGCGCGGCGTCGTGACGAGCGTGTGCAGCATGGAGCGGTAGCCGCTCGACAGCAGGACGTAGACGAGAGGCCCGGCAACGCCGCACAGCACCCACTTGATCTTGTCCATTTCGGGGAAGATGAAGTAGAGCACCGTCATCGGCACGACCGAAAACGCGAGTGCCACGGCCGCCCGCACGAGCGCGGTGCGAGTGGGGGCGGTTTCGCCCTCGCGCTTCGACAGGAAGAAGAGCCAGATGACGAGCGCGATGGCGCAGAGCCCGACGTACGGCGCGCACACCCAGAAAAGCTCCTTGTCGATGATGCCCTTCAGTACTTCGGGGGCCATTTGCGCGCGCTCCTCGGCCGTCGCAGGGTTGAGGTGGGAGAGAATGAGCTGCTGCGCGAGGACAATGCCGCACATCGACCCGACGGGGTTGAACATCTGCGCGAAATTGAGGCGCCGCACCGCCGTCGCCTCGTCGCCAAGCGAAAGGACGTAGGGGTTGCACGTCGTCTCAAGAAGCGAGCATCCGCCGGCGACGATGAAGATCGCGACGAAGTAGATGTCGAAGCTCTGCGCGATGCACGCAGGAATGTAGAGAAGCGCGCCAGTGATGTATACCGCAAGCCCAATCAGAACGCCCTTCCTGTAGCTCAGCTCCTCTGCAAGCACAGCCGCGAATATCGCGAGAACGGCATAGGCGCCGTAAAACGCCACCTGCACAAGCCCCGCCCTGGACTGGTCCATCGTGAAGATACGCTGGAACGCCGGCACGAGGTTGTCGGTCATGTTGTTGAGGAGCCCCCAGAGCGCGAAGCAACTGACGAGCATCGCGAATATGCCGATGTATTTGCGCGGTACCATGCTCTCCCCTCCTGTCGTGACTCGCCGCGTCCTTTAGCCGCGGATCTTCTTGACGAGCGCCGAAGCGTCGGCTGCGAGCTTCTCGATCGCGGCATAGTCACCAGCCGCAAGCGCGTCCTTCGGGACGATCCACGTGCCGCCGCAGGCGACGATCTCGGGAACGGCGAGGTAGTCGCCCACGTTCGAGAGGTTGACGCCGCCAGTCGGCATGAACTTCACGCCGGTGAAGCGGGACGCGCCAAGAAGGTTCTTAATCATCTTGACGCCGCCAGCGGCCTCGGCCGGGAAGAACTTGACCATCGGCGCGCCAGCAGTGAGCGCCTGCGAAAGCTCGCTCGCCGTCGCGATGCCGGGGCAGAACGGGAACTGCTCCGCCTTCGCCTCCGCCATGATGACGGGATCAAACCCAGGAGCGACGCCAAACACGGCACCGGCCTCCTTCGCGGCGCGAAGCTGCTCGACCGTAAGAATCGTGCCAGCGCCAACGATCGCCTCGGGCACTTCGCGCTTGATCGCGGCAATTGCGCCGGCGGCGGCCTTGGTGCGGAAGGTCACTTCGAGGACGGGAAGACCGCCCTTCACGAGCGCCTTCGCGAGCGGGACTGCCTGCTCTTCCTTTTCGATTACGATTACCGGGATGATCCCCGCCGACTTGAGTGTTTCGATTATGTTCATTTTATATTCGTTATTGTAGATTGCCGTTTAGTTGGAGTTATGAGTTGGAGTTGGAGAATTGAGTTTTAACATTCCATTCTCCAACTCGCACTTTTCACTCCCACTTCCTTTGGCCTATGTTGTCCACAAAGCCACCACCATTTCCTTACCTATCCACTCTGGCAGAACCTCCGCCGACCATTTTCTCGACGTCCGCTTTCGTCGCCATCGAAGTGTCGCCGGGAGTCGTCATGGCGAGCGCACCATGCGCCGCACCGTAGTTGACCGCCTTCTCGGCGTCGTCAAAAGTCATGAAACCATAGACGAGCCCCGAAGCGAACGAATCGCCTCCGCCAACGCGGTCGTAGATCTCGAGTCCAGGGCGCTTGATCGACTCGTGCAGCTCGCCCTTGTACCAGCAGATCGCCGACCAGTCGTTTACCGTCGCGGACTTGACCGACCTAAGCGTCGTCGCCACGGCCTTGAAATTCGGGTAGATCGAGACGGCCTTCTCGATCATCTTCTTGAAGCCCTCGATCGGGAGCGTCGTAAGGTTCTTGTCAACGCCCTCGACCTCGATGCCGAGCGCCGCGGTGAAGTCTTCCTCGTTGCCGATCATGACGTCGACGTACTTCGCGATCTCGCGGTTAACTTCCTGCGCCTTTGCCTGGCCGCCAATCGACTTCCAGAGCGATGCGCGGTAGTTGAGGTCGTAGCTCGTGACGGTGCCGTACTTCTTAGCGGCCTTGAGCGCCTCGATCACGACGTCGGCAGTCGTCTCGGAAAGCGCGGCAAATATGCCGCCGGTGTGGAACCACCTGACGCCCTCCTTGCCGAAGAGCTGCTCCCAGTCGATGTCGCCGGGCTTGAGCTGGCTCACCGCCGTGAGCCCGCGGTCGGCGCAAGACCTGGCGCCGCGGCAGCCGAAGCCGCGCTCCACGAAATTGAGACCGTTCCTGACCGTTCGGCCGATGCCGTCGTAGGGAACCCACTTGACATGGCTCGTGTCGACGCCACCCTGAAGCATGAAGTCCTCTACAAGACGCCCGACGGGATTGTCGGCAAACGCGGTGACGGCGGTAGTCTTGAGACCGAAGCAACGACGGAGCCCGCGGACGACGTTGTATTCGCCGCCGCCTTCCCAGACCTTGAAATCGCGTGCAGTGTGGATTCGACCGTCGCCCGGGTCGAGGCGAAGCATTATCTCGCCGAGACTCACCGCGTCCCACATCGCCGTTCCCGTCGGCTTTACCTTCAGTCCTTCCATGCCTTCCTCCGTTTCAGTTTGTTCAATTCCTCGTGACGTCGCAGTCGTCTCCTTCGCCGCCGTACGGAGGCGGAGAGACGCGCGCGCGAAAGTCCTGATAGTCCCAGCTCGATTCCATCAGCGCAAGCTGGTACTCGCGATAGCCCTCGGTCCAGATCATCCACGCAATCAATATGCGGATGAATCCCCAGCCACCGCCGTAGACAATCGCATGAAGTCCCGAGAGACCGAGAAGAATCGCGAACACGCGACCGACCCACATCGCGACGAAAGTCGCCTTGGGGCGCGAAAGGAACGCGCGAAGGACGCTGCGGAAGATGCGCCCGCCGTCAAGGGGAAAGCCCGGGAGGAGGTTGAAGCCGCCAAGCATTAGGTTGAGCCACATGAGATACACAAGCGCAAACCGAAGCCAATGGTTCTCAATCGGGAAGAAGAGAAGCGTGAGAAATCCGATTGCCGCGAGGGCAAACGAGACGAGCGGCCCCGCGAGCGCAGTTAGGAACTCCTGCCACGCCCTGCGCGGGAGGGAGATGAGCGAGGCACAGCCACCAAGAAGCGAGATCGTGATGTCAGTCGTGCGATAGCCAAAGAGCCGCGCCGTCAAGGAGTGTCCGAACTCATGGAGAATTATCGATAGGGCGAGCAAAAGCGCCTCGGTCACTCCATACGTGAACGACTCGCCAGACCCAACGAAAAGCAGAAGGAGGATCGCAAACGAGATGTCGACATAGATCGGTATCCCAAACGCCTCACAAAGCTTGAATCTATTCCCAAAAACCAACATGAGTTATATTATACCAAAACGGCACGCCTGCTGTGTCAGCCATTCACAAGCTCGGGGAAGTTGTACAATCTCGTGGGTCAAATTGGAAAGGCAAGCTGTCGAGGTGGAGGAAGGAGGTTCTGAAGAAGAAGGACAGGGACCGAAAGCGGAGGGAAAAGCGAAGGAAGGCACGCCCCCATGGGGGCGTCGCGCGAA
>JAZSLQ010000056.1:0-28209 GCA_045535455.1 Kiritimatiellia bacterium | reverse complement strand
GCGCAACAAGCACGGCCGCAAAACCTTCGGAATTCCGCAAAAACCGCGCGGGCCTTTCCGAGGGCTCGACAGCTCTTTACAAAGGTGGGGATATTCCAGTCGCCATTGCCCATTGTCCGGCGTAAAGAATTGTGGTATAATTGTTGGCATGAAAATCAAGTTCATCGCCAACATCAAGGGCATATATCTCGGGTATTCGTTTGAACCGTCTGACGTAGTGACCATAGGTCGCGAAATCGGAAACACTATCGCGCCTATCAACGTTGATGGATTTTCGCGCCATCATGCGCGCATTTTCTTCAAGGACGGCGCATGGTATGTCGAGGATGTCGGCAGCACGAACGGCACCTACCGCAACCGCGTTAAAGTCGAGGCCCCGACAAAGATCGAGAAGGGCGATTCGATTAGGTGTGGACTTATGGAGCTCGCATCGTTTAGTTTTGAAGAGTCGTCCTCTCCGGCTCCAGTGGCTGCGGCCGAGCCGCCCAAGCCTGTCGCGCCACCTCCGCCTGCTGACCCCGTCAAGCCAGTTGCGCCGCCGCCGCCGCCGGTCGAGCCCATAAAACCGGTCGAGCCGCTGAAGCCAGTGGAGCCGGTCAAGCCCACTCCAGCGCTTGAACCTGTCACCGAACTCGAGCCTGTTGCCGAGCTTGCGCCAATTACCCCTCTTGAGCCAGTAACGCCTCTTGAGCCGATTACACCTCTTGAACCGATTACGCCCCTTGAACCAGTCGAGGAAGTCAAGCCCGCTTCGTCCACCAAAACGGCGAAGGTCCCCATCCCTGTCGCCACCGCTGCTCTCCGGCGCCCGACAATCCCAGGGCTTAAGCCCGGACTAAAGCCAGGCCTCAAGCTTCCGCAGAAGGGAGGCGCGTTGCCGAGCGGTCTCAAGCTCCCGCCCAAGGGCGGTGCGTTGCCCGCTGGTCTCAAGCTCCCGCCGAAGCCAGGGTTGAAGCCGGGGCTCAAGGTTCCCGGAAAGGGCGCCTGATTCTTGGCCGATAGCGGTTTTATATGAGACAAGGGGGTCTTTAATATGGCGGCTACGCGCAGACAGGCCCGCGAATGGGCGATTCAGATGCTGACGGCGGCGGATCTAAATCCACCGGACGACGTCGGGCAGTTCATGGTTTCCTTCTGGGAAGAGCTTTCCTCCCTTGACAGCGAAGAGGGCAGGGCTAATCCCAAGGGCGAGATGAAGGATTTCGCGGAAGCGCGCGTAGCGGGTGTCCTTGCGAACCAAAATGAGATAGACGAGATACTCGTGCCGCTTCTTGCGAAATGGGATCTCTACCGCCTTGGCACAATAGAGCGCGCCGTCCTCAGGATGGGCATCTGGGAAATGAAGTGGTCGGATGTTCCAAAGCCCGTAGTGATTAACGAGGCGATTGACCTTGCCAATTGGTTCTCGACTCCAAAGTCGAGGACGCTTATCAACGCCGTCCTCGATAAGTATGCGAAGGGTTAGGGGGATAGGGTTTAGGGTCTTAGGGTTTTAGGGCTTTAGGGTTAGGGGGCTGGAGATTGTGAAAGACGCCGAATATATGGAGAGGGCTGTCAAGCTCGCGGAGCGCGGGCTTGGACACACAAGGCCTAATCCCGCAGTCGGCGCAGTGATCGTTAAAGGCGGCAAGATAATCGGCGAGGGCTGGCACAAAAAAGCCGGCGGCGATCACGCCGAAGTTGCTGCGATCAAGAATGCGTTGAGGAGAAATGGCAGTGTCGGGACAACCGGGACAGTCAGGACATCCGGGACTGGAGGCCAACTTCTCAAGGGCTCGACGATTTATGTCACACTCGAGCCGTGCTCAAAGCCGGGGCGAGTTGGCGCGTGCACCGACGCAATTGTCGCCGCCGGAATCTCGCGCGTAGTCTACGCCATCCCCGATCCCAATCCCACGAACCGCGGCAAGGCAAAACGTGCGCTCGCGAAGGCGGGCGTGAAGTGCGACCGTTTCAAAGGTGACAAGGAGTTGATATCTCATTGTGGCGGACTCATCAACGACTTCCGCAAGTATGTCCTGACGGGTCTGCCGTATGTCACAGTCAAGATCGCAATGTCACTTGACGGAAAGATATGCGACGACTGGGGCAATTCGAACTGGATCACTTGCGGCGCCTCGCGCGATCGCACGAACCGTCTGCGCGAAAGCGTGGACGCCATCATGGTTGGCGCCGAGACGGTGAGAAAGGACAATCCGTCGCTTCTTGCCCGCATAAAGCCGAACAAGGACTTGATCCGCGTTGTCATTTCGAAAAGCGGGAAGCTTCCGAAGAAAGCTCAGATCTTCACGGACGGAAAGAACCCCACGCTCGTCTTCGACGACGCTAAGAAGGCGCTTGTCGAGCTTGGCAGGATGGGCGTTATGTCCGTTCTCTGCGAAGGCGGGCTTACTCTTGCGCGTTCCCTCGCCGATCACGGACTTGTCGACGAGTGGATCACCGTCATGGCACCCGTGTTCATCGGCTCCCGGCGAATTGCAAAGGCAATCCGAGGCACGGCTTTTTACGACACATGTTTCTTTGCTTATGGAGATGCCTTCTTTGACGCAGGACTTTCCGACTACGCGACATGGAATGGCGACGGCTATCCCAATCCTCCGATTGTCAAACACATCGAATCCACCGACCCCTGACCACTGACTACTGACCCCTGACCCCTAACAACTCTATGTTCACAGGACTCATCCAACGAATCGGAACTGTCAAGCGCGTCTCGTGTGGGGCGGGGCTTGTCATCGAAATCGCCGCGGACGAGGATTGGGCGAAGCCGCTTGAAGAGGGCGAGTCGGTCGCTGTGAACGGCGTCTGCCTTACTGTCGTCAAGTGCGACGGCTCGCGCTTTACTGCGGACGTCCTTCGCGAGACGGAGTCGCGGACTGGACTTCCAGAACTCGTTCCAGGCGCGAAGGTGAACTTAGAGCGAGCGCTTCGCGCAGGCGACGCGATGGGCGGTCATATCGTCCAGGGACATGTCGATTGCCGCGGCACAATTGCCGCGAAAACTCCGAAGGGCCGCGACTTCCAGCTCAAGGTCAGGTGCGGCCGCGTCCTTGCGTCGCAATCGGTTATCAAGGGCTCGATAGCGATCGACGGAGTGTCGCTCACGATTTCCGCTCTTGGCGACGACTGGCTTGCCGTCGACCTCATTCCGACAACTGCGAAGGATACGACGCTTGGCGCAAGGAAGGTTGGCGATTACGTCAACCTCGAAGGCGACATCGTCGGGAAGTATGTGGCGAAGCAAACCGCCAGGCAAGGCCTTACGGAAGAGGCGCTTCATAAGGCCGGATTTTGATGCAGGACTGATTTAAACGTAAACGAAAGGGACAGTGCGATGAAGACGATGACAATTCTTGCCGCAGTATCGGCAGTTGTGGCCGGCTTCTTCTGTTTCGCCGTCGACGGCGAGAATCGGACTTCTTCGGAAGGACTTAAGGTCCTGATGATCGGGAACAGCTTTTCGATAAGCTGCACGCGGCATCTTCCGCAGGTCGCCAAGACGAACGGACACAAGCTTGATCTCGCCTCGCTCTACATCGGCGGCTGCTCGCTCGAGCGCCACTGGCGCAATGTCGAGGCCGCGGCCACGAATTCGACTTTCAAGCCCTATCGCTTCGACAGGTTTGTCGACGGACACTGCGTCGTCGAGAAGGGCAAGGCGAATATCCCGGATGCGCTCGCCATGGACAAGTGGGACATCGTGACCATTCAGCAGGCGAGCCATGCGAGCTGGGATCCCGCGACCTACCATCCGTGGGGCGACAACCTTGTTGCGAAGATTCGCGAGCTCGCGCCGCAGGCGAAGATTCTCGTGCAGGAGACTTGGAGCTATCCGCCGTGGGACAAGCGGCTCAAAAAGTTTGGCTTCGACCAGGTCGAGATGTATGCGCGACTGCACGACGCCTACGCCGCATTTGCGAAGAAATACGGATTCGGCATAATCCCCGTCGGCACCGCGGCGGAACTTTGCCCTGATCGCAACTCGCTTTTCACGAAGCCAGACTTCCACTTCAACCACGAAGAGGGCGAGTACCTCCAGGCGCTCGTGTGGGATGCATCGCTGTTCGGGCCGAAAATTTCCGGACGTTGCGCCTACAGGCCGGAAGGCATGTCCGCCGAAAGGGCTGAGGAACTGGATGTCGCAACGTTCCTTGCCTATGAGCGCTCGCTCGACAAGTCGGCGTTTGTAGACCGCGTATTCCGCGACGCGCGGGTGACGCGCGGCAATACTAACATCCTTCGCGTCCAGCCGATAGACGAGGCGTCGTGGGTGTGGCATCCCGACGCGAAGGAGCCGAAAGCCGGGACGACTGATTTCTGGGACGGCGAGCGGCACGGCAATATCGCCGATGCGGGCTTGACGATACTCAAGTTCCGTAGGCAATTTGATGTCGCAGAGGGCGATGGGGCGCTGGTGTTCGATGTCTCGGCCGACGAGAGGTTTGTCCTATTCCTCGACGGTAGGTTCGTTGCCCGCGGACCCAATCGAGGAACTGTGGAGAACTGGCAGTACCAGACCTATATCGCTACTGGTCTTAAGCCGGGGCGCCACGTCTTCGAGGCGTATGTCCAGCGGCTTGGCGACTTTGCGCCTCTTGCGCAGCTCTCGTATCGCGGCGGCTTCGTCTTCAAGGCGAACGGCGCGTATGATGCAAAGCTCACGACTGGCAAGGCCGATTGGGAGGTTGGGCGTGTCTCGGGCGTGCGTTCTATTGGCAAAGACAAGGCCGCTGGCGCATGGGGCACTGGTTCGCAGTTCGAGATTGTCGGCTGCGGGCCATATTCCGGCGAGCCGGCGGAGTGGAAGAGTGCCTCCGTTGTCCGCGGCGCCGCGGGGTCGAAGGGACCGCGTATATACGGCGGTCGCACAGGCGGGTGGATGCTCTTCCCGTCGCAGATTCCCGACCAGACGGACCAGGATGTGCGCAAGATTTGCCCGGGCTGCGTCAAGGCCGTAGCGCGGGGCGCGGAGTTCAGAAGCTCTCATGTCTATACTGCAGACGAAGCCAAAGAGAGAATCGACATTGAGAAGCCCTTTACGGTGCCGGCTAATACGCGTATGCAGCTCGCCTGGGATCTTGGGCGCTACTACTGCGCATATCCAGATGTCGTTCTCTCCGGCGGCAAGGGGGCAAAGTTCGCGATCTGCTTTGCCGAGGCGTCGCATCGTGGCGACACTCACAAGAAGACGAGCGAGCCGAAGGCGCGCGACTTGATCGTCGGACGCTATTTGCCGGCGTTTGGCGACACGTTCGTGAGTGACGGTCGCAAGGGCGCGAAGTTCTCCGCACCGTGGTTTCGCTGCGGCAAGTGGGTTCGCATCGATATAGAGACAAAGGACGAGCCGCTTACGGTCGACTCGGTCGCGATAATCGAGTCGCGCTATCCAGTCGAGATGGAAAGCGTCTTTTCGTCGCCTGACGATCAGTCACTCGGCGCCATACGCGAAATCTCGGCGCGTGCGATGCAGATGTGCTGCCACGAGATGCTCTTCGACTGCCCGTTCTACGAGCAGCAGATGTACCCTGGCGACACGCGTGTCCAGCTCAATGTCCTTTCCGCGATGTCGCGCGACGACCGCATGGTGAAGAGGGCTATGGAAATCTATGATTTGAACACGCGCGACGACGGGCAATGCCCGTTCAACTTCCCGACGCGCGGCACGCAGGAGGGCGCGAGCTACACGCTTTGCTATCTCCTGATGTACGGCGACTACGTGATGAACCACGCCGACCGCGAATGGCTCAGGGCGCGCGTCCCTGGCTTAAGGAAGTCGATGGCGGGAATGGAATACTACGAGAACAAGGACGGCCTTCTCGAGGACATCCCTGGCTGGAACTTCATGGACTGGGTCGTTGGCTGGGATGGTGACGGCACGGCTCCTGGTTGCCGATTCGGGGATGGCGTCAATGCAGAGATCAATCTCTACTGGAACCTTGCGATGCATTCCGCGGCCGCAGTTGAGCGCGCGCTTGGCAACGAATTGCAGGCGAAATACTGGGAGGAGAAGTCGGATAAGCTCAAGCAGGCGATTGTCAAGGCGTTTTGGAACGAGAATCGCGGCATTTTCGCCGATACGCCGGAGAAGAAGGACTTCTCGGAACACGCCCAGGCGCTTGCGCTTCTTGGCGATGTCTTGCCGAAGGACAAGGCCGAGACCGTGTTTCGCCATCTCGTCGAGGACAAGGACCTCAAGCGCTGCACCGTGTATTTCTCTTACTACCTCTTTGAGACATATTTCAAGTTCGGGCGCGGCGACCTCTTCCTGAAGCGTCTCGATCTCTGGCGTGATTACGTTAAGAAGGGTCTTACGACGACGCAGGAAGCGCCTGATTCCGGCAAGAACGGACAGAAGGAGTCGAGAAGCGACTGCCACGCCTGGGGCGCACATCCGATCTGGTTTATGCAGACGGGACTCGCGGGCATCAAGTCGGCCGCGCCATTCTTCGGGAAAGTCCGTGTTGCTCCGTGTCCTGGTGGGCTTAAGTCGCTCAAGGCGACGCATCCCCATCCGAAGGGCTGGATCGAGGTCGACCTAAAGTTCGACGGTGACAAGGCGACGGGAATGGTCATTACGCCTGTTCCAGGGACATTTGAGTTTGGTGGGAAGACGGTCGAGCTTAAGGCGGGAATCAACGCCCTGTGACGGTTCCAAACGCGCCGTATTTTTGGTAAAATATACCGCATGTATCTAAAGCAGCTCGACATAGTCGGATTCAAGAGCTTCGCCGATAAGACGAAGCTCACCTTCGATCCTGGCCTTATCGCCATCGTGGGTCCGAATGGCTGCGGCAAGTCCAACGTCTCTGACGCGATCCGCTGGGTGCTTGGCGAGCAGCGCCCGACGGCGCTCAGGTGCTCGAAGCTCGTCGATGTCGTCTTCAACGGCACCGACACGAGAAAGCCCCTCGGGCTCGCGGAAGTCACGATCACCTTTGCGGACTGCGAGAAGGAACTTGGCACCGACTACCACGAGGTGACGATACAGCGTCGCGTCTACCGCGACGGCTCGGGCGAATATTTCCTAAACAAGCAGCCTTGCCGCCTCAGGGACATCCAGCACCTCCTGATGGGCACCGGCATCGGCACGTCCTCCTACTCCGTCATGGCCCAGGGCCAGATCGACGCGATTCTCTCCTCCAAGCCCGAAGACCGCCGCGGCGTGTTCGAGGAGGCGGCGGGAATCACGAAGTTCAAGGCCGACCGCAAGGAGGATCTGAGGAAGATCGAGCAGACCGAGCAGAACCTGTTGCGCGAAGCCGACGTCCTCAAGGAGATGAAGCGCCAGATTGGCTCCTTGCAGCGTCAGGTCGGCAAGGCGAAGAGGTACAAGGAACTTCACGACGAGTTGCGCGTTCTCGATATCTACGTTTCGAAGCAGAAGATCCACGCCTTCGATGAAGAGCTTGTGCAGAACGCTTCGAACAGGCGCGACATCGACAAGTCGATTGAAGAGGCCTCGGGTGCCGTAGCCGAGGCGGAGCGCGGCCAGCAGGAGCTTCACGCCCAGGTGCACGAACTCGAAGAGCGTCTCCAGTCGCTCGCGTCGCGTCAGGCGGCGGCGGACAACGCCTACACACGTGCCAACGAAGTCATCGGCGTGAACGCGCAGCGAATCGAGGAGTACGGCCAGTTTGCGGAGCGCGACGAGCGCGAGATAGCCGATGCCAAGGCGCAGCTCGAGGAAATCGCGATGCAGGTCGATTCCCTCGACCAGAAGACGCGTCTTCTCACAGAGTCGCTTGCCACAGCGAAGGATGCGCTTGACGAGAGCGAGGCCGCGTTTGCCGAGATCCAGGCGAAGATCGACGCGAAGCGCAGCGACGTCCAGCGGCGTAGGCACGAAATCGCGAACACTACGCTTACGGGCGTTCTCGTCGAAGACACTAAAGTCTCGCGTGAGGGCAATACCGAGACGTGGCCTGCCGGCACGAAGGTAACGACGGCCGACAGGCGCGAGATACTTATGGCCGAGATCGCCGCGAGCGAAGACGAGCTTCGCACACTCGAAGTCTCCACGATGTCGGTCTCGCAGCAGCTTACTGAGCGTCGCATCGCGACGAGCCAGATGGAGCAGGAGCTTTCGTTCGTCGGCCAGCAGAACGATTCTGCGCGTCGCCGCCGCGACGAATTGCAGAGGGCGGTTGACGGGCGTCTCGAGGGCATCCAGCGCTATCACGACTCCATTGCGCGTCTCAAGGAGGAGTCAGGCGATCTTCTCGGGCAGCTTGAGGAGCTGAAGGCCGCGGCTGCGGACTGCCGCGCCGAGATGGAAGAAGAGCGTGCCCGTCGCCAGACGATGTTCGAGAGAATTGCCGAAGTTGACCGCGATGTCGCGGCGAAGCGCGCCGAGCTCGACCACGCGCGCGACTTCAGAGGCAAGCTCGAAGTCGCAGCCGCAGAGGCGACGATGCGCCGACAGAACATCTACGACCACCTTCAGGACGAATACGGCCTTTTCGCCGACGCGGTGCTTCGCGAGCCAGACCCCACCTGGGAGGACGGCGTTGAGCCGCCGCATGTCGAGCTCGAGGCAAAGGTGGCGCGGCTACAGTCCGAAATTGCCGCGCTTGGACCCGTCAACATGGTCGCTATCGACGAGTGCCGCGAGCTCGAGGAACGCTATGCCAAGGAGAAGGCCCAGGAAGAAGACCTCTTGGCGGCAAAGGCGCAGATACTTTCGCTCATCGACAACTTGAACCTCACTTCAGGCGAGATGTTCAAGAAGACTTTCGAGCAGGCGAACGCCAACTTCCAGACGATGTTCACGCGGCTCTTCGGCGGTGGAGAGGCGCGGCTTGTGCTGCTTGAGAACGCCGAGGATCCTCTTGAGTGCGGCATCGACATCATCGCGCGTCCTCCTGGCAAGCGTCCGCAGAGCGTGACGTTGCTGTCCGGCGGCGAGCGCACGATGACGGCCGTTGCGCTTCTCTTCTCGATCTTCATGATCAAGCCCGCGCCGTTCTGCATGCTCGACGAGCTCGACGCCGCGCTTGACGACGCGAACATCGGCAGGTTCGTCGATCAGCTCAAGGAGTTCCTCGTGAACTCCCAGTTCCTCATCATCACGCACAACCAGCACACGATCGCCGGTTCCGACCTCGTGTACGGCGTGAGCCAGCAGGAGAAGGGCGTCAGCCGCGTCATTTCGATGAAGCTCAGCGATCTTGGCGTTCGCGAAGGCAAGAAGAAATGAAACTGCTCGTTCTCGCCGGCGAGGAATCTGGTGTCCACTATGCGGAGCGGATATCCGCGGCCGTACGCGCGCGCCGCCCCGACGTGGAGATACGCGGCTATTCCGATTACGGCTTTAAGACGGCGGATCTCGCGGTGTTCGGGATATGGGCGGTTTTGAAGCGGATATTCTTCTTTCTCAAGGTGAAGCGCACAATGGTTCGCGCTATCGACGAGTGGAAACCATATGTCGTCTGCACGATAGACTACCCTGGCATGAACCTGAAGCTCGCGGCATACGCGAAGTCGAAGGGCATCAAGGCGGTTCACGTAGTCTGCCCGCAAGTGTGGGCCTGGCATCAGGGCCGCATACCGCGCATCGAGCGCTCGCTCGACAAAATCTGCTGCTTCTTCCCGTTTGAGCCAGCGATATTCCGCACGGGACTTGCCGAGTTCGTCGGTCATCCTCTCGCACAGGAATTCGAGGGCAGTGTAGGCGGTGGCGAGGAAAATCGCGAGAAGGGGCTTGTCGCGCTTCTTCCCGGTTCGCGCCTCGGAGAGATTGAAAAGCACCTTCCGACGCTCCTTGAAGCCGTCGCGCCGCTGAAGGGGATACGTGTCGCGATTCCCGCCGCGAACGAACGCGCCAGGGCCGCAATTGAAAAAATCGTGGCTGGTTTCAAATCTAAGCTTTCAACTCTAACGGTCCAGTCTGGTGGCGCACGCGACCTCCTTCGCCGCGCCGATGTCGCCGCAGTCGCGAGCGGAACGGCGACGCTTGAGGCCGCGCTTGCCCGTTGCCCGACGGTTCTAGTGTACAAGGTAGGTCCCATTCTCGCGGCGTTCCTTAGACGCGCTATAAAAGGCATCAAACACGTTGGGCTTGCGAACATCATCGCGGAGAAGTCCGGCGCTGAATGCCCGATGCCAGAGCTACTTCAGGAGAATTTCACCGTCGAGGCCGTGCGCGGCTATCTTGAACGCTGGATAGGCGATCCTGCGTCGCGCGCGGAAGCTGCCAAGAAACTCGACAAGACTCTTGAAATGCTTGCGAGCAGCGGTGACGCATACGCTCGCATTGCCGATGCGCTACTGACGTAAAAGGAGTGCTAAAATGGAACTTGTAGAGAAGATCAAGGCGAAAGCGCGGGAGAGTGTCAAGCGCATCGTGCTGCCTGAGGGTGACGAGACGCGCACTGTCGCGGCGGCGAAGATCATTCGTGACGAGAGGATCGCGGAACCGATCTTGCTCACGAAGGCTTGGATCGAAGCTCCTTCCAACAAGCCAAAGCTTGACTCCTACGCCGCGGCGCTCTTCGAGCTTCGCAAGGCAAAAGGTCTCACTGAGGATGCGGCCGCAAAGCTTGCTACGGACCCGATGTACTACGGCATGATGATGGTAAAGCTTGGAGACGCAGACGGGCTTGTCTCTGGCGCGGTGCATTCGACAGGCGACATGTTGCGGCCAGCGCTACAGATAATAAAGACTGCTCCCGGCATGAAGCTCGTCTCTTCGAGTTTTCTCATGGAATGTCCGAACCGTGATATTGGCGAGGACGGTCTTCTTGTCTACGCCGACTGCGTGGTGAATCCCTGTCCGAACGCCGAGGAGCTCGCCAACATCGCCATCGCCACGGCCGAGACGGCCCGCAAGCTATGCGGCATCGCCGAGCCGCGCGTCGCGATGCTGTCGTTCTCAACTAAGGGCAGTGCGAGCAATGCGCTCGTCGATAAGGTGCAGGAGGCGACGCGCATCGCCCGCGAACTCGCGCCGGGGCTCGCTCTCGACGGAGAGCTGCAGTTCGACGCGGCGCTTGTTCCCGCAGTCGCCGCGCAGAAGGCCCCGGGAAGCCCCGTCGCCGGACGCGCGAACGTGCTCGTCTTTCCAGACCTCCAGGCGGGCAACATCGGTTACAAAATCACGCAGCGCCTCGGCGGCGCGAAGTGCTTCGCCGTTTTGCAGGGGCTCGCGATGCCGTGCAACGACCTCTCGCGAGGATGCTCGGTCGATGACATTGTAAACACCGTCGCCGCGACCGCCGTTCAGGCAGGGTAAAAGGATATATTCGGTGGTGGCATTGACGAACGACCGCAAAATGCGGTATAATATCACTTCATAAGCGAAAGGAAAGCAAAATGTCTATTCTCATCGGTTTTCTCTATGTAGTCGAAGTCTTGGTCTGCATTCTTCTGGCGATGGTCGTCATGCTTCAGAAGCCAAAAGAAGGCGGCCTTGGCGGTGCGTTCGGCGGTGGCATGCTCGAGGCGTCTCTCGGTGCTGACGCGGGTAACGTTCTCATCCGCACGACAGCGATCCTCGGTGCCATCTTCCTTCTTAACACACTCGTTCTCGCGCGTCTTACTTCGACCGTCCACTCCCGCAGCCTGATGGCGCGCGAGGCGGAGCCTGCGGCCGAGACCGCGCCTGCGCTTCCTGCAGCACCCGAGCTTCCGGCCGTTCCCGAAGCTGCGCCCGAAGTTCCTGCTGCCCCTGCGGCTGCGCCCGCTCCTGTCGCGCCAGCGCCTGCGGTCCCTGCGACACCTGCTGCGCCCGAGGCGAAGTGAGGTGCGCGATGAAGGTCCTCGTCACAGGCGGTTCGGGCTTTCTCGGCATCAATCTTATTCGTTTCCTCCGCACCAAGGGCGTGGAGGAAATCCGTGTTCTCGACATAGCCGACTTCGACTATCCCGAGAAGTCGGAGCCGTGGCTCAAGTTCACTCTTGGCGACGTGCGCGACGTTCCTGCGGTCGAGAAGTGCGTCGAGGGCTGCGACATCGTCGTTCACTGCGCCGCGGCGCTTCCGCTTTACTCCGAGAAAGACATCTTCACGACTGAGGTTGACGGATGCCGCAACGTCCTCGCCGCGTGCCGCAAGTTCGGATGCGACCGGATGGTGCAGATTTCGTCGACCGCCGTGTACGGCGTTCCGAAGAAGCATCCGATCTACGAGACCGATCCGCTGGTCGGCGTCGGCCCCTACGGGCAGGCCAAGATCGATGCCGAGGAAATATGCCGCGAGGCGATCAAGGAAGGGTACTGCGTTTCGATCATCCGCCCGAAAAGCTTCATTGGCCCTGAGCGCCTTGGCGTTTTCGCGCTCTTCTACGACTGGGCGTATACCGGCCACGGCTTCCCGATGATCGGCAGCGGCAACAATCGTTACCAGTTGATGGACGTCGACGACCTCGACCATGCGATCTGGAACGCGATGACTTATCCGAAGGACAAGGTCGCGACCGAGTTCAACATCGGCGCGAAGGAGTTCACGACGATGAAGGAGGACTACCAGGCGGTCCTCGATCACGCGGGATACGGGAAGAAGATCCGCGGCACGCCTGTGAAGCCGATCGTCTTCATCCTCCGCATCCTCGAAAAACTCCACCTCTCGCCGCTCTATCCATGGGTCTACGAAACAGCTTCCACCGACTCGTTCGTCTCGATTGAGAAGGCCGAGAAGATACTCGACTTCAAGCCCCAGCATTCCAACAAGCAGGCGCTTATCCGCAACTACGACTGGTATGTCGAGCACCTCTCCGAGTTCCAGGGCAAGTCTGGCGTCTCCCACCGCGTCCCGTGGAAGCAGGGTCTTCTCGCCGTAGCGAAGTGGTTCTTCTGATTTGCGTCGCGTATTTTCCTCTCTCAACGTTTCATCTTGCCGGGAAAATGAAGTTTCACATCCATACGTACGGCTGTCAGATGAACGTTCGCGACTCAGAAGCCGTCGAATCGTTGCTTCTTGCGGCAGGGCATGAAAAGGCGGTTGGCGAAGACGACGCGGAGCTTGTCATCGTCAACAGCTGCACTGTTCGCCAGAAGGCCGAGGAGAAGGCCGTTGGCAAGGCGGGGAACCTCATCGCCGCGAAGAAACTTACGGGACTTATGGGGTGCGCCGTAAAGCGTCTTGGGGCGGATATCTTCAAGAAGCTTCCAAAGCTCGATTTCGCCGTCGGCCCGCGCGCCCTCGGGCTTATCCCCAAGATACTTGCCGACGGGCACTTCCCGCGGCTTGAGCTTGGCGAGGACATGATGGGCGAGGCGCTCGCTGCGCATACGAGCGGCGGATTCCAGGCATTCGTCACCGTTCTTGTCGGCTGTGACAATCGCTGTAGCTACTGCATAGTTCCCGACGTGCGCGGGCACGAGTATTCGCGCCCAGCGCGTGAAATCGTTGCAGAAGTGCGGTCGCTTGCCGCCCATGGTGTTCGCGAAGTCTGCCTTCTCGGCCAAAGCGTTCTTCGCTATGGAATGCGCAACGCGGCGTGGGACGAGTCCGACGCGACGAGTCCCGGCGGCTATAAGGAGCCATTCCCGCGGCTTCTCGAGGCAATCGCTTCGATTCCCGGGATCAGTCGCATTCGCTTCACTTCGGCACATCCAAAGGGCTGCACCGACGAGCTCGTGCGGGCCTATCGCGAATTCCCGCAAGTCTGTCGCCATCTTCATCTCCCCGTGCAGTCCGGTTCTGATCGCGTTCTCGCAGACATGGGCCGCCGCTATACGCGGGCTGAATATCTTGCCGCCGTGAAGAAGCTGCGCGACTTCGATCCTGAGTTTGCCATAACGACCGATGTCATCGTCGGCTATCCTGGCGAGACAGAGGCGGACTTTGAGGAGACCCGCTCCCTCATGGAAGAGGCCGGCTTCGACAATGCCTTTGTGTTCAAGTATTCCCCGCGCCCCGGGACGCGCTCCGCGTCGCTGCCCGACGACGTTCCTGTCGCGGAGAAGGAACGTCGCGACCAGGTTCTTCTTGCGGACCAGGAGCTTCGCGGCCAGCGTCGCAACGATGCGCTCGTCGGCACCGTGCGCGAAGTCATGGTCGAGGGGCCATCGAAACGCAATAAGTCGCGACTGTCGGGGCGTGACGGCGGCAACCGCATCGTGGTGTGGGACGATGCAGAAGGGGTCTCCGCGAATGTAGGCGACGTCGTCAGGGTCGAGATAATCGAGGCCCATCCGCAAATTCTGATCGGCAAAATACGGGGCTCCAAAGAGGGTTAAAATCCCCCATTGACGGCGAGAGCCGATTTTTAGTATACTACGCGCTCCAGCATTTCGTGGATGAACCACAAGGAATGCGGAAGAAAAGGAAAGAAAACAATGGAAGCATACGCTGTTCTCGAAACCGGCGGCAAGCAGGTGCTTGTCAAGGTCGGTGACAAGATCGAGATTGAAAAGCTCTCGGTCGAAGCGGGTCAGGATGCCGAGCTCACGACCGTTCTCGCGGTCAGCGACGGCACGACCCTCAAGGTCGGAAAGCCCTATGTCGAAGGCGCCAAGGTCGTTCTCTCGGTCGCCGGCGTCGTCAAGGGCGACAAGGTCTACAACTTCAAGGCGAAGCGCAGGAAGGGCAGCCGCCGTCTCGTCGGCCACCGCCAGCAGCTCACCATCGCCACCGTCAAGGCAATCGCGTAAGGAGGCAAGACAATGGCTACTTCTGCATCAGCCCGCAACGGACGCGACTCTAACCCGCAGTATCTCGGCGTCAAGGCGTATGACGGTCAGTTCCTCAAGGCTGGCTCCATCATCGTCCGCCAGCGCGGAACGAAGTTCCACCCCGGTAAGAACGTCGGCCAGGGCCGCGACTTCACTCTCTTCGCCCTCAAGGACGGCAAGGTGAAGTTCACCAAGGACGGCAAGGTCGTAACGATCGTCGAGGCCTAAGCCTCTTAAAAAGAAAGAAGGTTTGTCATGGGTACTGGTCGTACACTCCGCAAGGAATCCCACGTTCGTCCGTGCAAGACGCCGGCTGGCAAGGCCCGCAAGAGCAAGGCTCAGCGCGCTCGCCTCGTCAAGATGGGCATGGATCCCGAGACTGTCGCCAAGATGGGCACCGAGGACGTCCGCGTTCTCGTCCAGCGTCCGACGGTCGTCAAGAAGCTCGTCGCCAAGAAGGCGGCCAAGTAATGACGAAAGTCCATTGCTCGGTTCCCGAGCGATATGTAAATCCCCTCTTCGAAGTTTTCGATGGAGGGGATTTCATTTTGTCTTCGTATCACGATATCGAAGAGTCGGACACGCAGATGCAGGTCTATCTCTCCGATCCTGCGCAAGCAGGGGAGGCGGTTCGCCGGCTCAAGGACGCACTCGCACTTGTTGGCTCTGACGCCAAAGTTGAGACATCGGAAGTTCCCGACGAAGACTGGAAGCTTGCCTATCGTCGCCACTTCAAGATTGAGCCAATCGGTCGCCGTCTCGTCACGGTTCCAACATGGGAGCTTGAGAGCTTCAAGACGTCGGGCGAGTTCGCCGATAGGATTCCTCTCGTCCTCGACCCAGGGATGGCGTTTGGGACCGGCAAGCACGAGACGACCAGGGCGTGTCTCGAGTACATCGATGAGATTGCTGGCGCAAAGTTGAAAGTTGAAAGTGAAAAGTTCAAAGTGAGGGAGCAAAAGGCATCCGGAACTTTCCACTTTCCACTTTCCACTTTACACTCATTCCTTGATATGGGCTGTGGCAGCGGCATTCTTTCTATCGCCGCAGCGAAGCTCGGCTTTTCCCCTGTCGCCGGGTTCGACATCGACGAGGACGCGGTCAATGCGTCGCGCGAGAATGCGGCGCTGAACGGCGTTTCCGTCGACTACCGCCTTTTCGCGCTTGGGAAGGGCGCGGTTACACTTGACGAGTCGATAGAGGCGGCGAAGGGCGTTTATCCTGACCTCGCGCTTCAGGGGCGCGACGTCGGTTCAGGCGACGCGCCGTTTGCGCCAGCAGATTTCGTCGTCGCGAACATCTTGGGGCCACTCTTGATCGCTTTTGCCGACGAGATCGCTGGCTACGCCAAGAAGACGCTGATCGTCTCTGGAATTCTCACAGAACTATATCCCGAAGTTCTCGCGGCGTTTCAGTCGCGCGGCTTCCGCGAGATTTCGCGAAAGACGATTGGCGAGTGGACTACTGGATGCCTCTGTAGAATCTAAGTCGCGCGATATCAGGTTGTTGGAATAAGCCAGTCGGAATTGGCGCCGTTGATTTCGACAGGAACTACGTACCGGTCGCCTGTAGCTGACTTCGCCTCAACAGAGGCCGTCGGCTTGGGCGCGGCAGGTTTCGGCTGCGGCTTGGCTGCGGACGTAGAAGGGGGCGCGGGCTTTTTCTGCGTGGAAGCAGATGGCTTTGGCGCGGGAGTTGGCTTGGCGGCTGGCTTGCCCTTTGGCTTCGCAGGCACTGTGATTATTTCATCGAGGTCATCGTCGTCGTCAAAATCATCGTCGTAAGCGTCGAAGTAGCTTAGGGGCTTGGCTTGCGGCTCTTGCTTCTTCTCGGCCGCTGCTTTTTCCTCTGCGGCCTTCTTTTCGTAATATTCTGGATAGAGCCGACGGCGCTGGCGCTCGACTTCCTCGCGGCGCAGCCGTTCCTTCTCTGCCTCGATCTTTTCCTTTTCGGCTTTGAGAAGGGCTCTGGCTTTCACTAGCTTGGCCGTGTCCTCGTCTATCTGCCTCTGGATTGCAAGCTGTTCTCTTGACGGACCCGCGGCCTTCTGGGCAGTGGCGGCTTTTATCCGCTCCTCTGCCATCTTGGCGCGGCTCTCTTCGAACTTCACCTGCTGCTCCATCATCTTCGCCTGCTGGTCGGCCATCTGCTTCTGAAGGGCGGCGAGAGTGTCCGTCATGGCCTTGATTGCTGCATCGTTGGCGGTGTTGTTTTGCGCAGACACGGTCGGCTGGACGACTACGGGCTGCCTGTCGCGGTCTTTCATGACATATTCAACAAGCTTGTCGTTGAGCGACTGGTTCCTGGCGCTGACATCGCGCAGCATAAACAAGAACACAACGATCATGATCGTCATGAGAAATCCAAAAAATACGCAAAGCATAATCATACGCTTGCGCGATTTGCTTTGCTCGGCGTCGATGTACTGTTGGAACGCCTTGAGAACAGGAAAGTCTTCAAGGCCTTCCTGACCATAGATGCTGACGGCGTTAGTATCGGTGCGATTTTCGTTCATGTGCTAATTATACCATTTTTAAAGGATTCCGTGTTTTTACTTATTTAGTGTCGCATAATGCGTGTTATGTTAACTACGCCCGAGCGACGCCAAGCGCTTGGAAATTGTCGCCTCATACCCTTCATCAGTTGGCCTATAATACTTCTTAGGCACCGTCAGATACGCCTGCTTAACGTAATGGTTCGCAAAGTTGTGCGGATACTTGTATTCGGTCACCTCGGCGCTTCCAATGGCTTTGACATGCTTGTTCTTGAGATGCTCTGGAACTGGCTGCACGGCGCCCGCCTCGACATCGGCCATTGCCTCGGAAATCGCCATGCAGCTCGCGTTAGACTTTGGAGCCGTCGCAAGGTAAGTCGTTGCCTGTGAAAGATTGATTGCACACTCGGGCATGCCAACGAACTCGCACGCCTGCATTGCGGCGACCGCGACAGATATGCCGCGCGGATCAGCGTTGCCAATGTCCTCACTTGCGGAGATGACGAGCCGCCTCGCGATGAAGCGCGGGTCTTCGCCAGCCGTCAACATCTTGCCGAGCCAGTATACGGCGGCGTCTGGGTCGCTCCCTCGAATTGACTTTATAAACGCGGAGATGGTGTCGTAGTGGCCGTCTTCCTTCTTGTCGTAGCGGACTTGGCGCCGCTGGACGCATTCCTGGATTACTTCAAGAGTCAGGTGAACGGCGCCATCATCGCCCTTCGGCGTCGAGCGCATTGCGATCTCGAGCGCCGTGAGCGCATGCCTTGCGTCGCCGTCGCATATCTCAGCAAGAAAGTCACGCGCTTCGTCATCTAACTTTGAAGGCGTCGCGCCATACCCCTTCTCCTTGTCGGCAAGCGCCCTTTCAAGGAGCCGCGCAATCGCTGCGGGCTCAAGCGCGTGAAGCTCGAAGACGAGCGAGCGCGAGGTTAAAGGCGTGTTGATGAAGAAGTTAGGATTGTGCGTCGTAGCGCCGATCAAGACAACTGTCCCGTCCTCGACATACGGCAGGAGAACATCCTGCTGTGACTTGTTGAAGCGGTGTATCTCGTCGATGAAGAGTATTGTTCCACTTCCGCCAAGCTCATTACGCGCCCTTTCGCAAATCTTGCGTATGTCGGCAACGCCAGAGAGAACGCCGGAGAGCCGCACGAAATTGCGCTTTGTAGTCTTGGCAACGACTTCGGCGAGCGTCGTCTTGCCGCATCCAGGTGGGCCATAGAGGATTATGTTCGTTAAACGGTCGGCCTCGATCACACGGCGGAGGAGCTTGCCCTCGCCAAGTATGTGATCCTGCCCGACGACTTCTTCAAGCGTCGTTGGCCGCATCCTTGCAGCAAGCGGTTCTGTCTCGCGCCCTTCCATCCTTATTCGCCGAACACGTACCAGTTCACCACGGTTTTCGGAATCATCTTGCAGACTGCATAGACATCGGTAAGCTTCATCGCCTTTGGCGCGTAGATGAAACACGTGTCGGTCTTGTCGTCATTTGCAATCGACTCGAAGGACGGGTTGGACTCGACGAGCTTGGGGTCTGTGGCGTTAGGATCGCTCCAGTCTTCCTTTATGACGGTGAGCGACGGCTTGCCGTCGACAAATCGCACTTCAAAGGGCTGCGAGAGACGTTCCTTGCGGTCGCGCCAGCTTTCGCGTGGCAGGAACGCGCGGTAGAAGAACTGCCCTTCCTTGAAGCCGTTTACCTTTGTCTCGGGCGAGTCAAGCTGCATAAGGGCGCCAGCGAGCTTGATTGCGTCACCAACAGACATCTCCGGCGGAAAGTCGGGTGTCATTTCGTGCTTGCCGCCGTTCGTCTCGCCTGTCCATGTGAACTTGAAAGTGCGCTTCTCGCCCTTCGGTATCTTGACTTTTGGCTGGAACCGCCCGTAGGTAGCGCTTTGGTCGAGAGCATCGTCGAACTGCATGAGCGACTGCGGCAAGTTGTAGAGCGCGAAAACGGCGAGCGGCATATTTGTCGCGGCAACAGGTGCACCGTCTGGCTCTCTCGTGCCACCAGTCCACACAATCGGCTGCTTGCGCTCGTCGCGCATGTCGCGGACAAGTGACCACAAATCGGGCTCCATCTTTATCTTCGTGCCTATCGGCCAGAATTTGCAGGCCTTTGCCGACGCCGGCTTGCCAAGCGGCATCCCTGCTTTTTCAAACGCTGCGGCGATGTCCTTCACGCTGTCTTCTGTGAGGAACAGAGACTCGTAGTCGTGGTCAGAGTCAGGGCCGGCAAAAAGGAACTCGATCTGCGCGTCGAGACCGCAGTCTGTCGAGACGGCGGTGAATGTAACGGAGTTTGTCGCGATGACGATAGAGGCAAGAACGGGAAGAATCATTTCAGGCACCTTTCCGTTGCGCGTTTGAAGCCCTCTGCCGAGCGGGCGATGATCTTTTCGTCGACCGCGCAGCTTAGACGGATATAGCCGGCGCGGCCAAAGCCGGAGCCGGGAACGGCGAGTATCTTTTCCTCGAGAAGCGCGTCGACGAATTTCGAATCGTCGCCACCGGGTGCCTTCGGGAAGAAGTAGAATGCGCCGCGCGGCATCGTGAACTCGATCCCCGCGTCCTTGAGCACCTTCGCCATCAGGTCGTGGCGGCGCTTGTAGATGTCGAGATCGACCGTCGTGTCGCATATCGCCGCCGCGAGGCGCTGACCGATGACAGGCGCATTGACATAGCCGAGCGTGCGGTTTACAAGCGTGAGAGTCGTCATCATCGCGCCGTTGTCTTCTGCGGAGAGAGCGGGATTGACGGCAATGTAACCGATTCGTTCGCCAGCCATCGAGAGCGTCTTTGAGAAGCTTCCCAGGACAAGCGCGAACTTCGACAGCGGCAATATAGCGGGAACTTCCGCACCGTCGTAGGCGAACGCACGGTAGGGCTCGTCGGAAAGAAGGAAAAGCGGACGCTCGCCCTTCTCGGCACGTTCGGCGTTGACGCGCTCCACGACATTTACGAGCGCCGTGAGCTCGTCTTTCGAATAGATGGTGCCAGTCGGGTTGTTGGGCGAGTTGACGAGGATAGCGCGCGTCTTAGGCGTCACGGCCGCCGCAATCGCGGGGACATCAAGCGAGAAATCCTCATGCGTCGGAACGGGCTTGAGGACGCCGCCGAAGTGTCCGCAGTAGTTGCCGTATTCCACGAAATATGGGCTCGGGACAACTACCTCGTCACCTTCATCGATTGTCGCCCTGAAGAAGCACACAAGCGCACTTGCCGCGCCGACAGTCATCATCACGTCGGCGCCCTTCAACTCAATCCCCTGTTGCTTCGAAAGATATTTCGCGATTGCGTCGCGTACGGCTGGGATGCCAGCATTAGGGCAGTAGCCGAGACCAAGCGGCTGTATCGCGTCATCTGCCAGTTTGTGCAGGACGGCGCGCGCGGCCTCTGGTGGCGGTACGTCCGGGTTGCCGAGTGAGAAATCGCATACGGCGTCCTCGCCAAACTGTTGTTTCAGTTCGATGCCCTTCTCGAACATCTTGCGTATGAAGCTGGACTTTCCTGCCGCAGCGTGAAATACATCTGTTACTGTCTGCATTTGAACTTTTCCTTATGCGTGTATTATACCAAAATATGGCACGGGCGCACGCGTACCCTTGCGACCTTACGGCACGCAGCTATCGCCCCGTGACGCGTGATCGCGGCGCGCCGTCAAGTCCATTCGCCGGCAAAGACGGTGCACGGTCTACTGCCGGTGCATCTCCAAGCGAGAATCCAGAGAGGGCAAGCACGAATCCGTTTGCTGGAATGCCAAGTACTCCGGTGCGCCATTCGCCGCAGTCCGAAAGTTTATCATGCTCTGCGTCGACACGGTATATCCTGAACACAGCTCCGCCAGCAGTGGGCGTTATCGACATTTCCTCGTTTCCGACATTGGCCACAAGGAAGGCGCGCCGTTCTCCGTTCTTCGCCGCAGCGGCATAAAGCCCCTTCTCGTCGCAATTCACTTCATATGCCGCACCGAGCTTCGCAAGCTCGTTCCATGCGCGGAATGCCTCGTAGCACGGCGTGGTGCGATGGCCCGGGAAGGTGAACAATCCGCAATAAACGCGCGTAGGACACGCGTCGTAGTACATCGCCTTGTCAATGGACGTATTCTGCATCAAGCAGAACGCAGCCGCCACGTTTGCCGCGCCGACATGGGTCTTGCACGCATCAAACTGGTCTTTCCTGTCGCTTCGGAAAATGTTCCATTCGTTGAAGATGTTTTCCGTCTCCTTCAGTCCTGCCGCGTCAAGCGTCTTGCGCACATACGCCGCATGGGTCGCAATCCGATCAACTGGCCAATCCTGCGAAACATAGAGATGCCACGAGAAGAAATCCAGCGGCGCTTTCGTTTTAGGCGCGTTAACGTAGCGGCAGAAATCCTCAAACCACTCCACGAAGCTCCTGTAGAACGCACTCTCTTCTCGTCTTTTGGCGTCGTCAACCGTGTAGAATCCGCATCCAGCGTAGCCGCCAATCTTTATCTGCGGGAACGTCGCCTTGAGATGGTTAGCCGCCACGCGGTACAAATCGAAGAACTGCTCCTTCGTCCCTTGCCACATCGCCGGATTCTCCGGCTCGTTCCATATCTCCCAGTATTCGATGTTCCAGTGAAAGCCGTCCGCCCACCCTTCGTTGTAGTGGCGCACGACATGCTCGCAAACCTTAGCCCACTTGGCGTAGTCCTTCGGTGGAAATATGTTGTACGCCTTGACCCTCCAGTTGTTCTCAATCGTGACGCCAAGACGATAGAAGAGCTTGCACCCGGCTGCGACAATCGGCTTCAAGTATGCGTCGGTGTAGGCGAAGTCGTAATTAGCGGGGTTCGTCTCGTCCGCGTCGAAGTTAGGGAATACGTTCGGGATGTCGACATAATGCGTGCCGCCGAAGGAGTATGCGGTGTCGTGAGTGCGCACGAACGGTATGCCGGCGGACCTGAATTCGTCCTGCCCCTGCTTTCCGTTCACGCGCACAGGCGCATTGTTCACGCCGTGGAGCGGCTTTATCGCCCCGCGTTCGGAATCGAAGTCGATTTTAACGCGAGCACTTGATTTTGCGAAACGTATCACAGGAACAGTCGCGGCGCTTCCGGAAAGAAACGCTTCCGTGGCGATGCCTATTGCGGCTTCGCGCCTGTCGCTGTCGCTGTCGTTGACGACAAAATTGAATCGCACTCCGGTTTCAAGCGTTTTTGAGGTGAATCCCGAAGTGGCGTCATAAGGAACAAGCACGTCGTAACGCGTAAGTGTGCCGATGCGTTCTGTAGACGCAAAACAGAAGCGACGCTGCCCGTTGCCGTTCAGGTCTGCAATGGCAACTTCGACGCAGTCGCCTTCGTTCCGCGCCGCGCTTGCAGGCGGATCGCAGTGCTTGTCGTCTTCCACATCGACGCGGATGCGGAGTCCACGCTCGTCCTTGGACAGCCAGACTTTCGCCGAATTGTCCTTCGGACCCTGCCAGAGCCGTTCCGCCTCTGCGGGATCACCCTCAAAGAAGTCGTGCACCTGCTGCGGCTTTTCAAGAATGAAGTCCGGCGCACGTTCAGGGGCGTTTGGTGGAATTACGATTGTATGCACTTCGTCGCATTCGCTTTTGGCGCAGAAGGCGACATCATCAACAGACGCAAACGTGGCGTCTTCTAAAACAAGCGCGGAAGGCACGGACGCAATCGTCAGCTGCGTCCTCCCACTATTAAGTGGAATGGAGGTCCTGTTGCCCATGAGATCGACTCGATAGGCGTGTTTGGCGTCAGTCTCCACCGGGACCTTGACATCCGCCGAACTGGACTCATCCCATGCCGCAAAAATCAAGTCCCTTCCCTTCCGAAACTCGAATACGAAGCGAGAATCGGTGTCTAAAATCGCGCGGCGGAATTCGCCGCCGCCGACAGTGGACGCCAGCGCAGCGAAGGCGACGTAGGAATCGCGCGGGAAGAAGTCCGCCGTGAGAAGGCCGTAGCCATGCTCCGCGTTTCTAGGATCCCACCCTGTCGCGCGCAAATTGTACCAGATGTAATCGACGCTTCCGTGCGCCCACGCCCAGAGAATCTTTTTCCACACGGCGACGGCTGCGTCGCGTTCGCCCCACACGCTCGAAAGCGAAGACTCGTTCGAGAACCAGGGCTTCCCAGACGCCCCCGTCCGTTCGCGGAGAGGGAAGAGTTTTCTCGATATCGAGTTCACGTACTTCGGAAACGGACCGTGGCAGTGGATCGTATCGACGTCGAAGAAGTCCTTGGCGTTTTTCAGGAAGTATTCGTGTATTCTCGTGCGCCCCTTTCCGTCCATGCGGGGAAGATCCCCCGCCGCAGCCCAGCCGTTTGGTATTACACACACGTCGTGACAACCCTTCTTTAGCCCGACGTATGCCTCACGTTGCACAGCCACGGCCTCGTCGTAAGTGCCGGCGAAACGGAGATCCCATTCGTTGCCGATTTCGTAATAGTCGATCCGCGTGCCGTACCGCGCGGCGAGACGTTCGCAGAACGCGCCGAAAGTTCCGGGGGCCGGAGGCCGCACCGCGCGCGGATTCCAGACTGCGTTCGCGCCAGACTGTTCGGCCATCGCCCAGCGCGGCGTCTTGAAGATTATCGCGTCGAGCGCGATTCCGTTTTGCTCGAGCTCGCCCAGAAGTTCGTCCGTGCGTCCGAACTCCCAGCTGTCCGGGCCATCCGGCTGGATGCTCGCCATGTTCGCGAAGTCCGCGCGCGTGAGTTTCGCGCCGCAGGCGACCATGGCCGACGCGGCGAGGTTGCGGTCGCCGTCAGTGAACCGCGGGAAGTGCCAGTGGACGCCGAGCCGGAAAGTCCCGCGCGGCTGCTTGGGGGTGACGCCGTGAAAGTCCATGACGGCGAAGCGCGTATCGACCGACGCGACGCTTCCGTCGTCCGCGGCAAGTTCGCCGCGTATTTTCCATACGCCCTTTTTCAGGTAGGGCGGTTTCGATGAAACCGCCGTTTCTGTATGTGGCGGCGGCATCATCGATGCCCCCCTACCATCCCATATTGGAATCCGGATCGTTCCGCCTGCATCGATTGCGACATCCACCGGCAATTCGAACACCTCGCCGCCGAATCCCTCCATCTTCAGCGTTCCGTGAGCGGCGACTTTCTCCTGCGCGACGTTTCGTATCGCGAGCACGGGCCTTTCTCCCTGCCCTTCCCGCACGATGTGCAGCGGATTTCCAGTCTCCGCCTCGACGCGCAACGCCCCTGCATTCGGCGCGTTTGCTGCACCGAACGCCAGGGTGCAGGACGCAAAGAGCGCCAAAAATGCGGTCGCAAGGCGAATCATGATTCGCTACCTGACAACGACCGTCAGCCCCGGCGCTGGCGAGAAGCCGTACGGATCCGGTAGATTCGCCTCGAAACGGAAGTAGCCAAAGTGCCAACGGCATCCAGAGTATGGTAAAGGTGTGATGAATTCAATGTCATTCCACCCGCCACGCAAGACCGCGTCCCCAGAGGTGAATGTAGGGTCGTATGAAGTCCACGAGGGTGTGGCCTTGAGTTTGCTCTTGTAGTTTCCATTGAAGTAAATCGAGAAAAACTCGGAACCGGTTGCGGTCTGCGTCGCATTTCTGCTAGCGGCCGCTGCGGCTGTCTTGAAAGTGAACGATGCCTTGTCCGCCACGTCCGGATCAATCCAAACGCGGAGGTGGAGATTGGTAATGCCGCTATATGGTTCAAGTTCCTTCGGCCAGTGCTGCGGATTCGGATCTGCCGCCGACGGAATGCCGGTTCTTATGAGCCTCGGATCGATCCTTCCGTCGTCAGAACTGCTTTGTGTTATCGTCCCTACGCCGAACGAGCCGCCGAGTTCCATTGCATCCATGAGAAAATCTCGAGTTCTGCTATCTTTGCGCTTGATGACAAGTGTATTCACGCCATTGCTAACAAGATTTGCCGCCACCGGCCAGAAACCGCGCGAATTTGCCGCTATGCGCCCTTCGCCGAGGGAAGTTCCGTTCAACACTGGTTCGATCTGCGCCACCGAACCGTCAAGCGATTTGATGGAGAATATCTGCGGTAGCCCGGCTTCGTCGCGCAAGGCGGTGAAGTTCACCGTCCATGCGTCTCCGGCTTTCATCGTGTTTGCGATGTTCTGCCAAGAGCCGAGACCGTCGATCGTCTGCGCCACGCCTGACCGCGTGCCGCCGAATTCGTTCGACGCGCCGTTGTCGAAACCCGTCCGGAAGATCGCCGGACGCGGCATGCCGAATGCCTCCATGACCTCCTGATCCGTCAACGCCCGCTTCCATATCGCCATCTGCTGGATACTGCCGGTAAAATATGTCTTGTCTATGCTTGCACTGCTGTATTGCTGGCTCGTCTGCCCTGTCTCGCTGAACAGCCTATAGCAGCTTTCATCTTCAATCAACGTGCAGTTTGCTGTCCACATGTTGGTTTCAGCAAAAGCGATGGTGGGGTTGTTGCCGTGGAATAACGACGTCTGTGGAGCCGCAACGCCGATGCGCAACTTGCCGTTACCAACGACTACTGCCACATCAACCCATGTATTGGTTGGTATTTGGATAGAGTCAAAGTCAACTTGTGTATTTTTACCAGACTCGTTTGGGGTGCAAAACGCAGTGATATACTTGTTTGTCAATCCAGAACATGGCGCAAATCCAAGCATCAGTCCTTTTTTTGCCGAACTGTTATATCCAATGCGCAAGAGGCATTGCGTTAGCGCCCTTCCTTCTTCATCAAGTCTCAATCTGCTCACCACGGTATACTCATTTGATATGTTGTTGTTGGCAAAAAGGCTGTAGGGTTTTACATATTGTGGCCAAAAGTAGGATTTGCTGCTATACTCGACTGGATTGTTAGACAGATTCAAGACAGGAACGTTTTTCACAATCTGCCGTCCCAATGCAGGGAATACGACACTCTCTGTCCGAAACACTGCATTATATTTGAAACCGTCAGCAATTGCAAAACTAGTGTATGTCTGCACGGCCATCTTGTGGTTGTTGTGCGTCGGATCGTCCGCATGAAGGTCGTCGAAGAACTCGCCCTGATCTCGCATGTAGCCGTCGCCATTGAGATCCTTGCCGCCGCGGAACCAGAACACGGCGTCGTTGAAGACGTTTGTCGACCCCTGCGCCGACAGGGAAGCTGCGGACATGAAGCAGGCAAATGTCGCCGCAAAAACCACACGGGCGCTACCTCCGAGAGAAGATACGGAAGCCACCGGTTTCTTGAGCGTAATTTGTCTCATAGCATTTCTTCTCCTTTCCTTTGCCGACTTTATCGCCGACAGTAGTTTTCATTTCTGGCTATATTCTATCATAATTGAAAACGACGCGGGGGCTAAAATCGAAAAAGGGAAACGCTACTTTTGCGCAAACGCCGGAACGTTCCTTGCGCGCCACTCGCGCATGGAAAGTCCGGTGCGGAGCTTGAACGCCTTGCGCAGCGCGACGCCTGTCGAAAAGCCGCAGAGATCAGGAATCGCGTCGAGCGTCTGGCGCGGATTCTTAAGGAGCGCGAGAACTTTTGTAAAACGCACTTCGTCGATTTCCTCGTGGATGCTCCGCCCGGTGGCAGCGCGGAAGTGCATTTCCGCCGTGCGGCGCGGGATGCCGATGTGCGACGCGACGTCTTCTACGGAAATCCCTTCGCAGGCCCGCCGGCGTATCATCTCGACCGCTTCGGCGATCCGTTCGCGGCTGAATGCGAAGCGGCGCGTGGACTGCCGCACGACGATAGTTCCCGGTTCGTAGCGCAGAAACGCCCTGCGCGGCCCGTCTCCGTCGATCAGGCGTCCGAGCATTTCGGCCGCCAGATAGCCGCCATGCGCGAAGTCCGGCGATATGGACGACAAAGTCGGCATGGTGTTCTCGCATATCTGCTCGTCGTCGTCAACCCCGAGGACGGCAATGTCGCCGGGCACCGAGATTCCGGTCCGCGCGCAGATGTTGACGATTTCCTCGCCCACGTAGTCGTTCGCGGCGAACACGCCGCACGGGCGCGGCAGGCTCCGCACCCATTCCTCCAGCGCATTCTGACGGACGTCCGGCGCCTGTTCGCACCCAGGGTCGAACACGGAGACACCGCATCTGCGCGAGCGCTGCACGGCCTTGACGAACGCCTCGCACCGCTCGCGCGCCCAGAACATCGGCAGCCGGAAAGCGGCGAACGCGTAGTGCGGCAGGTCGAGCGCGAGCAGATGTCCGGCGGCGATTTCCCCCACCTTCGCAGAATCGAGCGCCACGTAGCAGCCCGCCCCGTGGATAGCGCGGTCGGCGTCGAAATAGACGGTGGGAATGTCGCCGAACGCCTTTGCATTCAGTTCGCTCGCACCGCTTCCGCATTCCGCGATGACGCCGACCGGCTTCCAGAAGTCCAGCTGGCGGCTGACGTTCACTTTGTGGAACGCGCGTTCGACCACCTGCACGTGCCAGTCGCGCTCGCGCGCGTAGCGGTATATCCCCTCGAGTCGGTTGCCGCAGGTGTGGCGTGTTGAAGAAATGAAGAAGAGTATGGTATCCATCTTTGTCGCGTGTTTCAGCAATGAACGCCGCCTATTTCCCGAGCATGATGCCACGGAACCGGGCGATGTCGGCATCGGTGAAGCCGAGCTCCTTCACGTATGCTTCCGCCTTCTCGCGTGTCGTCGCGCCCGGATAGCCATCGAACATCCTGCGCAGCTTGTCGAAGCACTTCTCGTGTCCGAAGTTTTTGTCTTTGTTGGCGAACACCGTGAATTCCCAGTCCTTGTCGAGTTCGTCGTCGCATACGCCGAGAAGCGCGTTTAATATGAACGCCACCGCGCCGGTGCGGTCTGCGCCGCCGATGCAGTGGAAAACGACCGGGTAGTTCTTTTCGTCGAGGAAGACTTTGAAGACATTGGCGAACGCCTCCCTGCCCTCAGGCGTTGCCATGGCCGCATATGCCTTGGACGGGTAGTGCCACCACTTCACGCCCGCGCCCGCCGGCGAGCCTGTCATGCCCCAGCACTCGAAGTCCCGGCGGAGATCGATGTCGCTTTCCCAGCCGAGGATGTCGTTGGCGATGTGCAGGCCCTCGGGCGTCATCCGCTTTCTGCCGGGGCGCCACTCGCTTTCGGGTTTGTCGCGGCTGGTGGACGCGTTGCCGTTCAGTCCC
>JAZSLQ010000181.1:0-10194 GCA_045535455.1 Kiritimatiellia bacterium | reverse complement strand
CGTAGAAGTCCGCGCCGTCGCAGTTGCCGTCGGCGTCCAGGAGCGATGCCGCGCGTTCGAGTTCGGTGACGTCGAATGCCTCGTCTGCAAGTTCAAGGGCGTAAACCCATTTCGCGTCAATGTTGAGAGGACCAAGCGAGGAATCAATCTTTGCAACAGCTTCCTTTATCGCATCCAACCTGAAAGGTGAATACGCCTCCGAACCAAGCAGCAGAACCATTTTAAGAGCATCCTTTCGAAAATGGAGCCGGGGATCGGATTCGAACCGATGCGTCCTTGCGGATCCTGATTACAAATCAGGCGTAGTCAACCACTGTACCACCCCGGCAAAGAAGTAGGCAGGTATTATACCAAATTTTTCGCCGCTTATGTGATGCAAAAGATGTGGCAAAAGCAATCGCGCACGATGGCGGCGCGGGCGGCGGCGAGGTCGGCAAATTCCCCGCCGGCGATCATCTGGACAATCAGGTTGCCGATGGCCGTCCCCTCGATTGGGCCCGTAAAGACCTCAAGCCCCGTCGCCTCGGCGGTAAGCGCGTTCAGGTACTTGTCCTGCGAGCCGCCGCCGACGATGTTGATCGAGGTATAGACCTTGCCCGTGATCTCGGAAAGATTGTGTATCGCATTCGCGTAACATTCCGCGAGCGAGAGGTAAACGCACTGCATAAGCTCGCCGACGGTCGTCGGCGGCTTGCCAGTTTCGGACGCTGCCTTTGTGACTTCGCCGATCATCGAGGCCGGGTTGAGGAAGCGAGAGTCGTTTACGTCGACAGTCGTGTTGTAATTCTGTCCGCGGGCAATCATCGAAAGGTCAGCAAAAGAATACTCGCGTCCCTTCTCATAGTCCTTGAGCGTCGCAAGCGCCTCCTTCGTCGCGTCGCCGCCCTTGCCCTCGACGTACTCTACGCCGTTGAGCTCGCGGCGGATCGACTGGATCATCCAGAGACCCATGATGTTCTTGAGGTAGCGGTAGCGACCCCATGCGCCGCCTTCGTTCGTGAAGTTCGCGGCGCACGACGCCTTTGTAGTTATCGGCTTCTCGTTCTCGACGCCGAGAAGCGACCATGTGCCAGAAGAAAGGTATACCGCCCTGTCGTCTCGCGCGGGAACGGCGAGATACGCGGAGCCCGTGTCGTGCATTGCGGGGAGCACAACCTTGACGCCATTGTATTCACCTACGGTCGCACCAGGCATTTCAAGCTTTCCGAAAATGCGCTTAGGAAGCCCCAGTTTTTCGATGAGGTCAAAGTCCCAGTCCTTCTTCGCCGCATTGAGGAGAGATGTCGTAGAAGAATCGGTGTATTCGTGGACGATGTTCCCCGTCAGACGGTAATTTAGGTATTCCGGAACGGTGAGGAAGCTCGCCGCCTTATCAAGCTGCTCTGGATGCTCTTTCTTCAAAGCCCAGAGCTGGTAAATCGTGTTGAACGGCGCCTTCTGGATGCCACAGCGCGAATAAAGCTCCTCAAAAGACATCACCTGCGACTCTATTTCCGTGTCCGCGCCAGTCGTGCGCGCATCGCGGTAGGCGACCGAGTCGCTGCAAAGCTCACCCTTCTCGTCAAGGAGCACGAAGTCGACGCCCCATGTGTCTATGCCGATCGACTCGATTGGGCCCTTCTTCATCGCCTCGTCTATACCAGCTTTTACGGACGCAACGAGCTTCTCGATATCCCAGCAGTCGTGTCCGTTTTTGCGAACCTGCGAGTTCACGAAGCGGTAGACTTCCTCAAGCGTAATCTTGCCGTCGACGACGCGCCCGATGATATGACGCCCCGAGCTCGCCCCGATATCTATTGCCAGGTAGTTCTTCATTTCTGTACCTCCAGTAAAATTGTACCATTTTTCCCGTCAGTGTGCATCAAGCCAGTTGCCGCCAACGCCGATTCCGACGTCGAGGGGAACCCCGAAATCGAGCGCCGTCGTCATCTCGCGCGTCACTATTTCCTTGACCTTCTCTACCTCGCCCAAGGGCACGTCGAAGACAAGTTCGTCGTGTATCTGCAGGACCATCTTCGCGCGAAGGTTCTCTTGCTTGAGCGCCCTGTCGACCTTCACCATGGCAACCTTAATTAGATCTGCGGCCGAGCCCTGGATCGGCGTGTTGATCGCGTCGCGCTCAGCGGACTGACGCGCCGTCGCGTTCCGCGAATTGATGTCGCGCAGGGTTCTGCGGCGGCCGAGAATCGTCTCTGCATACCCCTTCTCGCGTGCCTTGGCAATAGCAGACTCCATATAGACCTTCACCTTCGGATAGAGCTTGAAGTAGGTCTCGATCAAGTCCGCCGCCTCCTTGCGCGGCACTTTAAGCCGCTGCGAAAGCCCGAACGCGGAGATTCCGTAGATGATGCCGAAGTTCACCATCTTGCACTTCGAGCGCTGTTCAGGCGTAACAAACGCCGGCATCACGTCATAGACGCGACTCGCCGTGTCGCGGTGAATGTCCTCGCCGTTCCTGAACGCCGCAAGCATCGCCTCGTCGCCAGACATCGCAGCCATTAGCCGCAGTTCGATCTGCGAGTAGTCGGCCGAGATGAGCACGTGCTTTTCGTCGCGCGCGACGAACGCCTTTCTTATGAGCTTGCCGCGCTCGGTGCGTATCGGGATGTTCTGGAGATTCGGGTCGGACGAGCTTAGGCGGCCCGTCTCGGCAAACGACTGCGAGTACGTCGTATGGACGCGTCCGTTCTCGTCGATGAGCGTCGGCAACTTGTCAACGTATGTGGACTTGAGCTTCGTACACGCGCGGTATTCAAGGATGAGCGGGATTATCGGATGCTCTCCGACGAGCTTCGAGAGAGTCTTTTCGTCGGTCGAGAACTGACCGCTCGAAGTCTTCTTGCCGCCCTGAAGTCCAAGCTTTCCGAAAAGAAGCGCTCCAAGCTGCTTGGGACTGTCGGGATTGAAACCTGGGTCTGCATAGGAGAGAATCTGCTGCGTGAGTGAAAGGATTTCGCGGTCGAGTTCGCGGCCGTATGCCTTAAGCGCCTCCTCGTCGATCTTTACGCCCTCGCGCTCCATGTCGATCAAGATCTTCACAAGCGGCTCCTCTACGTCGGAAAGCACATTCGGGAGCGGCGGTTGCGCGACAGGCACCTGCGGACGCAGGATGTCATCAAGACGCAACGTAAAGTCGGCGTCTTCCGCCGCAT
Organism: Kiritimatiellia bacterium; assembly: GCA_045535455.1. Taxonomy (GTDB): domain Bacteria; phylum Verrucomicrobiota; class Kiritimatiellia; order RFP12; family UBA1067; genus UBA1067. Next base: position 7,042 of record JAZSLQ010000181.1, on the reverse strand, counting down.
AGTCGCAGACGAGCTTTAGGTCCTTACCGGCGAGCGTCGGCTCTGGCTTGCCTCGCTCGGGCTCTCCTGCGACGTCCTCGAAACGAATCATGCGGTAGCCAAGCAGTTGCTCAGACAGTTCCTTAAGCCCGTGGCGCGCCGCAGCGTCGATGCAGTAGTGCTCAAGCATCGTGTCACGCGGCGTCGGCGCAAAGCCGATTCCGTAACGATGAAGGACGGTTCGGTCGAACTTGCCGTTGTGCGCAACGAGAATCTTGGTGGGGTCCGCGAAGAGCGGGCGGAACACGTCAACGAGGTCGGCGATTACGTACCAAGCTTTTCCTGGTGCAGTCGAGAACGAGAGTCCCAACAAGCGACATGTCTTTGCGTCAGTCGCACTTAAGCCCGGTTCTCGCGCGGCAGTCTCAATATCGAACGCGACGCGCGGCGCGGCCATAAGTTCCACAAGAAGCGCCTGTGCGGCGGCCTCATCCGTGACGAGCCGGTAGTCGTGGGGAGTGTCCGATATTGACGAGAGACTTGAGACGGGGGACGAGCCGTCGCCCTCTTGCGAACCCTGCACCGTGCTTGCCACGTCATCGCCCAGCAGCTCCTTCGCAAGACGGCGAAGCTCAAACTTCTCGCACACCGCGGCAAGTTTGTCGCGATCAATGCCATCGAGCTTGTATGCCTCCCAATCGGGCTCTATCGGAACGTCAGTGCGGATTGTCGTAAGGAACTTGGAAATCGTAGCGGCTTCACGTCCTGTCTCGACTTTCTCGGCGAGCTTGCCTTTTAGGTTCGCTGCATTGTCAAGAATCGTCTCGATATCGCCGAAGCGAGCGATAAGGTCGGCCGCAGTCTTCTCGCCGACTCCGCGAATGCCGGGGATGTTGTCGGAAGCGTCACCTGCGAGCGCAAGATAGTCGATCATCTGGCGCGGCTCTCTAAGATGCCAATGCTCGCAGACTTTTTGCTCGTCGTAGATTTCCGCAGAGTCACCGGCGTGCGCGGGACGGTAGAGCCGTATGCCGGGCTGCACGAGCTGCGCGGCGTCCTTGTCGGGCGTCGCCATATAGACGTCGAAACCGGCGGCAGCGCCCTTCACGGCAAGCGTTCCCATGACATCGTCCGCCTCAAAGCCCTCGACACGCACGACGGGGATTCTTAGCGCCTCGGCGAGTTCAAATGCGTAGGGAATCGACGCCGCAAGGTCCTCTGGCATCTTCTCGCGCTGCGCCTTGTACTGCGGATACGCCTCGTGGCGGAAAGTCGGCCCGCCTGGGTCCATGGCGAGAACGGCATGAGTCGGCTGTTCGCGCTTAAGGATTGACTGAAGCCCCGACGCGAGCCCTAACAACGCGGATGTGTTTATCCCTGTCGACGTCATCCGCGGATTCCTGAGAAACACGAAATGGCCTTTGTATAGAAAAGGCATCAAGTCGATTATAAACAGCTTACCCATTTGCAGGATAGTATAGCATAATTTCACGCCCGCGAAGAAACTCTTGAAGCCATTGAAGAGGCAAAGCGCATCGCCCATGACCCCAATGCGCCGTCTTGTACCGACATCAAGAAACTTGACGAATTAGCCGAATATTACTCGCATCCGTCGCAGTCGCCGTTCGATGCGGCGGTCTTTGCGCGCTTCCTGTCGGCTTCGAACGCGCGCCGCCACGAATTGTCGCGCACGTCGACGAGGCATGGCAAATGGCCTGCGCCTGCGTCGGGAGCAAGGCGGACGAGGTGAGTCGCATGGCCCGGAACGGACATCGCGTACTTCCCCTCAAACACGCCTTCGTCCTTCTGCCGCCAGCAGTCGCGCACTTTCCACTTGCCCTTGATTCCCAGCGCTGCGAAATCCACTTCGATCGTCTGCTCTTCGTCGGCGGCATTAAGGAGCGCAAACGCCATCGCCCCACCTTCGAGCGGACGCGCCCAGATCTCGCGTCCCTCACCGTCTTCGCAGACAAGCGCAGCCGCGAGCCCAAGCGGATCCTGGTCGATCTCGATCACTTCGTCGTTCGTCAGCAAATTGAGCGAGAAGTCGTCCATCAACGTCAGGTCACATCCGATCATGAGCGGGCACGCAAACATCGACCACATCGAAATGTGCGTGTACTGCTCGTTCGGCGAAAGACGGCTGTCGCCCTTCGCCCAGGTGTTCTTACCAACCACCAGCATGTCTGCGTCGTTCCACGCGCCAGGCTTAGAGTGCATCCAATGAGTCGCCTGCGACCGAATCGAACCATACACACTCGCCCAAGTGTCGAACACATCGCCAGTCGTGCGCCAAAGCTGTCCGCCCGCCGCCGCGCCCCAGGTCGGCACATCGTCCCATCCGTACTGGCAGAGCGAGAAGACGATGTCTCGCGGCTGCATCGCGAGGAAGCGTCCCATTAGGAAATACGGACGCCGGAACTTGTCGTGCCCTTCTCCAGTCGCGACGCCGCCGTAGCTGCACCAGTCATACTTGACGTAGTCATACCCCCACTCCGCCCAGGTGCGGGCATCCTGAAGTTCGTGCAGCCAGCTACCCGTGCAGCCTCCGCAAGTGTAGGGTCCGGGCGAAGAGTAGAGCCCCGCCTTGAGCCCTTTGGAATGGATGTAGTCCGCAAGCGCCTTCATGTCTGGAAAGCGCGAATTGGGCGCGATAGTGCCGTCCTCATTGCGCTCGGGACCCGCCAGCGTGGGATCGTTCTTGCCGTTCTGCGGATTATTCTGCCAGAAGTCGTCTATGTTGACGAAGCTGTACCCGTGTTCATCAAGGCCGAGCTTTACGATCATGTCCGTTGCCGCGACCATCTTCTCCTGCGAAACGCCGCCGGCAAACGCATTCCACGAGTTCCAGCCCATCGGAGGCGTAAGGCAAAGCGTGTTGCCGACTACAAGCGACATCTTGCGCTCGGCCTTGCCAAACGCATTTTCTGCTACGACCAAAAGCTCGTATTCGCCGACATTCGCAACGGAGCCCGCTATGGTGCGGTTGTCGGCATTGTAGACGACGCCGTCAGGAAGCCCCGCGACGGAAATCTTGACCGGCTTCTCGCCAGTCACAGCGACCTTGTAGAGAATCGGACGTCTAGGGCGCACGCCATAGCGCTTTGCGCCGTTGATACGCGGTGCCTTGGCGGGCGCTGGCGTCAACATGCCGAATTGCCGTGTAAGCGAAGCCACCGAAAGCGGCCGCGTACCATCCTTGAACGTAAAGAAGGCGTCCGCCCAGTCAGCATGGTCATCCCAGTTCTCGCCAAGGGCGTCGACTTCAAGCACCACCACCTTCGCGCCCGCAAGGTCCGCCTTTATGCGCATCGCCTCACCGCGCTCCGGCTTCGCTTCAGTAACGACCTTGCCGTCGGCAACCACGCGAAAGGCGACGGACGACTTTTCACCCGCCTCGTCGTCGACGCCGACAGCCGCCTCGAACGAGAGTGCGTTGCCGCCAAGAGGAATCTTGTAGCTGCTCGGCGCATGCGTGCCGACTCCACGCTTGAAAGCGAAGCCGCCGATCTTGATCTCGTTTCCGTCGACCGACTTGCAGGGCTTTGACTCGCCCCAACCGGCCTTCATGCGCGAAACGTCAGTCTCGTCGAGCCACACGCGGTCTGCCAACAGCGACAATGACGCAATCAGCAAGGCAACCGCCATTTCAAGCTTTTTCATATCTCATCTCCTTGCTGACTATACATCTGTCAGCGGAAGATTATGGCAAGTCCGTGCGAAGACGGAGTTCCCGTCGGCACAACACTAAGCGTGTACGCGACAGAATCGTTTCCGCCAATGGACGCGATGCGGTACGTGTATGTGCCCTTGGTCGGCCTTGATATTGATGCATCCGTGTATTCCGTCCCGGTCACCGTGGCGACCGTCTCCCACGCGCCGTCGTTACTCTTCCGCTCAATGCGGTAGCCGTTCGCGTTCTGAGCAGCCGCCCACGCAAGCTTCACCTTGGACCCCTTCCACTCGACCGACGAAATCTCCGGCGCAAGCAGCACCGCCGCCGCATCCGCCGCTTTCCAGCCATAGAGCTTCAGCTCGCGGACGTTGCCGTAGAATTCATCGGTGCGCTGGCCTTCAAGGTTCTCTCGCTCCGGTTTCGTCAGATAGACGTAGCGGTAGGCCGTCGTCGCGTCCGTGGTGTCGAACGCATGCCAGGCGAGACATGTGTCGTCCCAGGTGTTTTCCTCGTAGAGGTCGCAGGCGGCGGAGATGGCCGCGCCGTTCTTCCAGTCCGTCGTGTCGTTCGAACCATTCAGCACGATGCCGTCCGAGCGCCCGACGACCCACTGGCTGAGAGTGTTGTTCCATTCGCGGCTGGGGAACACGGCAAACCGCGTCACGACACATTCATTGCCCTCGCCGAAGTCCACCCCCACTGCGACACTAGTATTGCCGCCCGACGCATCGACGACGTTAGGCATTTTCACAGTGGCGTCGTCAAAAAAAACAGTGTCGCCGTCAAAAAGGTAGGCCGCACTTGTCGCCGTCTTGGCCTCGTAGTCGTGGTCGTACTCAATGGCGCTCATGCCGTCCGAACCAGGCGTCACGACTATTTCGGCGACATGCCGGTGCGAAACGACGCCCGACGCTGGGCCGACGTTCGCACCGTTGGCGAACGCCACGCGGTAGTAGTAGTTCACGCCGGGAATGCGGGGGGTGTCGGAATCGGTGTAAGTCGTGGTTGCCGCGGCAACGGTGTTTGTCACGTCGAATGAGGAACCGCCGGGTGCGGTGGAGCGTATGACCAGCGCCGAAATGCACGGCTCCGTCGGCGCGTTCCACGTCAGCGTTACTGTGTCGGCATCCACATCGTCCACCGCAAGCGCAAGATTCTGCGGCGCGGCCGCCGGGGCTTTGCCCGTCGCCTCCGCCCACGTCTGTCCGTAGAACTCCACTTCGATCATGTTGCCGCAGAAGTCGCCAATCACGCGCAGATACGAGAACGAGGTTGTCATCGCCGCCGCATTCAAGGCATCAGACCCCACCGTCTGCCATCCGGACTGAAGCGTCGCCGCATCAGTCGAAGGAATAGTATAGAGCGTGACTGCATCCGAGAAATTTGATTCGTTCGCGCCCTCAAAGCGGCAGCCAATGACGCGCGTCGCATATTCGTCGTGACGTGGCATGAAGCGAATACCGGTTACGATGACCGGCTCTGTCACGCCATAGCCCGCCCAGGCATCCTCATTTTGGGAATTCACCGAGCTCGGCTCGAACCAGCGCCAGTCGGGCTGGCCGCCATTGTCCAGCTGGATTTCGCCGTCGAACACACGCTCCTTTGTCCAGCTCCACTTGTTGTCGCTGTAGTCGCCCGTTCCCAACACAAACTTATTCGTACCGTTGTCATCCCAATGTGAGGCAAGCGTTTTCAGGTGCACCTCCTCGGCCCGCGCCCCGAGCGCGGCGAATGTGGCAAGTATTGCGGCAACTGTTGTTTTCATTGACGAGTCCTTTCGTTTTTGTTGCCGAAATTTTACAAAATTCTCCGTCCTTCCGCAATCTTGTCTAGACATGTTTTTAAGCCGACGCCAGAATCAGTATCTGCGAAGGAGCTCGAGAAGATTGCGGTCGAGTTTATGGCCGTGGAAATCCTCGTACTCCACGTCGTCGCGGTCTGAGTCGAGTATTCCGAATCCACCGCGGAACTCCCACATTGCCCAACCGACGTTGCGGTCTTTGAAAAGCGCGAGTTCATCCTCTATGAGCGCAAGCGCAACCTTGTGCGGAGTCTTCTTCCAGACGCCAAACTCGCCGACGTTCACGAACACGCCCGCGTCAATCAGCGGGTTCCACTGCTGGAGAGACTTGCGGTAGATGTATTCCATGCCTGCACTGTCGTACTGCCTGCGCGGACCCGATCCAAGATGCCCCGCCTCCGGCATCGGCGGCCACACCGGGACCGCGTCTCCAAGTTCCACCCACGGCGCGCGATAGTGCGTGACGGAATGCGGATCGTAGCTGTGGTACGACTGCCCAAGTCCCTTGATGTCGGCAAGCGAAAGCATGGGGATTCGACCGTAGTCCACTGCATCGGAAATGAGAAATCGCTTTTCGTCCACCTCGCGTATCGCGGCGACAAGTGCGCGGATGACCGGCGTGTAGCGTTCTTCCTCCATGTGGACAGGCTCATTGAATAGGTTGAACGTCAGTCTGTCGTTCGGAATCGCCCGATAGCGGCGCGCCAGCACCTTCCAATGTTCGCAGGCGACACGCAGCGTCTCCGCATCCGAGAAGATGTCCGTCGGCTCCTTGTCACCGCCAGAGGCATAGCCCGGGATGCGATAGAAGGAAATCTGCGCATGAAGCCCGTACTTGCTGGCAAGCTCCAGAGCGCGGTCGATCTTCTTGATCCCCGCCTCGTCGAACTCAAGCCAATGCGCGCGGTCGCCGTTTTTTATGAGGTAGCGATAATCAACCGTGAGACGCACGAAGTTGAAGCCGAACTCGGAGATGAAACGGAAGTCATCTGCGCTGTAGTCCGCGTCCGCACCGCCCCAGTCGCGGTTGTAGAGGGTGTTGATGTTGAAGCCGCGCCAGCGCGCCGAGGGCCTGCCGTCGTCTACCTCGTCGGCATACTTCACCTTTGGCAACGGTTGCGACTTGCCATCGCGCAAATCGGAAAGGCTGACGACGGACAGCCTGTCCTTGAACTCCCACCATCCGATGTCCTGCTTCGCGTTGAACGTCAGCGTGCGCGGCCGCCCGGGAAGGAGCGTAAAGGCGTTGTCGTCGAACTCGCCGCGCAGTCCCTCCGCGTTCGCCCAGACGAAGAACGCCGGTGCGGAAGCTGAGAGACGGACCTTGAATCCGTTTCGCTCAGTCGTCGGAATGATCCTTACGTCGATCCTCGCGTCGGCAAGCGGCGCGTCGACATACTTGCGGAAGTGCCAGTCGTTGACGTACTCCGCGCCATCAGACGTCTTGAGCGTCATGACCGCAAATACCGGCTCTGCGTACGTTCCGATGTCGGACATCTCGCCGACTTTCGTTGCGCTGTCCGGTGGGGCCGCGACCGCAAACCGCTCGGGATTCAGGATTCTGCCGCCATGGCTCCACTATTCAA
>JAZSLQ010000091.1:0-13913 GCA_045535455.1 Kiritimatiellia bacterium | reverse complement strand
CTTACGGCCTACCAATACGACACCGCCTACGCAAGGGCTGCATAAAGGAGACAACTCAAATGAAAATGTTCGAACTGCTGCCGAGACCCCTCGGATCCATCTTCAGAAAATTGACTCACCTGACTTGCAATTCACGCACGCGGCAAATCCGACGCCGACGAAGTGGCAATGAAGCGAGCAAAATGAATTAGGGTCGGTTAGAGTCAATTAGTGTCGGATAGCGGGAGCGGAGGGGGTGTTTCGGCGGCATGCGTTTTCTGCCGCAAGGCTGTCGCCAAGCCGAGCCGATGGTCAGCGCGAAGCGCAGAGGCCGGAGAGCCGACTGGCGCCCGAGAGCATGTTTGCGGGCCCAGCGTGATTTTGACCACCGGCGTAAAGGGTGCGCGTGAAGGCGCGCGCGTCAAAATCATGCTGGTGGGGCGCCCGCAAACTGCGGGTCGGGCGAGCAGGTCGGGCGCAGGCCTCGCCATCGGGCGGCGCGGCGAATCTGCCGCGGACGCGCCATCTCTATGCATCCTACTTTGCCGAGAGTTCGACGAGGTCGGCGACGCGGGATGCGGCGTCGGGGGTCGCAAGGGTGCGCATCTTCGCGGACATCTCCGCAAGGCGCTCTGGGCGGTCGTAGCAGCCCATGAGATAGAGGTAAAGCTGCTTCGCCGTCAGACTGGACTGGATGCCCTCGTCGGCAGCGCCACTCGCGACGAACGCCTCGGCATTGAAGTGCTGGTGGTTGCGCATCGCAGAAGGAAGCGGTATCAGCATCGCCGCCTTGCCGCATGCCGCAAGCTCGAAACATGTCGATGCCCCCGCGCGGGCGACAACGATATCGGCCGAGGCGAAAGCATTCGCCATCTCGCGCTCAAACGCCTGGACGCGCGACTGAAGTGCCGCATGCGCATAGGCCGCCATCACCGTCCCTTCGTCTGCCACTCCGGTCTGGTGAATGACGTAAAGCGGACGGACTTCCCTTCCAGACGCAGCCCTGCGGTCTATCTCGCCCTTCATCATCGTAATCGCCTCGCTTGCGAGACGGTTCACCATGTGTGCTCCCTGCGAGCCACCGGTGACGAACACGACAAAAGAGCCCGCGGGTATGAAACCGAAGCGAGTTCCAGACGCGATGTCGGCGCGGACGGGAAGGCCCGTCTTCTCCGTGTCGCACCCAGGCAGGTACTTGGCAGTAACGTCGAAGCTTATCGCCACCTTCTTTGCAAAGCGAGAGAGGAACTCCACGGCACGCCCTGGGACTGTGTTCGCCTCGTGGAGAACGACCGGCACGCCGCAACCTTTCGCCGCGAGCACAGGCGGAAGCGACGAATAGCTTCCCATAGCAAGCAGGACATCTGGCTTCGCGCGGCGCATCTCCCTGCGGCAGCGAAGTATCGAGCGAAGTATCGAAAGGCCATTCCACACCGAAAGCTGCTTCGCGCCAGTCGAGAAGACGGGACCATGCCAGAAGCGCATTACGCTCGACTCGATGTCGCGCCCCGAGTCCCACACGGTCACCTCGTGACCGCGGCTCTTTAGTTCTTCCGCTACCGCGAGCCCAGGAAACGCATGTCCACCGGTTCCGCCACAGGCGACGACTATCTTCATTTTACCAGTCCCTTTCGTTTGGCGGGAGCGGTGCCTTTCTCATGCGCGCTTTCTTCTCCGCCTCGTGTTCGTCACTGCGCTCCTGCGCCTTCTTCAAAACGGCCTCGACCTCCTGGTCCTCGGAGTCCTGCTGGTCGCCCTCGTCGGGCTCGTCCTTGTTCTTCTCATCCTCGCCCTCGGACTGTTGCTGGTCCTGACTCTGTTGCTGCTGATCCTGGTTCTGCTGTTGGTTCTGGTTCTGCTGATTCTGCTGCTGGTTCTGGTCGTTCTTCTGCTGCTGGTCGTTTTTCTGCTGTTGCTGCCCGCCGCCGTTCTGATCCTTCGGCAGAAGCTCGCGTATCTCGTTGATGATCTCCAGTGCCTTCTCCTGCTCGGGCGGGAGGGACTTGTCTATGCAGCCAAGCTGAATCTTCTCAAGTTCCGTTGCGAGAGCGGAAACCTTCGCCTGGTCCTCGGCCGTGAACGGCGGCTTGTTCGTGTCGCTCTGCGCCTGCTGCTCATAGGCACGTGCCCACGCAGGGAACTTCGCGCGGAAAGCGCGCGTAAAGTCAAGTGCGTCCTGCTGCCAGCTGCGACCGTTGAACTGCTCCACGTCGAGCCATGCGTTCGACTGCGCGACAAGGTCTTCGTCCATTGCCGCGGGCGGCATAATCGTGAGTTTCACGAACCTCGTAAAGTCGTGCTCCACGTCAGAGAGAAGAGGATACGCCTCGGCATCGAGATCAGAGAGTCGCTTCGCAGCGTCCTTCGTCTTCTTTCGCGCCGCATCAATCTGCGCGGAGATGGTCGCCGCCTGCTCCTCGTTCGTGACAGACTGCGCAATCAGTTCGCGGACTGGAATCCACGAATCGGACAGTCGCTCCGCGCGCTTCGAAAGCGCGTCTGCGAGTGCGACCGCCTTTTCCGCGCGGTTCGTGCGATAGACGCCCGACTCGGACATAAGAGCGCGGCAGTCCTTCGTCGCGGCGAGGAGCATGGAGCCGGGATCTTTACCTTCTGCTGCCTTGAGGACCGACTTTAAATGCTCCTCCTCGCGAATCGCCGGAAGACGGTCGGTCGCTCGCGTGAAGTTGCGGTTCGCCTTCGCGTCATCTGGCGCAGCCCTAAGCGCGATCTGCGCCGCGTTCGCCGCCTCTTCTAGATTTCCCTTTTCGTATTCGAGCTTGGCGATGACTTCGGCCGCGCGAGCGCCGTGCGACTTAGAGAGCAGGAGCGGACGCAGCGTCTTAAGGGCGTTCGTGACATCGCCGTCGCGATAAAACGACACGCCTTCGTTCCAGACCTCGCCATCTGTCATCGCCGGCTCGGTCGCGGCAAGCAGAAATGCTGCCAGCGCAAAAATCACAGCGACATCTCCGCGAGAATCGCCGCGGCCGCCGCAACAGGATCGTCTGCCGCGAGGATCGGGCGTCCAACGACAAGATGGGTCGCACCGTCGCGCACCGCGTCTGCAGGAGTCGCGACACGTTTCTGGTCGCCGACTGCGGCGCCAGCAGGCCTGACCCCAGGCGTCACGAAAAGAGTTCCGGCGGCGAGCGACTTCGAAAGCGAGCCCACTTCCTTCGGGCTGCACACAAGCCCATTCGCGCCGTTCTCGACAGCGAACTTCGCCATCGCGGCGACTTGCTCGGCTGGGGTGCGGCCGACGATCCCGACATCCGCAAGATCGGCGCCGTCCATCGAGGTGAGCACCGTGACGGCGAGAATCTTGGGAGCAGCCACGCCGAACTCGGCTGCGGCGTCCGCAGCGGCGAGGATCATCGCCTTGCCTCCGACGGAGTGAATCGTCATGAGATCTACGCCGAGCTTTCCGCCCGAGCGGACGGCGCGTTCGACTGTGCGGGGAATGTCGTGGAACTTGAGGTCAAGAAAGACCTTCTTGCCAAGGTCCTTCACCGCCTTCACGACATCGGGACCCTCTGCCGTGTAAAGCTCAAGTCCGATTTTATAGAAGCCGACGCCGTCGCCGATGGCCTTCACCTTGGCGACCGCCTCTTCTCTCGTCTGCACGTCAAGCGCAACAATCAGTTCTGCCATTTTAAAGCCCTTCCTGCTGTATTATACCATATTCTATTGTTCGCCACGAAACCCGTCGTCCACGCACTCACGTCTGCGAGTACAACACCTGCGAGGTGGCTGCATCCAGAATCGAGAACGCCTCGGGATGACGGTGGAGCTCGGAGACGAAGGTGAGCCGCGTGTTGAACTGCTTCTGCATCTGCGCGAGGATTTCGGAGTCCTCGGTACGGAGGCGCTGCATCACCTGAGGCGCGATGACGATCTTCGGCTCGAACGGCTTCTTGTCGGCCTCGGCCTTGCGGAGAAGCGAGACGAGTTTGCGCTGGAGCTCTATCGAGACGGACATCGGCGACTTGACGAGCCCGTGGCCCGAGCAATAGGGGCACTTCGAAGTGAGCATCGAGAGAATCGAGCGGTCCTGGCGCTGACGCGACATCTCGAGAAGCCCGAGTTCGGAAATCTCGAGGACGTTCGTGCGCGCGCGGTCACGCTTGAGCGCATCCTTTAGCGCACGATACACCTGCTTCTGATGCTTGCGAGACTTCATGTCGATGAGGTCGAGGACTACAAGTCCGCCGATGTTCCTGAGCCGAAGCTGGCGCGCGACTTCCTCGACGGCCTCGAGGTTCACCTCGAGGATCGCCTCCTCCTGGCTGCCCTTGCCCTTGTGGTGGCCGGTGTTGACGTCAACCGCGATAAGCGCCTCGGTCTCGTCGATGACGAGATAGCCGCCAGACTTGAGCGGCACCTGGCGCGAGAACGCCTCTGCAAGCTGGCGCTCGAGGCCGTAGTGCTCGAAGACGTTGGTGACGCCGTCGTAGCGGCGAATCTTCCCCTTGGCGCGGCGCGATATGCGGCCCGTCACCTCGCGCATCGACTCGTAGCTCGCCTCGTCGTCGATCACGATCGCATCGACATCCTCGGTAAGCCAGTCGCGGACGACGCGCTCGCAGAGGTCTGGTTCCTGGAAGATGCAGCACGGAGTCCTGAGGCGCTTCGTGTTCGACTGCATCTCGCTCCAGACGGAGAGCAGGTTCCTGAGGTCGCGAGCAAACGCGCGTGAGCTCGCGCCTGCGCCGACGGTGCGGACGACAAGCCCCACGTTCTCGGGGAGCGGAAGCTTGTCGAGAATCTTCTTGAGGCGCAGGCGCTCCTTCGCGTCGCCGATCTTCTTGGAGACGCCGCGGATGCGCGTTCCCGGCATCATGACGAGATAGCGACCTGGGATCGAGAGGTTCGCGGTGACGCGAGGCCCCTTCGTAGAAATCGGGCCCTTCGTGACCTGGACGATGATCTCGCTCCCGGGCGGGAAGCGCTTCGCGATCTCAGCGTCTGAGAGACGGTTCGACTTCCTTCCGCCCTTCTGCCCCTTCTTCGGCTCGTCGTCTTCGTCCAAGAGCGCGTCTGCGTCGGGCGTCATGTCCCAATAGTGCAGAAACGCGTTCTTCTTGAGGCCGATGTCGACGAACGCCGCCTGGAGATCGTTCTCGAGGTTCTGGACGCGCCCCTTGAAGATGCTCCCGACGAGCCGCTCGGCCTCGGGATGCTCTACCATGAATTCCTCGAGGCGGCCGTTTTCAAGGACCGCGACGCGGGTTTCGAGTTTTTCCACGTTTACTATTATTTCGCGCTTCAGCTTTGAGCGCTTTAACCATCCGAACAGGTTCATCTGTCGTTCTCCCTTCTATGTATTGATACGCTTTGGACGATGCCGAGGCCGGCCATCACCGTCACGAGGAACGTCCGCCCCGCCGATATGAACGGCAGCGGCAGCCCCGTGATCGGAACAAGCCCTATCGACATCGCTATGTTTATGAAGACGTGCGCGAACACAAGGGTCGAGACGCCGATCGAAACGAGCCGTCCCCTTCCATCCGCGGCGACATACGCCGTCCACACGCACGGAACGAGAAGCATTCCGAAAAGCGCGAGCAGCGCGACCGATCCAATGAACCCCGCCTCCTCCGCGTACACGCAGAAGATGAAGTCGTTCATCGAAATTGACTGCGGCAGGTACTTCAGGTGGTTCGTCTCGCCCTTGCGGAACCCCTTGCCGGAGAATCCGCCGGAGCCAATCGATATCATCGCCTGCCTTAAAGTGTATCCCGCGGCGTGAGGATCCTCGTCGGGGAACAGGAATATCTTGACCCGCTTCACCTGGTGCGGCCTCAGGGGCACAAACTTCAGTATCGCCGCCTTTCTTGCCTCGGTGACGCCAGGCCTCTCCGCCTCATAGACCGCCGCGAGAATGGCCGACACCACGATTGCCGCGATGCAGGCCGCCGTAAGAATCCCGCGCCGCCAGACGCGCGCGACAAAAAGCATCACGAGCGTTGCGGGAAGTAGCGCGAGCATAGTGCCGAGGTCTGGCTCAAGAAGTATGAGCAGCGCAGGGACTCCTATCACCGCCAGCGCGACGAGAAAACCGTTGAACTTCCGCAGCCACGGCCGTTCGTCCGCAAATCCGTAGATCCACGCAAGCGCCGCGATTACGCAGAGCTTCGCCACTTCGCTCGGCTGGAAGAACCAGAGCCAGCGCCGCCCGCCGTAGGTCGAGGTGCCCACGAAAAGGACGACGACGAGAAGGACGAGCGAGAAGAGATACGACGGCGCGGCGAGCAGATTTATGTAGCGGCGGTAGTCGAAGAAGGCAAGCGCAAAATAGACTGCGAGCCCAATCACCGCTGTCGAGAGATTCGCTTTCCACATCGTGTGGAACACCGCCTCCGTCCTGGCGTTGCCAGCCGAGTATATCGCGGCCGTGCCGAGCGCCACGAGCGCCAGCATCGCTGCAAACATCAGCCAGTTGAATCTCTTTAGTTTTTCGATCATCGCCTATTCCCGTTCACCGAGCGGTCGCCTCGGAGAGGCGCCCCTACCAGTTCCCCAAATATCGACTTAAGCACTGCGTTCACTTTCGGCACGGTAGTCGTGCCGCCCGATTCGCCGTTCTCAATCACCATCGCAATCGCCACCGTCGGTTTCTCCGCAGGCGCGTAGGCGATAAACCACGTGTTCTTGCGCCTCGTCGCGCCAAGCCCGACCTCGGCCGTTCCCGTCTTGCCTGCAACTGCGACTGTGACACCATCTTCGGCAAGATGCCCGGTGCCGCTGTCCACCACCATCTTCATGCCCTCCCTTATGACGGCGAGGTTTTTTGCGGAAAACGGCAACGGCGTGCGCTCGACCGGCGAATCTGCCCTCAGCCGCGGCCTCGTAAGAAAACCAGTTCCGATCGCGCCCGTGAGTCGCGCCATCTGGAGGGGTGTCACGAGCAACTGTCCCTGCCCAATAGAAGCGTGCGCAAGATCGCTCGCATACCACGGCAGGTCGTAGTGGCTGCGCTTGTATTCGTCCGACGGAACTACGCCTGCGGAGTCCTGCGGGAAGTCAATCCCCGTCTTCGCGCCAAGCCCCATCGCGCGAGCGGCGGAGAAAAGCGCGTTCGTGCCAATGTCGCAGCCGATGTTGCTGAAATACGTGTTGCAGCTCTCCTTGATCGCGTGCCTCATGTCTATCGGGCCATGCCCCCAGCGGCGAGCGCAATGGAGCCGCATCCCGCCGAGCTCGAAGACGCCGGTGCATTCGTATTCAACATCGGGAGGGACGCCGGCCGCAAGCCCAGCGAGGGCTGTCACCGGCTTGAACGTCGATCCCGGCGCATACGTCTCGAAGCAAGCGCGGTTGCGGTAGTCGTTCCTCGGATTCCTGAAGAGCCGTTCGTTTATCTCTGGCGCAAGCTGCGGGACGAGAAGATTCAGGTCATAGGAAGGTGCGCTCGCAAGCGCGAGCACCGCGCCATTGCGCGGATCGATGACGGCACATGCGCCGCGCTCGCCGCGAAGCTGACGCTCGACCGAGCGCTGCACCGCGACGTCTATGGAGAGCCGAAGATCGGGGCCTCGCCTCGCCTCGACAAGCACCGTCTCCTCGACGGCGAAGCCGCGTGCGTCAACAGTCACCTGAAGCTCGCCCGGCGAGCCGCGCAGATAGCTGTCGTAGAACGCCTCAAGCCCTTCGCGCCCGCACATCTCCTTGTCTCGGAAGTTGAACTTCTCTCCACCAGCCGACACCGTCTCGCGGCGGCCGACGAAGCCGATCACATGCGCTGCAAGCCGCCCCTCGGGATAGACGCGCTCCTCCGTCTCAATGCAGGTGAAGCCGGGGAAATCCGCTGCGCGCTCCGCGAAGCGGGCTATTGGCTCGTCGCCGACATCGCGCCAGACGACGAGGGGCCTCGCAAGCTGCTGGCGGACATGGCGTGCTATCGCGTTCGTCGTGAGGGAGGAGGGAATGCCGATTGTCGCCGCGACGGCATCCACGGCGTTCGAGATCGCGAGCACCGTGTCGTTCCACGAACGGCGCTGGAAGCCCTCGGGATTCACGGCGATGGACACAGACGCACGGTTGTCGGCAAGCACCGTCCCGTCGCGCGCGAGAATGCGACCGCGCGGGCCGGCAGTCTGGACGGCGCGTATCGCCTGCCTCGAGCCGTCGTACGAGTGCTTCGCGGCATCGACGAGCTGGACCTTCGCGAGACGGAAGCCGAGCGCCACAAGCCCTGCCACGAAGATGACGCCGACTGCGAGGACGGAGAGATCGCTCACGATGGACGCTTCGCTACGCATCGGCGCCCGCCTTTCTCCAGAGCCGCGACAAAACCGCAAACGCCATCGCCAGGCACACTGCGCCGACCGGCACCGAGAGCAGTATTCGACCCGACGCGCCGGCGGTGTCCGACACGAGCGCGAGCCATACCTGGTACGACGGATACGCGACGGCAATCCAGACAACCGGCTCGCGGAAGAACCTTATCGCCACGGCGATTGCGGCGAAGAACACCATCGCGGAGCCGGGAGGCAGCGAGCAGATTGCCTCCTCAAAGGCGCCTGCGGCCACTGCCGCCATGATCCATATCGGCATCCGCGTCTCGACCGCGAAAAAGACGGCGAGCGACAGGAGTATCGGAAGCCCAAGCGAGCCAATCGACGGCAGCATGTCCTCCAGCGCCCCTCCAAGGACGATGGCAACGACGATGAACGCAAACTGGACGATGTTATTTTTCACGGCGGATGAAGACGTCCCTCAGCGTCGCAAAGTCGACAGCCGGCAACACTTCACCCTCTCGTCTCGGCGAATCAGAGTCGTTTCTGACTTCGAGCAAAGTGCCTACGGCGATCCCCTTGGGATATATCCCTCCGAGACCCGACGTGAAAACCGGACTGCGCGGCGGGACCTCCGCCGCGGACAAGATGTGTTTCATGACAAGCCGCTCGTCAGTGCCGCCGGCGAGCGTCCCGCGAAGAACCCCGCCCCCCGGGAGCGACACTTCGCAGCCGACGCCGAGCGACGGATCGGTGACGAGGCAGATTTCCGACGTGTGGGGCGTCACGGACTCGACGCGCCCGACAAGACCTTCGGGGACGACGACTATCGCCCCTTCTCGCACGCCGGCGAGAGAGCCCTTGTCGACCCTGAGCATGCCGCGCGGCCCCGAGCCGCCACCGACAAGCACTGCAGCCGCGAGCCATGTCTTCGGGTCCCTCTCCCTGTATTCGAGGACGCGCCTAAGCCGTGCGTTCTCGGCCTCGAGCCGTGCGGCATCCTCGTGCGCCAGCGCGAGCGCCGCGACCTCGCGCCTCAGGGCCACGTTCTCCGCAGAGGCCTCCGCCCCCCGGCAGGCGCCCTTTACGCGAGACCAGACCTTGTCGGAAAACGCGCGACGAGCACGCTCGACTGGGAAAATCGCCTCAAGGGCCGTTCCCCGAGAAAAAGCGACGACCGCCACAGCCACCGCCCCGAGGGCGATGAACACGTATGCACCGGTCGTTCTGGCTTTCATTCTGGCAAGTCCTCCGAAAAGCGGACTTGCCGAAGACTCTACGCACGCTTGTTCTTCGCGAGGAAGTCGAGCTCGTTCATCACGACGCCCGTGCCCTCAGCGACAGCCGAAAGCGGATCGTCCGCCACCGTAACGGGAAGCCCCGTCTGCTGCGCGAGAAGCTTGTCGAGGCCACGAAGCTGCGAGCTACCGCCCGACAGCACAAGGCCCCTGTCCACAAGGTCGGCCGCGAGTTCCGGTTCACACTTGTCCAGAGTGGACCTCACAGCGTCCACGATCTGGCCGACCGGCTCCTTCAGGGCTCCCCTGATTTCCTCGGAGGTTATCGTCAAAGTCTTCGGCAACCCCGCCACTATATCTCTGCCCTTGATTTCGAGCGTCTTCTCCTCACCAGTCGGGAAGGCGCTCCCTATCTCAATCTTTATCATCTCGGCCATGCGCTCGCCGATCAGCAGGTTGTAGACCCGCTGGATGTACTTCATGATGCACTCGTCCATCGCGTCGCCGCCCGCCTGGCGAGCGGAATAGCTGTGGACTATGCCTGCGAGCGAGATGATCGCCACTTCGCAAGTGCCGCCGCCGATATCGACGATCATCGAGCCCGCCGGCTCGCTCACCGGAAGCCCGACGCCGATCGCCGCGGCCATCGGCTCTTCGATCAGAAATACTTCACCCGCACCCGCCGCGTGGGCCGCATCCTCGACCGCGCGCTTCTCGACTTCGGTGATGCCCGAAGGAACCGCGATGACCATGCGCGGCTTCGCATACTTCGACCAGAAGCGCTTCGGACAGACCTTGTTGATGAAATAGGCGATCATCGCCTCGGTGATGTCGAAGTCGGCTATGACGCCCGACTTCATCGGACGGATCGCGATGATGTTGCCGGGTGTTCGCCCAAGCATCCGCTTCGCCTCTTCGCCCACGGCGAGGACGCGCTTGGAGCCAGCCTGAATCGCCACGACCGAGGGCTCGCGAAGGACAACTCCGCGATCCTTTGCGTACACAAGCGAGTTCGCCGTGCCGAGGTCGATGCCGATGTCTGTCGAGAAGAGTGACTTCAACTTTGGTATGCGGAACATTTTGTAATCCTAATTATCCGATTTTGTCGAATATTTTATGCAATTTTCGTTTGCGCGTCAACCGAAAAATGCCTTGTAAAGCGCACGGACGGCATTGTCGCGGTCCTGCTTCCTGACGGCGATCATGAACGAGACCTCGGACGACCCCTGGTTCACCATGGAGAGCGAAATCCCAGCGGACGCAAGCGCAAGGCATGCCTTGGCGAGCATACCAGGCGTGTAGCACATGCCTTCGCCCACGACCATAAGCGTCGTGATGTCGCGTTCGACAGTCACGAAATCGGGCTCGAGCTCGCGGCGAATCGTCGCCACGACGCGGCGCTCGACCTCGCGCGGCAGATGCTGCTCCTTGATGACGATGCACTGCGAGTCGACGCCCGAAGGCATGTGCTCGTAGGGAACGTGTTCGTCTTCGAGGATCTGGAGGAGCCGCCTGCCGAAGCCGATCTCGCGGTTCATCAGGTACTTCTCGACGACGATGTTGCAGAAACCGTCCGCGCTCGCGATGCCGACGACAGTCCCTGGGACGACGCGCCGCGACTGCTGGATCATCGTGCCGGGCTCGCCGGGGTGGTTCGTGTTGCGGATGTTGATCGGGATTCGCGCCCTGACCGCAGGGATGACAGCATCGTCGGCGAAGACGCCGAAGCCCGCGTAGGCAAGCTCGCGCATCTCGCGGTAAGTCATCGTCGGGATGCCCTCTTTCACATCGGGAACGATGCGGGGATCAACCGGATAGACAGAATCAACGTCGGTGAAGTTCTCGTAAACGTCGGCGCAGACGGCCGCCGCGAGAATCGAGCCCGTGATGTCGGAGCCGCCGCGCGGGAACGTCGCGACCTTGCCATCCTTCGTATAGCCGAAGAAGCCGGGATAAATCACGATCCCCTCGAAGTTCGAGAACGCGCGCGAAAGCGTCGCGTAGCTGTCTGGGTCGAGCGTAGCGTCGCCAAACTCGCCCTTCAGCACCATCCCCGTGTCCTTGGGGCTCGCGTACCGCGCCTTTCTTCCACGCGCCGCGAACGCGACTGCGACAAGTTTCGCGTTGTTGTCCTCGCCAGCCGCCTTTACGAGATCGAGAAACTCCTCGGGGCGGAGATCCTTGGCCTGGGCGATACGCGACCTCAAGTCGCGCGTGATGTCGGAAACGATGTCCTCGCCAAGCTTGAGCTCGTCGGCGATGAGAGCGTAGCGCTCGACGACCGCGCCAAGCTGGCGGTCAATGTTCTCGCCTGCAAGCGCGGCCTTCGCGAGCGCGATAAGGAGGTCGGTTACCTTCGTGTCGCCCTTGTCACGCTTGCCCGGTGCGGAGACTACCACGATGCGCCGCGCTGGATCCGCGAGGACGATGTCAATTACCTTGTTTAGCTGCGTCGCGTCCGCAAGGGAGCTGCCGCCGAACTTGCATACTTTCATTGAGAGAGTTGAAAAGTTAAAGGGTTAAAGGGTTGAAGGGGTTGAGGCGTCAGAGGACGCGGAGCTTTACAGGCTCTTCACCGATTACGCCCGATGCCTTGATTTCCGAGAGAGCCGCATCGAGATCGGCCGAACGCGCCTCGCGAGTCATTGCAACGACTGGGACGGGGAGATTCCCCTCGGTCGAGCCCTTCTGTGAAAGCGCGGATATCGAAACGCCGTGGCGACCGAGCGCCGAAGCGACGACGCCCATCGCGCCGGGCCTGTCCGCGAGCATGAAGCGGAGGTAGAACTTGGAGGCGATATCGCCTGCCGCGCGAAGACGCACCTTGCCCTCGCCGTAGTTCGGGACTCCGCGCCTATATCGCGTCTCGTCGTAGGCGAGGTTGCGCGCGATATCGCCAATGTCGCCGACGACAGTGGAGGCCGTGGGCGCACGGCCCGCGCCGCGACCGTAGTACATCGTGTAGTCCGACATGTCACCCTTCACGTAGGCGGCGTTGAACGCGTCGTTCACGTTCGCGAGCATGTGCGAAAAGGGAATCAGCGTCGGATGCACGCCGACTTCGACTTCGTCGCCGTCCTTCGCGACGCACGCGAGAAGCTTGATGCGGTAGCCGAGGTCTGCGGCGTACTTCACGTCCGCACCAGCAAGGTTGCGGATGCCTTCGACCTGAACCTGGTCGAGTGTCGGCTGGAAGCCATACGCGAGCGCCGCGAGGATGCATGCCTTGTGGGCGGTGTCGAAGCCGTCGACATCGAGCGACGGGTTGGACTCGGCATAGCCGAGCTTCTGCGCGTCCTTGAGGACGACGTCGAAGGGAAGTCCCTCGTTCTCCATCCTCGTGAGGATGTAGTTGCAAGTGCCGTTGAGAATGCCGTGGATCGACTCGATCTCGTTGCCCGCGAGCCCTTCGCGCAGGACGCGGATGATCGGGATGCCGCCGCCAACCGACGCACCGAAGTAGATGTCGACGTCGTTCTTCGCCGCCGTCTCGAAAATCTCGTGCCCATACTCCGCGAGCAGCTTCTTGTTCGCGGTGACGACGCACTTGCCGCCGTTGAGCGCTTCGAGGACAAATGTCTTGGCGACGCCCGTGCCGCCGATTGTCTCGACGATGATGTCGATCTCGGGATCAGCGAGAACGCCTTTCGCGTCTGTCGTGAGAACGCCGTCGGGAACCTGGATGCCGCGGTCCGTCGTGATATCGAGGTCCGCGATCTTCCTGAGGACGATGTCGACGCCAAGGCGCTTGGCCATGACGTCACGATGCTTCAGAAGGCCGTCTGCGACTCCCGCGCCGACTGTTCCGAAGCCAAGAATTCCTACACCTATCTGCTTCATCTCTGTATCTGGCCCTTTTTCTTTGTCTGTCCCTACGCCCCCCGGAAATCAAAACGGCATGTCGTCTATCGCACCGGCATCTTCAGGAAAATCGGGCTCGGCGGGAGCGGGAACGGGCTCGGTCGACGAGCCGTCCGCGTTGAGGACCTCGATCTTGAGGCCGGTCAAGTCGGTGAAATACTTAACCTGGCCCTGCGGGTTCGTCCACTCGCGGCCGTCGATGGCAAAGCGAATCTTGGCGCGCTGACCTTCGCGCACCGTGTCGAGCATGGAGGCGGCGTCCTTCTTGAAGGTGAACGCGATGTGGTTGGGCCACTTTGACTCAGCCCCGACATCGTCTGTCATAACGACATCGCGCTTAGTGAATCCGCTCGCAAATGTCTGGAGCTGAAGCACCTTCTCGACAACGCCTGTATACTCGTATATAGCCGCCATTTCCGTCTCGTCCTTTTTTGGGTTTCCGAATATTATACCATTTTTTGGCGGCTCCTACGCCCATAAGCGGAAATTATCGCATTTTGATTGAATCCTACTCTGATTTGCCTCGCCACAGCCAATCACCGGTCACCCATTCATCGTCCTGCCCGAAGCCGGCGTGCGGATCCGGTGGGGGACA
>JAZSLQ010000220.1:0-10239 GCA_045535455.1 Kiritimatiellia bacterium | reverse complement strand
CCCCCCCCCCCCCCCTGCAAAATCAGGCTATTTTGCGCAGTTATGGCAAAAGCACGCTTATTTCCAAGTGTGTTCCCAAGCGATTCTATGGCGATTGTGGCGTTCATGGGGTAGGTGAAATGTTGTCGGTTGCCAGACTTGCCAAATCAAAGTACAGAAGTCGGGTTTCGGCTCCGGCATCAGCCTTTGAGAGCGGAACAAAGCCCTGCTTGAAATAGAAATCCAATGCGGCCGCGTAGGCATCTACCGTTATGAACCGACATCCCGCCTTGTTGTCTTTTCGATAGGAGGCGATAATCATATTGACGAGCATTGCGCCAATGCCTTCTCCCCGATAGCGGCGGTCGGTTGCAAGTCGACATATTTTAAGGGCCGGATAACTCTTGAACATCTTGCCCTGCGCAAAGAACTGCTTGCGGAATCTGTTGTATGCGGAACTGCTTGGAAAGTCAGTCAGGGATATTCTGTCGTGGGCAAGGCTGAAATAGCCAATCACATCCCCGCTCTCGCCATCTTCCAGAACATAGCTAGTGGCAAGGCGAACACGATAATACAACGGCGCATCCGTAAGGAGGAAATCGTTTAGATCGTCATCCCCACAGTCAAACTGCGTTACAACGTCACCAGAACCAAGTCTGCGGAGCCGTATGTTGTCTTTGTTCATCAATCGGTTCAGAAAGTACAGTTCACGCATTTCTTGCGCAAGAATTCGTAATCACGCAAGATTCGATCGGTCTGTTCGGCAGAAAGCGTCTTGGGATGCAACATTCGCACCTCAAACTGCCTTGCTTCCTCGCCAAAAAGAATGGGCGTTTCTTTCACTGGTTTAGCCATATTTCACCTCGCTTTCAATTCAAGGGCACAATACCCCTTATCGAAAACATGGATATTATATCATAAATTTTCATCGTCGTGCTGCATGGAGTTTTACTCTCCGCCCGACTTTGCCACTTCGCTGACGCCTCGTTGCCCTTGGAGCGATAAGAAAGGCCAATAAAATCAATGTTTCCACTTGACTCTCGGCGCAGCCTATGATACAATTCATTCGTAATCATATAAATAACATAGGAGGCGCAATGCACATCGAGGTGGCGAACAACAACGGAACCAAGTATCTCCGGCTGGCGAGATGTCGGCGCGGCACGAACGCCAAGGGGAAGCGGACGATCCTGAAGGACATCGTGCTGAACATCGGGCCGCTGTCGCGGTTCAGCGACGGAAAGGCGGACTACCTTGAAAGGCTCAAGGCGTCGTTCGCGGCGGCCATTTCCGACATCATCCTTGCGTTCGACAGCCAGTAGCATCCCGCGAGGAAGTCCCACCACACCTTCGTCTCCGGAAGCACGTTTCCGTCCTTGCCCCTGCTGCGTTTGAAGAACGTTTCGTACTTTTCGTACGACAGCCAGTCGGCGAACTGGAAAGGCGCGCGCGGCGCGACATCGGTCTTGTACTTCGTCTTCTGCTGCATGGCGACGAACCTCGCCATCGAATCGAAGTTCTCTTCTATTATAGTCTTGTCGCCCGTCATGCGCCACGAAATGTATGGGACTATCACGCCGGCGTCGGACCATCCGCACTGTCCGTAGCCGCTGCCGTTGCCGCGCTGTCTGGGGGCGACGTTCGGATAGCCGCCCTTCCCGTCCTGCGCGTCGCGCATGTCCCCCATCCACTTTTCGATGAACGAGTACACGTCCGCGAAACGGTACGCCGCCGCCGCGAAGACGTACAGGTCCGCCGTCCACCCGTTGCGCTCGTCGCGCCCGGCGCATCCCGTCGGCTGCGAAAGGAAATTCGAGTACTCCCCCCACTTCGCGCATTCTGCGAGTTTCTGCACTCCCGCGTGTCCGCACCGCAGATTGCCGCGCTCCATCGACTTGCGTATCGAAGTGACGGGTATCGACTTGACGGAACGGAGTTCCATCGTCCCGGTGGCGGTGATTTCGGCGTATCTGTAGCCCATGTACGTGAACGTCGGCACGTACGTTTCCACTCCTTTGCCCGCGAACGTGTATCTGACGAGCGCTCCGTCGTCCTTCAGGATGCGGTAGTTCGCGCGGTGGATGCTTCCCGCCGGGCCGTCGTTGCCGCGCTTCTTTTCGCCGTTCGACTCGTTGAGCATCTCGGCGCCCTTGAACGTCAGCGTCGCACCGCGTTTCGCCTTTGCGACGATTTCGGGAATCGCCGCAGCGTTCTGTCCGAAATCGATAACGAGCCTCTCGCCGCGCTTGATCGTCAGCGGCCCTTTGCCGTCCCACCGCCTGTCTGTCGCGACGCGCCCGTATTCGCCGTCCTTCGCGCCGGTCGCAGAGGAATAAACGCAAGCCTCGACGGGATGCATGGCGAGATCCCACCGTATCGAAACGCCCGGACCCTCCAGCGGCGTAGTCTCGCCCTTGAACTCGCGGTTCTCTTCGGCGGACGCATCGCCGGCGCATTCCGCCGCGTCGTCGCTAATGCGCCCGTCGCGCACTTCCCCCCAGTAGATCCCCGCCCTCTGGAACGGAGTGTTGAACGACGCCGTCCAGGAGGCGTCCGTCTTGACCGTCTCGACTCCGCCGTCGGAATATTCGACGCGCACGTTCGCGCCGAAGGCCGGCTTTACGTCGGTGCGGCTCCCGATCAGATCCGAAAACCACGACCGCGCCACGAATGCCGAAAGCGTGTTCTTCTCTCCGGCGCCGCGCTTCCAGTTGTCGGTTATGTCGTACGAAACATAGTGCCGCCTTTTCTCGCGGTCCGTCGCGCCGGGACGCAGAAAGTCGCAGCGGTTGCCGTCCTCCGAAACCGAAACGAGCTTGCCGTTGACATAGAACTCGAAGCATCCGAGCGCCGAGACCTGCGCCTGGACGCGGGCGACCTCGCGGGCGTTGGCGACGGTCTTTGCGAACGCCGCCGCGCCCTCGTCTTTCGCTAGCTCCTTCCCCCGCCACTCGCCCGCGGGGGATATGAACGTAAAACCGGCAGGCGCCGTCGCGCCGGACGACGCGAACGCCGCAAGCGCGGCGGCAATTGGCATGAATATGCGCCTGCCGATTTTGTTTCCCATTTGTGTTCTCATGCGCAACTATCGTGTTTCAATGTATTATACCATACTTAGTAGAAGATGATCATGAAGCCGTTGCCCATGCGCTTGATCGTCACGCCCGGCACTGTCTTCACGTAAACGTTGGCGTACGTTTCCGGAACGACCATGTTCTCCGTCAGCCCGGTCGGGTCGATTGCGATCGGCGTGGTGGATGGAAAGGCTTCAAGAATTGCGTTCAGCTGCGTCTTGGTCTTCGCGGAGAACATCAGCCGGTCGAACGTCGCGCCGTTCGTCATGTCATCGGTAATCGTCACGTCCGCAAGGTCGATCGCCTCCGTGACGCTTATGCGCGTGTCGAATCCGAAAACGCTCTTGAACTTCGGCGCGTACGTCAGCGCCTGCTCCAGTTGCTCGGCGGTCGTCGCCGTGATCTTCACGACCCCCGCATCCTCGTCCAGCACCATCGCAAAATCGTAGAAATCCACCGTCGCGTTCGCAGAGTTGAGCGTAAAATCTTTCCATTCGGCAGTGTTCGGCAAAAGCACCACGCCGTTGACGTCCTTGCCGAAGTTTTGCCACTGGCTCGTCAATGTCGAATCGTTAGTCGGTCGCGTGTTGGGGCCGAACACGGTCAACTCGTTCTCATGGTTGTAGCGGAAAACATTTGTCAACAGCACCGCCGTTTTGGTCTGTGTTCCCGATGCAACGTACGGTACGCCGGCGATCCACACCCCCTTGAGTTGCTTCGCTTCGTTGAAGACGAGATCTCTGACGGCCGTGATGTTCGAAGGAATCAGTATCGGGCCGGTCAGGCACGTTGCGCCGAACATTCGCGTGGAGACGGTGGTCGCGTTTTTGTTGAGCCTCACCGTGCCCGTCATTCCACCATTCTGCCCAGCCATCTGGAACGGGCCGCCGCCGAATACGGAAACTCCCGAAATGTCCGGGAAATAGCCGCCGAGATTCTTGGTTTCGTTGAACGCATAGCTGTAGAGATTCGTCACGCCGCCGAGCGACGTCAACGCCGTAAGCCCCGAGCAACCCTGAAACGCGCGTTCTCCCACAGCCTTCACCGTCGCGGGAATGCACAACGTCCCGGTAAGCTTCGTGCGCGTGGCGAATGCGGCGGCGGCAATCTCCGTTACGGTGTAGTCCGTGCCACCGTTCGTGAACGTCCAGGGGATTGTCGAAGCATCGACCGTCACGTCATCGCCAATGGCCTTTACATCTTCGTTCACTTTATTTCCCGAAAGCGCCGTGGCCTGCCCCAGACGGACGTTGGTGCCGCTGACGATGGTGTAGTTCCACTCTACGCCATTGCCGTCGGTATAGGTGTCCGCGAACGCCGTGCAGGCGGCTACGGCGGCCGACATTATGACGGCCAGGGTTGTTTTTGTTTTCATTGCCTGTTTTCCTTTCTGGTTTTGTTGTGTCGGGTTGTGTTGAGAAAACGAATGCGGCGCGGCGACCCGAAAGGCCGCGCGCGCCGCGTGTGTGCATCTGCTGCTCGCAATGGGGCCCGTCGCACATTATCTCGTGCGCGTCCATCTGCATCCCGCGCACGCACACCTTCTGCACGCCGTCGAGCGTCGCGTCGTCGATCTCCTGCAGACGCGACACGTTGGTGTCGCCGCGCTGAAACCGCTCCGGACGGAATATCTGCCTGACCTCCGCCGACAACGCATCCTGCGCGCAGACGATTACACACGCCAGCATCGCCAACGCCACCGAACTTGCAACCTTGCTTTCCTTAACTTTCATCGTTTTACATTATATACCATGACCTACCTCAAATGGTAGACACAATTTTTGACTATTATTTTATATTTTTGCCACGCCGCTGGAGACGTCCGCCACCCAGTGCAACTGTCACTTGCGCGTACGCCAAGCATTCGGAGAAATGCCGAACTGCCTCTTGAACGCCTGAGAAAAGTACGATATGGACGAAAAGCCAATCGCAGAGCCAACTTCCTCGACAGTGAGCGACGTGTCGCGCAAAAGCGCCCGAGCTCGGTTGAGGCGAATGTCAAGAACGTATGCGTGAGGGGTAAAGCCTGTCTGGTCCTTGAAAAGCCTGCGGAAAAGCGTATAGCCCATGCCATGCCTTCTGCCGAGTTCCTCAAGGTCTATGTTTTCATCGATGCGGGAAACCATCTCGTCGCACGATGCGGCAATCGCATCCGAAAACGGGCGAGCCTGCGCATCAACATGCGGCGCAACGTCAGCAAGAAGGCCAATCACTTCGGAAACCAGTTCGGGAACGCATGCCGTATGTCCGTCGTAGAAGAACTGGGCGATTCTGCGCAATCGGCATCTGACGGACGTGGCATTCGCCCCGCTGACGACAGGATGCTTCATAGAGAAGAAATTTCCCATGATCTGCTCGACATACGCGCCGGAAAGCCCGCACCAGTGCTCCGTCCATCCAGTTTCCCTATTCGGACGATACCGATGCCACTCGCCGGGATGCAGCAAGAACAAGTCACCGCCCTTAAGCCTGAATGTTCCTCCGTGCTCCGTTTCCAGGACGCCGCCGCCTCTGCCGATGAACAGCACATGGTAGTTCGCCAGACGACGGCCTGTGTCCCAGCTGAACATGTATTCCACAGGATGCCGCGCTGGCGGATAGTCTTCACCTGGCTTTATGTTGGCGAATCCTACGTCTGTGACCTTTACGCCCCATCCAAGGTCGAACTTGTCGATGGGCCTATATAGCGCAAGATGTCCTAATTCCCGCCTCATGTGACAAAAGTTATGCTATGCATAGCCAATTGACTCATGGTGCCGCGCTATGGGAGTAATGATTGTGGGCGAGGGCTCCGAGATAATTTACCCCCCCCCCTGACTATTTCGCTATTTTGCGCAGTTATGGCTACACAACGACGGGGCGACGCCATTCTTCCGCGCACCATCGTCAGTGTTCCATTCCAGTCTGCATCAACTGCCATCAGCCTGTTTATTCGCATCATAATAGTGATATTTCTCTGCTCAATGGTTGTTAGTCTATCACAAACCGCTCTTCGCCGTCAAGCGCGAATTTTGATTCATGCGGGGTTCCGCATGCCAAAACGCATGCACATTCTCCAATGCGGAGGGGCAAAAGGGCCTATTGACATAGTATTATTGATATAGTAGCTCATGCCAGCTTGTACTCCTGCCTGGAAACTTGAGGGACAGACCCCACGAAAGGCCCGTTTTTCAAGGGTTTTGCGTTTCCCCCCGCCGGCAGCGCTCATGGCACCATTGCCCGCGGCTTGGCAATCTCCTTCGCGTCGCGGGTGGTGTAGGAAGTGACGCGACGGCCGAGGGAAACTTGAGGGACAGGCCCCGCGAAAGGCCCATTGAATGGTGAGCGACCTTTCCCACGTCCTGTTATATCTTCGCCAGTATGTCGGGAATATTTGACTTGTCGAGGGATGAAAACGCGAAACACTTCTTGCCAAGATGGTTGAGCGACGCACCAACATGAATGAGGGTTGTCTTGTCGATGATGAGGAATCGGTCATGGAACTTGACGGACTCTTTGACTGTTAGCGTGTTGTTGTATTGCGCATTGAACTGCGCCACATCGACGGCATGAAGGAGATTCTTGCGCGTGTTCTTCACCACAAGGACCGATACGTTTGGCCGTTTCTGCGCGATGAGCGGCAGAACGGAGTCGTCGAAGTACGGGTCTATGACAATCAGCTCCGTCTTGGCCATGCGCACGAACTTCTTCATCTGCTCGAACGCGTCGTATACCTGCCCGTCAAAGAACACCTTCTGCGGCGGAAACTTCTTGTCCTGCATCGCGTCGAGAATCAACTTGAAGCGTTCCTCGTTGCGGGCCTGCGCGTCTTCCTGTTTCAGCTGACGGCGTTCCGTGGCTTCGATACGAGACAGCAAAGGCGCAAGCGAGGCAAGCGAGCGACGCATCGCAACGAACACATCCATTATGCGAATGCTCACGGCAATAGCGGTTTCGCTTTTGAGCACGGCTGAAAGCATAGCTATTCCTTGCTCCGTGAACGCATATGGCATGTATTTTAGGTGTTGCCCTTGCCTCTTGTTTAAGGTCACGATTTGTGACCTTAAACTGGTGTTCGCATTTAAGGTCACGATTTGTGACCTTAAGTCTGGGACTTCGTCTTTGGTTAACTGGAACATGAATCGTTCAGGGAAGCGCTCTATGTTACGCTTTACCGCCTGATTGAGAACCTTCGTCGGCACTCCGTATAGTTCCGCAAGGTCACGGTCAAGCATTACCTGTACGCCGCGAATCGTGAGGATTCGCGAGCGGATAATGTCGGCACTTGTAGGTTCAACAACTGTCAGATCGTTCATTGCATGTTTCCCTTAGACGGCGCATATTATACCATTCCGACGCATATATTGACAGGCTGGTGCTACGGCCACTTGCGAGCCCGCCTCGCACTTCTCCAGCAGCACCGGCATCAGGCGGCACTACACGCTACAGCCATCATCCACTACATCAAAACCCGAGTTGCCAGCTCTGCCAACATGCCATAAATGGTAAAACTGCTTGAACTATTCGCTTCTATTCCTCCGCCGAAATATCACTTCCGTCGTTACGGAGCTTCACGGAGCCGTTCTCTCAACCGTAATCTCATCATTAAGAAGACCGACGGCTCCTGACATAACTATATGCGTTGTGTCATGATGGAAGTTCTTGTCTGCCGTCCCATTACACACAGGCCTATAATGGAATATAAGAGCAGCTTCACAAATGTCCAAAGAAGTCTTATCCAATTCTGCTCTCGCATAGCAAAGCATCTCGCCTGTCCGTAACTCGGACTCCCATTGCGGCTTATGCTCGTGGTTCGCGTGCAGCTCATTGAAGTCTTCTGCCTTTCCTATATAAAGTAATCGCTTCAATACAACTGTATTGCGCTCCGCATTATAAACACAGGAATAAACGCAATATATACCAGAAGCATGTTCAAAAGTCGATTCATTCCCCTGCAGCTTAAAACCTTTGAATTTCAGGTCATAGTTGTGAACCGCCATTAGAACACCTCCTTAAGTTTGCATTCGTAATCCTCCCTAGTCAAAGGACAATCCACTAAACGAAGGAAGTCATCCTTTGAGAGATTACACTGCCTTGACATCTTACCAATAATAGACTTGTCAATATCCTTAGCCGAATGACTGATCATTGTCTTAATTGGACTGATTGTACCGTCAAGATAATGATAATAGAAAAAATGGTGCTTACCTTCCTCCTCCTCAAACCCCTTTTTCTTAAGAGCAGTCATAACTGCCAAAGCCTTTCTAGTCGAGGACATATTACGCACCCATTCCTTCTGCGGCAAAATTCGTTCCAAACAAATCAATGAGTTTCCGCTTAACATCCAAAACCTCAGGACAAAGACGCGCATCGTCCTCACGACTGTAATGCCGCATGTTGGCCAACAACTGTTCTTGAATCAGTTCGAGAAGTTCTCGGCGATTATCAGAGTAAACATCAATCCCATAACGAGGGTCTTCGACCACATACAGCTGTTCGGTATCAACATCCAAAGTCGGCGTGAACACAAGTTGCTTGCCGAGCATGGGCACTACCATCTGAGATAAATCAATCGGTGCAATCGAAGTCACTTTCTTACAAGTAATAGGGTCTCCTTCATCGTCATACTCAAACTCGCCAATCACTTGAAGACGACTCTTCCGTCCATCAAACAGTAAGCTCAATGGCGTTCCCTGCCCATACAAACACTTAATCTCCTTGTTACAATACGGAATTTTCAACGTCAACTCACGCCTGTCAAAGTCAACCTGCGACACAAGTCCAACAACCGAACGAACCTCATTTTCCTGCTGCACATCAACTGGATTCAAACAAAGGGTAGCCCTGTCAACAAAGTCAGAAGAAATCTCGATTTCTGTGCCGGTTTCCCCTTTCATCTCAAAAAGAAGCCGGCAGCCAGAACCAACCTCAGGAATCATTCTCTGGAGCTGGTTAGCAAAACGTACACGATCGTCTGGATCCAACCTCTCAAGAGGTGTTCCGGCAAGAGTTCCAGTATTCAGAGCAAGTAGAGATGCGAAAAGCGCTTTCACAATACCACCAGGGGCAATCTTAGCCGCATTAGAATTCTTGATGATTTCAAAAGGAAGAATGAAACTGCCGGGTTCTGGACTTGAACATGATACCATGTAGTCTTTCTGAAAGTCTGCATAATTGGCAAATTTAATATCTTCGCTAGCGCCTAACCCAGATGCAGTCAGATAGGCAAGAACGTTGATTGCGTCCATCAACTTGCACAACACGTCAGACGGCATGTCATGTTTATCATCATCCGAAAGATGATAATGCAATTGCGCTGTTATTAGTTCCATACTATCTTTATCGCCCATGGCGCGTTTTCACACGTCAAGTTCCAGGTGTTCCTTGGTTGTGCGTCCGGCGGCAAGGTCGGCTTCCAACTTGCCTGCCTCTCGGAAAGCCGCATGTGCGGCAAGACGCCACCGCGCGTTTGCTGCGCGATGTCGTACTTTTGAACGACTCTTTACTGTCATTTCAATTACCA
Source organism: Kiritimatiellia bacterium (assembly GCA_045535455.1). Taxonomy (GTDB): domain Bacteria; phylum Verrucomicrobiota; class Kiritimatiellia; order RFP12; family UBA1067; genus UBA1067. The sequence continues at coordinate 684 of JAZSLQ010000220.1, read as the reverse complement.
TTTCCCGCCTCGCTTACGCTCAAGGGCACAACGCCCACTTCAGAAAACACGTGAACACGTGTATCTTACCAAAAATCTGCTCCTAAAGTCAAACGGACGCGCGAGGTTGGAGTTGGAGAATCACGGATGTGATGTCCAGAAGCTAATGCAAGTTTCTCTTGCAGTTACCTCTTGGCAATACTGGACGATATCAATGACGGACAGATTTCCCATCATTCCTTCCTAGGAAGGAAACCCCCGTTTACTTCTGGACTCGAATTTGGATATCCTTTCCGCCAACCGGACGGATGCGACAACGGGCGTTGTCGATATATGCCGGGAACCGAAAGGAACGAAACCATGAAACACATGGGACAAGACGAAAGGAACCGCATCGAGTTCATGCTCGGCTGCGGAAACAACGTGGCCAACATAGCCAAAGCGCTCGGGAGGTCTGAGTCGACCATCTCGCGAGAGCTGCTGAACCGCAGGATCGACAGCAACAAGCACTACGGGTGCTCGAACAGGCTATGCGAGCGCTTCGACGACTGCGCGCGGACGGCGTTCAACGGCTTCCGCGACATCCGCAGGAAGATCTCTCCAGGATGCTTCGAGTCGTGCCCGGACTTCCGCGAGGCCGTGTGCGTCCGCCTGAACAGGGCCCCCTACGTCTGCAACGGATGCGAGCGCGAGCACAACTGCCCG
>JAZSLQ010000207.1:0-3810 GCA_045535455.1 Kiritimatiellia bacterium | reverse complement strand
TGTAGGCAGAGGTAATCTCGCCATCTTTGTTCTCCACGACTACCGTTCCGCCGAGTCGTGTCGCTATTTCACCGAATTTCATGACACCATTATACCATAATTCGGTGTAATTCGGCGGGGGCCGAAGGCTCCTCCTCGTGGACCCTCGGCGAATACGCCGTATCCACTCGCTCGGACCTTCGCTCCCCCGCCTCGCCGATTAGAAGCGGTAAGTGAGAGTGCAACCGGCGGCGTGAGAGAGGCCGCGGTGGCACTCAAGACGATAGCTGTTTCCCAATGGATCGGTCATGTGCATCGACTTGCAGCCCATGACAACAATACCGTACGTAGCGTCGATCTGAAGATTCTGGGTAAGACGCCACGTAAGACCTCCGCTCACGATCTGGCGGTCACCGGGCGGAAGCATCGTCGACGCCTGGTCGGACGCGCAGACGTTTGAGTCATAGACATAGGAGACGACGGCCGTCCAGTCCTCCGCGAAGTCCCAGGAGGGGGCGATGCCGACGCGCCAGCTGTCCTTCCAGCGGAGCTTCGTAGTCTTGTCGCCCTGCGACGGGGGAAGCTTGAACTCGATGCGGTCGAGCTCGGACCAGTCAGTCCACGAAACCATCGCGCCAAGATGCCAGTCGGACGTGATATCCCAGTTGACGCCAGCGGCAATAGACTGCGGGATGTCGAGGTTCGCCGAAGCCGCGCCGCCCAAGATGCCAACAGGCGTACTGAGATTTGAGTGACCCTTCACGCGCGTGTCTATTTTGGACTTGTAGACCGCACCGACGGAGAGATTGTCGAGAATCTTGTAGCGGGTACCAATCTGCCAACCACACGAGGACAAGCCATTGTTGCCGTGCAGATGATTGCGAATCCCATGCCGCGGGTCGTTGGCGGGGAGATAAGACATTGGAAACGAATACTGCTCGAAGTCGAAATAGAGAAGACGCGCACCAAGACCAATCGACCAATCGTCGGTAATGCGATAGGAGACATTCGGGTTGATGACGAAACCCTCGATTGTCGTCTTCTTCGAACTCCAAGTCATCAAGCTACCGCTGGAGTAGCGTGTGCCAAGGCCATAGTCGGGCGTAACACCGAGGCCGAAGGTAAAACCCCAGAGCGCAGGAGCGACGACCTGGAAATGGGGAAGCACGAAAAAGCCAGGATCCATTGGCTTGGATGTGTGCATCAATCCGTTTTTGGCAATCTTGATGCGTCCACGCGGATGCTCCGTAATAAAGCCGACCTGGACTGTGATGTTTGTAATGTCGTCAAGCGTAGCCGGGTTGATTGAGTTCGCAGAGCCATCAAGACCCTTGCCGAGCAATGCCCCGCCGTAGGATGTGCCAATGGCCGTTGGCTCGTAAAGAGCGAAACCAGACGCAAACGCAGCCGATGCCGCGAAAACCGCCGTAGTCAGTGCCAGAAGCTTCTTCATTTTATGTTTACTCCTTGTTGATAATGTGTTTATTACCTATTTGGGTGTAACAGTGTGACATTATATGCTTTTCTGTCGCAAACGTCAATGGGGAAAGTTAAGATTTGTGCAAAACTGGAGGTTTCAATCAAATTATCGATATTTCACGCCGAAATTGAGCGGATCATGTCGGAGACGCGCACCTTGACATTCGCAGAATTCGACTCGGTGCCAAGGACAATCCTGAGAACGCAGGACTCGAGAATCGCATAGAGCCCCTCGGCCGTGCGCTCGGGATTGACCTCGGGAAGAAACTCGCCCTTCATAACGCCCTCGGTGACAAGCTTCGCGAAAACCGACTTGATGCCGCCCGTAAAGCGCGTTATGCGCGGACTCATGTCTTCGCCAGCGCGAACCATCGACAGCACGAAGTCAAAGATCGCAGACATGAACTCCTTCTTGTCGAAGAGAACGTCAGCCACATGGAAGCAGACCATCGCGAGGCGATCCGCCGCCTTGCCTCGCTTCGCGATTTCCGCCTTGCAGTCCTTCATGATCTGCCGCGTAGCAGCGAGGATTGCCGCGTCAAGGACTTCGCGCTTCGAGCGGAAATAGCGGTAAAGAACCGTGCGGGCGACGCCTGCCGACGACGCTATCATAATGAGCGTCACGTTGTCGTAACCAACCTGAGAAAAGAGCCTCATCGCCCGGGAGGCGATTTCAAGTCGACGCGATTCGTGGTCTATTCTTGCGGACATACTCTAGTTCGTTTTTCGCGAAGTTGGACTTCAGCGGTTTCACGATTATACCAAATTTCTCCGACTCGCGGGCGATCGGCGAGTGGACGGTGAGCGCAAAGCGATGCCAGAAGCACGACTGTATGAGTCCCCTCTTCGCAAGCGACTTGACATACCGCTCGGCGCCCTTCTGCTCCACCTTTGTCTCCGTCGGGAAGTCGTACATAAGATAGGCGTGGACGAATATCTTCGCCGCCCTGAAGCCCCTTAGCACCTTCTCCGCCGATGCACACGTGATGCCCTTGTTCATCAGTTTGAGAAGACGGTCGTTCGCGCACTCGAGCCCGCCAGTCACCGCGATGCATCCCGCCCGCGCCATCTTCTTCGCGAGCGCAGGCGTAAAGGCGTTGTCGAAGCGGATGTTGCCCCACCACTCGACTTCGAGCTTCCTCCGCAAGATCTCGTCGCAAACCGCCGAGACGAGAGCAGGCGGCATCGCCTCGTCGACAAAATGAACACCCGAAAGAAGCGGCGCGGCATTTCCGCCGCGACCGAAGAATTCCTCTATCGCGTCGACGATCTCCGCCGCCTTGGGCATCTGGAAACACCCGATGTAGGGAAGCTTTACGTCGCAGAACGCGCACTTCCGCCAGTAACAGCCGCGGGCCATCACGAGCTTCACCCACTTGCCGCAGTTCCACAGGTTCGTGACGAAGTTGTCGGTCTCGGCGACGTCGAAGTACTCGCCCCAGTCTATGCCGGTATAATCCGGCTTCACGAACAGCGGCACATCTGCCGCGCTCGCCTTGCAGTCGCCGAGCATCTTTGCAAATGGCGCATATCCCTCGTCGAGCTGGAATTCGTCGAAATACTTGTACGGCCGCCTGTCCGTCATCTCGCGGAGCTCCGTCGAGACATAGCCGCCGCCAAGCACGAGCCGGACACCAGGGTAGCGGCGCTTTATGTATCGCGCAATCTTGAACGCCGCGACGAGAGTTCCCGGGAACGGGCAAGTTATGCCGACAATCGCCGGTTTCATTTCTTCCATCGCCGCCTTGAGGTGGCGTTCGAGGGGCTTGTCGATCACTCCGCGACGGCGTATCCTGCGCTCGAGCTCGCCGAAATCGGCGACGGCGCGGCATAGGTGTTCGGCGTAGCGCGAGAAGCCGAAGTCGGAATCGACATTGTCGCGTATCCAGATGGCAAGCTCTTCAATCGCCTCGCTTGCCTCGCGCTTCGCCTCGACAGGCGCAGGGCCACCGAGGAACTCAAGGAGCTCGCCCGTCGTCTCGTCGCCGTATTCGAGAAGGACGTCGCGCACGACCTTTATCGAAAGATCGCGCTGGGCGACTTCAAACCCGCACGACTTCAAATACCCCGCCAGGTGCATCGTCGCCGGATAGGGCGTATTCGGCTGCAGCAGCGGCGGAGTCAGGAGGAGAAGCCTCTTCTTAGACCGTTCGTACATAGGGATATTGTCGTATCACACTGTCGCGGGTATTTTACCATAAATCCCCGCCATCCGCGTATCCCCCGACGACCGGAGGGAGGAGCTGCGAAGCATATCCACCGACCGAAGGTCCCTGCCGAAGGCAGTCGCTAGAGTGGTGGCGCTATGCGGGGTGCAAATCCGCGGATCGGCAGTTAGCCACAAAGAACAGG
>JAZSLQ010000269.1:0-4379 GCA_045535455.1 Kiritimatiellia bacterium | reverse complement strand
CGATAAGGACGATTCCGCGCATCTCGTCGTCGAGGAGGTCGATGCCGGGCTTGACGGGATTGGGTCCGCAGAGATACTCCATGTTCACCTTCGCGGCCTCGCCCTCGTAGATGAAGTTGATGAACGCGTAGGCGAGATCCTTGCGCTTCGCGTCCTTAGCGACGACCATCTCGTCGAACGCTATCGTGAACCCCTCCTTCGGCAGGGCGAAGCCGATGTCGTCACGAGGCTCCATGCCCTCCTCCTCGTCGCCCACGATGACCTGGGTCGCGTCGGTGGAATATCCGTGTCCAAGCCAGATGGAGCCGCCAGCAACTTCGGTCTTGTAGCTCTCGGCGTCGAACTTGCGGGCGTTGCGGCGCCACTTAAGGACCTCCGAGACGGCCGCGTCGATCTCGGCGGGGTCGGCCGAATTCAGGGAATAGCCGAGCGACATTAGCCCGCCGCCGATGACTTCGCGGAAGTCGTCCAAGAGCGTGATGCGACCCTTCATCGCGGGATTCTCGAGAATCTTCCACGAGTTCACTTCGACGCCATCCGGAACCTTGTCCTTGTCGTACATGAACCCCGTGTAGGTGACGGTGTACGGCACACTGTACGTGAACGAAGGATCGACGATCTGCCCCGCGAAGGACGGGTCGAAGTTCTTCTTCACGTTGGGGCACTTCGAGTGGTCGATCTTTTCGATCATCCCTTCCCGCGCCATCTGCGGAATCTGATAGGAGCTCGGCGTCATCAGGTCGTAGCCAGTGCCGCCCGCCTTGAGCTTCGCGTACATCGCCTCGTTCGAGTCGAACGTGTCAACGACGACCTTGACGCCGAGTGCCTTCTCGAAACCTACGATAAGTTCAGGCGCGAGGTAGTCGGACCAGGTGTAGATGTGAAGCTCGCCGCCATCCTTGCCGCTTTCGGCAAGCGTGTAGCCGCTCGACTCCGCAGCGGCGCGCGCCTGCGGCGAGAGGTCCACGGATTCGGACTGGGTGCAGCCCGCGACGGCAACGGCCACCACTGCGGCGGCAGAAACTTTCCACATGTTCATCATTTCGTAGCTCCCTGTTTCAAGGCGCGACACCATTGCCGCGCTTGGCGGACATTATAACAAAAACGAGGCGACTTGTGACGTGCAAATCGCGGCAAATCACGACGCCTTCGGCTTGAGCTTCGCCTGGCCCTTCGAAGTGATGAGCTTCGAGAGGCCGACTAGCACGCACGTGAAGACGAGCATGAGGGTCGAAAGCGCAAACACCGACGGCAAGTTGCGCGAGTGCTTCGTCATCGACGAGACGTATGTCGGGAACGTGTTGGTGCCCGCGCCATTGACGAACGAAGTTATGACGACGTCGTCGATGGAAAGCGTGAACGCGAGAAGCCCGCCTGCGACGATGCCCGGGAGCAGTATCGGCAGCTCGACGTGGAAGAACGCATACCACGGCCCTGCGCCGAGGTCGTACGCCGCCTCGGTGATGCGGTCGTCGAAGTCCTGGAGACGCGCAAGAACCGTCATCGCGACATAGGAGACGCAGAACGTGATGTGGGCTATGAGGATCGTCCAGAAGCCGCAGTTCACGTGGCAGGCGGCAAAGAGCATCAGGAGCGAAATGCCGATCAGGATGTCGGGCATGATAAGCGGCGTGTAGACGAGCGCGTGATGCACCGACTGAAGACGGTCCTTCCACTTGTGGAGCGCGAGCGCCGAGGTCGTGCCGATTGCGCACGAGGCGAGGGTGGAGAGCCCTGCGATGATAAGCGAAAGCCAAAAACTCTCCAATAGCGACCTGACGGACTGGTGTCCGGTGAAAATGTACTTGTACCACTTTCCCGTGAAGCCGAGGAAGGAGCCGTCCGACCCGAAGAAGCTCATGGATATGCCGTTGGGGACGAATCCGTAGACGACCACGAGGATGATCGGCACGTAAAGGAACGCGAGAACCGCGGCGAGAATCATTACCGAGACCATCGAGCGCTTCATTTCGCCGCCCCCTCTCCTGCAGTGAAGAGCCGCGCCGTCTGCGCCTCGAGGCGCTGGCGGTCGCGCATGTCCTGCCGCTTCTTCCACCACATCGAAAGACCTATCGGAATAAGGACGCTGACCGCCATCACCGTCGCAAGCGCCGACGCATGCGGAATGTTGCGGTTCTGGATCGCGCGCATGAAGATCTTGTTGCCGATGAGGACGCAGTTCGTGCCGCCGAGCATCTGGGGGATGACGTACGAGCCGATCGCAGGAATGAACACCATGAGAACCGCGGAGACGAGCCCCTGCCTGATCCCTGGGAGGAATATCTTGCGAAACGCGTAGAAGTTCTTGGCGCCAAGATCGCGTGCAGCCTCAAGGAGGGAGAAGTCGAACTTCTCGGCCGCCGTGTAGATCGGCATAATCGCAAACGGCAAGAACGAATACACCGACACGAGCACGACCGCAGTCTCGGAGTCGAGAATTGTCGAATGCTCGCCGCTGAGCGAGAGGAAGTTGTAGCACGCCTGGAGCCAGCCGTCGGGATGCAGCATCGTCTTCCACGCGAAGACGCGAACGACGAAGCTCGTCCAGAACGGAAGCATTATGGAGCCAGCGACGATCGCGCGCCAGCGGCTGTTCATTCGGGCTATCGCGTAGGCACAGGGAACGGCGAGCACGATGGACCATATCGTGACTTCGACAGAAATGCGGATCGTGTTCCAAATAATCGTCGGATAGTCTGGGTCGACAAGTTCGCGCCACGTCGAAAGCGACCACTCGCCGACGCCGCCAGAGATGTCGTGCCCATGGAAGGTAAACGCGAGGACGATAACAGCAGGCACCGCGAAAAAGAGCGCGAGCCAGAGGAACGAAGGCGCAGTTACGAGCCATTCGGCCCTGCGAGTGCGAAGCGGACTGTTCATTGCTTCGCTTCCACCATGTAGCCGTCGTCGGGATGCCACCAGACGAAGACCTTGTCGTTCCACGTGATCGGCTCCTGGTCGAGAAGGAACCGCGAGTGTGGCTTGAGGGCCGCGATGCGCAGGTCGGAGCTCTTGATCCAATACTTGGTGTATACGCCCTGGTAGACGATGTCCTGCACGGTGGAGGGATAGACATTGATCGACGCGCCCTTCTCCGGCGGAGGCGGCGCGAGCGTCACGCGAATCTTCTCGGGGCGGACGGAGAGATCGACCTTCTGGCCGACCTTAAGCTGCTTGTCGTTGTAGGCGCGGATGTCCGGGAATCCCACGGGGCGGATCGTGCAGTAGTCGCCTTCCGTCGCGACGATCTCGCCGGAGAAGAAGTTCGTGTCGCCGATGAACGAGGCAACGAAGCGCGAGGACGGCGCCTCGTATATCTTCGCGGGGCCGTCGAGCTGCTCGATCGTGCCGCGGTTGATGACCGCGATGCGGTCGGAGAGCGACATCGCCTCGCCCTGGTCGTGCGTGACGTACATGAACGTGATGCCGACCTGGTCGTGGATCGTGTCGAGCTCGAGGAGCATGTGCTGGCGAAGTTTCAGGTCGAGCGCGGCGAGCGGCTCGTCAAGAAGCAGCACCTTCGGGCGGTCGACGAGGGCGCGCGCGATTGCGACGCGCTGCTTCTGGCCGCCCGAGAGCTGGTTCGGGTACTTCCATGCGTGCTCGCTCATCTGGATCATGTCGAGTATCGCGTCGACCTTCTCCTCGATTTCCTTCTTCGGGAGCTTCGCAAGCCGCAGGGAAAACGCGATGTTGTCCCAGATCGTCATCGTCGGAAAGAGCGCGTAGTTCTGGAACACCGTGTGGACGCGGCGCTCGTTCGGAGCGAGGTCCGTAATGTCCTTGCCTTCGAGGAAGATGCGGCCTGAATCTGGCTTTTCGAAGCCGCCGAGCATCCTGAGGAGCGTCGTCTTGCCGCATCCCGAAGGTCCGAGAAGCGAGAAGAACTCGCCCTTGTTGACAGAGAAAGAGACGTCGTTGACCGCCGTCAACGCGCCGAACCGCTTCGTCACATGGTCGAAGACGAGAAATTCGTTGCTCAATTCTGGTATGCCTCCATTAGGACAAGCTTTGGTGTTGGGGGGAATGATACCTAATTTCACCGCAACGCGCAAGGGGTGAAATTAGGAAAAATTTGGAAGCGCCGAGGAACGCGCATGCTGGAATCCCGACTTCACTCAACAACCATTCCTCAACCACGCGCCAACCATAACCACAACTCAACCACTCGCAAAAGGATTCGTGAGGCGGCGGCCGAAAGCTCCCCGGCGAATACGCCGTACCCATTCGCCCAGGTATTCGCTCCAACGCCTCACTGCCGCCGCACCAATCGCGGCAGATTCGGCGGGGACAGACCCTGTTGACACATATCCACACCCATGAAGGGGAAGTTGTCTTGTCCGTACAGGGGAAGTGAAACCCCCGTACAGGGAAGGTCG
>JAZSLQ010000006.1:0-4965 GCA_045535455.1 Kiritimatiellia bacterium | reverse complement strand
AGAGGTAATAGGGATGGGGAGTGTTGGGGTGTTCAAGGACAAGGATTGTGCCGTATTTGCCATTAAGGAGTCCGTAAGGCGTACATCGATTCCTCCCAAAAGAGATGGTTCGCGCTCCTTTGGTGATTTGACGGTAGCGTGGGATAATAGCCGCATCGACTTTTGTCGTGACAATGTCTATGTTAGCGTACATTTCTCAAATAAGAATGGGGAAGATAGTAGAGACGAGTTGCTTCGGATTATATCAAGTATGGACGAGAAGCTCCAAAAGGGCGAGTCGGGTGTCGCTCGCGGGGACGAACTGATGTTGCCTGTTGTAATCGGGTTGGAGTTAAGGCAGGAAGCGCATGGCCGATATGGCTGGGCGGCATTATTGGACGTCAGGAAAGATGGGTGTACCGTAGTAGTTGATCAATGTGGGGCTCAAGCGAGCTCAGACGACACGGCGTGTGGAGTTTGTTTTGTTACTGACAGTTGCGTCGTTTCTGAGATGATGCCAGTGCAAGGGGGCGAGTTGAAGAGGAAAAGATTGCTCTACGATAAACGGCGCAAATGTGTGACGGACGAGCGCGAGAGGTCTTCGGCGCGTTCCAAACGCACGTTGTCTAAAAAAATGTGCACAGATTTGCTTAGTGCCGCGCCAGACATGTATAAGCAGCACAAGGCGATTTTGCGCATAATGAACGAAGGCGATTCGTCATGCGTTTCTGCGCTCATTCCGTTCACAATGCCGGACAAGGATTCGCTTTTGCGTCAGGATGCTGTCAAGGCGCTCGGGACGATAGGGTCGCATTCGGCGGTGTCGCGTCTGATTGAAATGATTCAGACGCCTGTCATGTCCCGGGCATACGATGAGGAAGAAGACGAAGCAATATTGAGGCGGGAGGTCGTGCTTGCGCTTGGCAGGGTCGGCGATGCCGCGGCACTTGCAGCTCTTGATTGCGTCGCATCAGCCCGACATGAGTATGAAAGTGTCAGGGAACTGGCGCGTGCGGCGATTGCGCGTTTGTCAACTGGAAAAGGCAACGGTTCTGTCGGTGCGGGATTGTGATGTCGGAGTTTAGGTTCTGTCTGCTTGCTGCTTTGTCGGTGCTGCAGGTTGGCGCTGGCAAGAAGGGACTCCCAACGCCTGGTTCTGGATATCCGGGATCGATTGCGGCATACCAGTCTTCGGCGAAGTTGAAGGCTGACATGTCGAGATTCGGCATGTCAGCCGGATGGTTTAGGCGCAACGATCTGCCTGTCGAATATACGCATCTTCACACGCCGCAGGTCAACGAGTTGCCCTATCTGCTTTATGCACCCAAACGCAGCGTCAAGCCGGTGCCGATGGTCGTTTATTTCGGCGGCACCGGCGAACAGGGAACCGACCTGTCCGCTCATTTCCGGCAAACTACGTTGTTCGAGCGGCTGACAAATCCTGAATTCCAGAAGCGGCATCCATGTTATATTTTTGCGCCCATGCTGCCCAAGGGGGCTGTGATCCGTGCGGCGCTTCCCGGCGAGAGAAGCATGATGGCGGATCTTGTGTGCGATGCGATGTATGCCGTCATTGCTATGCAGAAATCGCCTAAGGTCGATATGGGCCGGTTGTATGTGACTGGACTGTCGTGGGGCGGCGTCGCCGCTTTTGAGCTTTCCTGCAGCTATCCGGGAAGATTTGCCGCAAGCGTTCCGACCGCGTGCATACAAAGTCCGATGCGTATCCCAAAGGACAAGCCTGGCAACTATTGGATGCTTTACAATGAAAATACCTACAAGAGCGAATGGTCGCAATCGGCCATTCGGGAGATCGAGCGGGCGGTGAAAGCCGGTCATGGCGATTTTCGCTGTTCGACGTTCCCGGATGCTGGCCATGCCGCCTGGCGAAAGGCCTGGTGTGAAGATGCTGTCTGGGACTGGGTGTTTTCAAAGGGAGCGAAACCCAGGGCAGGCCGCGAAGGCCGCTTCAGATCAAGAGACGACGTGTCGTTCTCGCGGATTCAGCAGGCCAGGTGCAGATCGAGCCTCCCGGGAATTGATGATGCGCACGGCCCGGATAAGATCGTAGACGGTCTTGATGCGACATGTTTTGTGGCAAAGGTGGACGCAAGGCGCGGCGATTGGGCGGAGGTGGAGTTCGCTGAGCCCGTCAAGGGAAGGTTTGTCGTGTATTCCGGCATGAAGGACGGTTCGAGGCCTTTGGCAAATGCGAAGGTTGAGGTGTCAAATGATGGCAGGCGTTGGACCAGGGTTGGAATGTTTTCGAGGAAGAATGGCGAGGCCAGGGTTACCCTGCGTTCTGCCTCAAGGTTGATGAGATTCGTTTACACGGGATCTAGACCGCGTCCGTTCGTAATCCGGAAGATCGTCAAGGAAGACAAATGAAATGCCGCGTCTGGATGGTCTGTGCAGTTGCAGCGTTGACGCTCTGCATGAATGCGCCGGCGCTGGGACGCTTGGCTCGAAGCGGATTCCGATTGGCGACATCGTGGCGGTCTTCGTATCGTGGCACGAGCGAGACGGTCGATGCCGTCCGGCGGATGGCGGCATTGGCGAAAGCGAGCGGCAAGTCTATTGCATATTGCCGCTCACGGGGAAACTGGCTCCTCCCCATTGAGCGATCGCGCGTTTTGGCGATGTCATGGGAAACTGCCCCATGCCCGGTACGCAATGGTTCGCTGTTGGAGATAATCGGCGCTGACGCAATTGTAGCCGCAGAATACGAACCGATAATTGATTCAGAGCTGAGAGGACATGGATATAGTGTCCGCGATTCTGGCGGAGGAGTGAATTTGTGGTGCCGAGGTGACGGCTGGAAGGACTATCCTGCGCAACGGGGCAGATGTGGATATATATCCGAGATATTCTCCCTGTCGGCATTGGCCGTTCTCTTGACGTGCTGCTTTTTCGTGTGCAGATGCGAAGGTGTCGTTGTTGGATTGTTGGGTATTTCGGTTGTGATGTTTGTCGTCGGGGGTGTTATGGGGTTTGTATCCTTGAGTTCGTCGTTGTCTGTGGCGGTCATCGTGGTTGGATGCCTCTTGTCGTGGAAGCGCCATGTCACATGTTGCCGTAGAGGATTCGTTCCGACAGCATTCGTTTTTACAGGGCGTCAAATGAAGGTAACTGTCATTCTTGCAATTATATATGCGTTGCTTGCTCTTCCGCATACGTTTGTAGCGCCAAATGGCCTGGGCACTGTTGGCGGGAGGGCTAGGCTAATGTTTTTGGCCGGCGGAATCAATGATGGATTTTACACCGATTCGGCGTTTGCCCCGTTTCAGCCTGCCTATCCGCCTGGGGCTGCTTCGCTTTTGCTGTGGTGCGATGCGCTCTCGGGTTTCTGCGGAGAGTGGATAATCCAACTGTTGCCATGTATGCTTATGGCGGCGACGGCTGGCTATCTTGCGTCTCGTCTGAGAAGCGCTTTGGGAGTGATGTTCGTTTTAGTTGCGTTCACGACGCCGGTGTCATTGCGCCTTGCCACGTTGTTTTATCCGGAAGTGTATGTGGCAATTTGCTGTCTGATTGGCTGGGAGAGGGTCCGAGAAAACAGGCTTGATTGCATCGGTTGGCTGTTGATGGGGGCGTCGGGCTGGTTTAAGAGCGAAGGATTAGTCTGTTTCTGCTCCGTGGCGATGGCGGTATTGGTTGTGTCTCCGCATATTGGGTTTCGCCGATTGGCTCTGCGCGCGGTTTTGGGCGCTGCGCTTCCGACAGCGTGGCATTTGGGCTGCCGTCTGGCGGGAGCGTCGCTTGATGGATATCTTCCTGTGTACGAGCCGCGAATTCATCAGTTCGTGGTGGCGGCGTGTAGGGCGCTACAGTGTGCGTTCTGCTCGGCGTGGCAATATGCGTTCCTGTTTCCATTGGCTTTTGTCTCGATGCTTGTGCCTCGGTGGCGAAACGGCAACTTGACGACTGTGGTAATTGCCGTGCTGTTCGCCGCTGTAGGTTTTGCCGTTATATTTTCGTTGAGCGCTGCTCCTGATTTTGAGTGGCACCTTGACAGCATGGAAAGGCTTCTCTGGGTGCCGTCGCTGTTCATTCTGAGGGAGTGCGAGGGTATTCTCGGGTGTAGCGAGCCGACTTCGGCCACGGCGCATCCAGACTATGGTGCTGATTGATCCTATGCCAAATGACTGTCGGATAAAGAGCCTCGGCTCACGTCATCACACATCATCACGTGCCGAAACCCGTTTTACAGGTCCAATTGAAATGTGCTATACTACCGACCAAACACAAGAATGTCCTTGTTGGCCTATGCAACGAAACGCGCGGTGCTTTGGCTATTGGCTGGCGGGGCAGAATCGGCATAAGTATGAATTTTAGGAGTCTGCGATATAGGCAAAAAGGGTCTGACCCTTCTGTATAAGTTTTACTGTATATGCTTGAGTATTGGCTGTGGGATTTGGTAGGCTGTATGCGTTATGAGGAAGAAAAGATTGCTGGCAATACTCGCGACAGGGGAGAGAAGCAGGGGCGAGCTCGCAGACCTTACCCAAGAAGCCCAAGTCGCCGTTGCAGCGCTACAGGCTTCTGCGCAAGGGGAAGGATGTCCTGGCATGAATACAACATATACAGTAAAAAATATACAGAAGTGTCTGACCCTTCTTGTCAATTATGGCAATCTACGGGGGAGGAAAATTTTGAAATACCCCCTTGTGGCTAAATGAGCAATATGATATAATATGCGTCGTTAACCCAAACAAGGCAAATCCATCATGACGCAGACACAAGAGGACGTGGCGAAGATTGAGGCGTACCGCAAGACGCTCGGCAAGTACCCGAAACCGAGTGTCACGGCGGACATCGTCGCCGTGCGTCCGGCCTACAGCGAACTTGGCGAGGGGCAATGGCGAGAGAATCCGGAGTTCGCCCTTGAGGTGCTGTTCATCAAGCGCGGGCAATGGCCGTTCGAGGGAAGCTGGGCGTTGCCGGGCGGATTCATCCGTCCTACGGAAACTGTGGACGAGGGGGCGA
>JAZSLQ010000053.1:0-9575 GCA_045535455.1 Kiritimatiellia bacterium | reverse complement strand
GTATCCCATGTCCCGGGCGGGAGGGCAGTCGACGAAGCGTATCCCAAGACGTTCGGCTACCGCGAGATCCGCATCGAGGGGCGTAACCTCCTTCTCAAAGGGACGCAGGTCCACCTCCGTCCGCGCAACAGCGTCTATGGCGCCGAAAGCGCCGTCTCGTACGCCGACTGCCGCGAGGCGATGCGCCGCCACCGCGAATTCGGCTTCAACGCCATAGTCTTCCACAAGTTCGTCTACGGCTACTCCGAGGGCGACACGGCGATGCTCGATATGGCCGTCCGTGCCGCTTCTGACGAGGGCCTCGCCTGCATCCTCTCGATGCCGCACCCGAACCGCTTCGACGACCCGAAGAACCCGCACCACTGGACGTACGGGCCCGCCTACGAGCGCATCGTCCGCCACCTCGTGCGCCGCTTCCAGAACGTCCCCGGCGTGCTTCTCTGGTCTTCCACGCACAACCAGACGGGCTACGAGTCCGACCAGAACCCCGCGCTCATCACGGGCCGACCTGAGGACGTCCCGACTGGCATCGTCAACTGGCGGCAGCGCTTCCGCCAGCTTGCGCTCAAGGCGAACGAGATCGTCGGCTCGATCGACCCCACGCGTCCGCTGTACCACCACGAGTCCGGCACGGAAGGCACTTTCTACACGCTCAACTGCTATCTCGACTGGGCGCCCATACAGGAGCGCAGCGACTGGTTCGAGCACTGGGAGAAGAACGGCGTCATGCCGCTCGTGATCGTCGAATGGGGCCTTCCCCACCAGGCGAGCTGGTCGAGCTACCGCGGCGGGCCGAAGGGCGTCAACATCTGGTCCGCGCGCGACTGGACGCAGCAATGCTGGCTCAACGAATACAATTCCGCGTTCCTCGGCGAGGACGCGTTCCGCGGCTCGCCCGGCAAGAACCTGCTCATGGAGCGTCACCAGCTCAAGATACAGGGCAACAGGCCGGCGTATTACGGCGGCAACTTCAACGACGTTCTCATGGGCGAGCCCGATTACCATGCGGTGCTCACGTCCTACGCATCGCGCAACCTGCGCGACATCCGCGCGCGCGGCGTGACCTCGATCCTGCCGTGGGACATCGAGTACGAGTTCTTCACGAACAACCCTGCGATCCCGCATGGGCAGCGCATTCGCCCGGACGCGTTTTCGGACGGCATCCGCCGTTTTGGCGCAGTCAGCAGCGACTACACATTCGGGCTTTTCGACCAGGCGGACGACCTTCCGCGCGGCGTCGCGCTCGCAACGCGCGAGGCGTGGCGTGACCAGATCGCGTGGATCGCCGGGCCCGTCGGGGACTTCACGTCGGTGAGCGACACGTACCGCAAGGGCGAGACGGTGAAGAAGTCGCTCGTGATCCTCAACGACACCCGCCGCACGCGCACCGTGGAATGGGCCTGGAAGGCGGGCGCGTCCGGAACGAAGGGAACGGTCAAGGTCGCTCCAGGCGGCCGCGCTGACGTTCCCGTGGAGTTCGTAGTTCCGCGCGATGCCGTTGGCGACATGCTTGCCATCCGCGCGGCGTTCCGCAATTCCGGCGGACCAGAATGGACGGCGAAGGATTCGTTCGAGCTCAAGCTGCTGCCGGCCGCTCCCGCCGCCGTCAAGAACATGTCGCCGTTTTCGCAGGAAATATTCCTCTTCGACCCCGAGGGGACGGCCGCTCCGCTTTTCGACGCGCTCGGCGTGAAGTACCGCAAGCAAGGGGATGCGAAGACGGCCGGGCTTGTCGTCGTAGGGCGCCGCGCGCTTCCAAAGTTGCCCTCCGACATCGCGGACGCGGTGCGCTCCGGCAGCATCCCCGCGCTTGTGCTCGAGCAGGACACCGCCACTCTCCGCTCGCTCGGCTTCCGCGTGCAGGAGCACGGGCTCAGAAACCTCTTCGCTCTGGGCCCGGGTCTGGACGGGCTTGATCTTACCGACTGGCGCGGACGAGCCACGCTTCTCGCCGAGTCGCTCAACGAGGATCCGAACAAGGCGGCGTTCCCGCGCTGGGACTGGGATGGCCACAACAACACGCGCGTGTGGCGCGCGGGCAACCGCGGGATGGTTTCGGGAGTGCTTCCCGAGAAGCCCGCGATCGGCGACTTTAGCGCTCTCGCGCACGGCGGCTTCGACCTACAGTACGCGCCCGTCATGGTGTACCGGAAGCTTGGCGCCACGGTCGTCTTCTCGCAGCTCGACATCTGCGGGCGAACCGAGCGCTCGCCCGAGGCGGAGGAGGCACTTGCGTCGCTGATCCGCATTGCGTCCGGTCCGGTTTCCGGCGTCGCGCCGCGCAAGGTCAAGGTCCTCGAAGGAAATGACGGCAAGGCGGCCTCCCTCATGAGCACGCTGAGCATTCCGTTCGAAAAGGTGACTTCTGCAAACCAGGTCGGCTCGGGCGATGTGCTCGTCGTTGGGCCTGGCGCGAACGCGGGTTCGCTCGAGTCTGCCGTGAAAGGCGGGGTCAACGTGCTTGCGCTCGGCCTTTCGGCGGACGAGGCGAACAAGATTCTTCCGTCGATAGGCGCGAAGAAGTGCGGCAGGCACGAATACCCCGAGCTCAACGAAGGGCTGAACGCGCCGGTGTTCAGGGGCGTGTCGAACGCCGACATCCAGTGGATCTACCCGAACACGCTCGAGAAGGTCGGGCGCTTTGGCAAGGACGTCCTTGTGACGCGCCAGATCGGCAACGGACACGTGGTGTTCTGCTCGATCGCGCCGTGGGTCTTCGACGAGAAGGAGATCGCGTGCCGTCACCACCGCCGCCGCGCGCAGGCGCTTGCGACGCGTCTCCTCTGCAACCTCGGCGCGTCGCCGGACGACGGCTTCCTTTCGCGGTTCGGCGCGTCGGCGAAGGGCGGCGACAAATCCGCGCTCTACGCCGACAAGTCGCGTGCGGACGACGATCCGTACCGCTATTACCGCTGGTAGGAGTTTTCGCGCGAATGAAACGACAAGGAGGGTCGACGATGGCAACTGGAATGTGCAGGCGTGAATTCGTGCGCGACGCGCTCGGCGCGGCCGCGCTGGGCGCGCTTGACGGGTGCGGGACTTTTGGCGACGCGGCCGTCGGCGGCACGTATCCCGGCTGGAAGCCCGGCGAACTGGACATCCACCTCATCCACACGGGCACGTCGGAAAACACGTTCATGATCTTCCCGGACGGCACCACGATGCTGCTCGACTGCGGACACATCGAGAACCGCAGGCCTGGCTATGCCGAAGCCATTCCGCCTGCGCCAGACGGCAGCATGCGCGCGGGCGAGTGGGTGCGGCGGTACATCGAGCGCCTGATTTCGCAGCGCGAGATCGACTACCTCATGGTGTCGCACTGGCACACCGACCACATCGCCGGCATCGAGGACGTCGCGGCGTCGTTCCGCTTCCTGAACTTCTACGACCACCAGTACCCGAATGTCGGGAAGTACCGCAAGAATGCCGATGTCGTGGATTTGGAGAAGTTCCAGGCCTGGCTTTCCCGTGCGCTTGCCGACGGCATGAAGCGCGAGCCGTTCAAGGTGGGGGCGGAGAACCAGATCCGCCTCCTGCACGACACCGGGCGAAAATATGCGGATGCGTTCCGGATACGCAACCTCGCTGCTAATGGCGTGGTGTGGGACGGCAAGGACGGCACTGTTGACTGTGCGGCCGAGCATGTGAAGGCGACGGGCGAGAAGGGCATCTGGGAGAACACGCTCTCCTCTGCAATCCTCATCCGCTACGGCGAGTTCACGTACTTCACCGGCGGCGACATCGAGGGTGAGTTCATGGGAGCCGACGACGCGAAATACAGCTACGAGGCGCGCGTCGGGGAGGCCGCGGGACCGGTGTCGGTGTGCAAGGTCAACCACCACGGCTACTGGACGGCGATGCAGAACGGGTTCGTGAAGGCCGTGCGACCGCAGCTCTTTATCGCGAGCTCATGGAGCCCCAACCAGCAGAACGTGGAGACGCTGAAGCGGATGTTGTCGCAGTCGAACTACGAAGGCCCGCGTACCGTGGCGTATGGCGCGATTCCGGACTTCAGAATGCGCGAGTTCCGCGAGAACGGGCTGGATGGATGCCTCGCGCCTGCCGGGCATGCAGTAGTCAAAGTCGAACCTGGCGGTGCCGCGTTCAAGCTCTATACGCTTTCTGCAATGGATGAGACTATGCGCATCATCGGCATCCGCGAATTCAAATGCACCTGAGGTGCAAGATCGATGTCGCGAATCAGAAAAGCGGGATAAGCCGAAGCTAATTTGCAAGTAGCAGACATAGTTGTGTGTCGGGTTATTTTTTTGGTAAAATATTGCCAAATTCGAAAAGAAATTTTCAGGCGAAAACGAACGAAAGAAGGTACATGACAATGCAAAAAATTATCGGCGCGTTTAGTCGCAAAACAATACTCGGATGTCTCTTTGCCTTTTTCGCAGCAACCTGCGCATGGGCGGACTATCCCACACAGGACATAATCAGTCTGAACATAACACCTTCCGGTGGCAGTGCCCAGCGGATGGAAGGGGAGGGCTCTACTGACACGTTGGCGGGAACACTTCCCAATAATGCATGGCAAAATACAGATGCAGAGGGCCGGTGGCATTCGGGCGATGCACAAAACGGCTACTGCACTGGCGTCACGGCTTGGGATGGTACTTCTCAATCTGTCACCAACCTTGACGGAGTAGTTTTCACATGGGCCGTCGAAGGAAGCGGCACGGCAAACTATGGTAACCTTTCGTCGCGCACACCAGTTTTCCGCCGGGCATGGCTCGCAAGGGCGAGCGGACAGGGCGAGTTCACCTCTGTCGTAGTGCAGAACATCCCGTACGAGAAGTACGATGTGATAGTTTATGTTTCAGGCAACGCCTCGGCTACCGATGTGCGCGCTGTGCTGATCAACGGTGTCCCGTACAATGGCGATACCGGCGGCTATGAAAACAATACGCGAACTGCATCTTCCAATACTTCCACATGGGGCAATGTGGGCAGCGACACTCTTGCGCTCGGCGGCAATGCTCTTAGGGTGAATGGACGCACAAGCCCCGATCTGCAGATCTCCATGAAAAACGCGACTACATGGGGCATTTGCGCCATTCAGATTGTTCGCGACATGTCGGCGGGAATCGGTAACGCACAGAGGGCGACAGGCAAGGTCATAAGCGTTAACCTCCAGTCCGCCAAGAACACGAGCGGCTATACGACAGGCGACATCGGCATTGTCCGCGTTCCGGCAGAGGCATGGACGGCGGACGGGCTCTCACTTGCAAACAACGACGCCAACTACGATTCCGATGTCAATGTGGCCATCAAAGAATGGGACGGCGCGACCGGGACGACGAGCGAATTGACAGGCATCACTCTCCATGAAAAAGTCAAGAATGCCTATTACTATGGTGCAAGCAGCTACGTTCCGCAGCCGCAAGTGATTTCCAGCTACGCGGATGACTATAACGGCAGTAGCTGGCGTGGAACCATTACGGTGACTGGCGTGCCATACAAGAAATACGATGTAATCGTCTACTGTGCCACTGACACCGAAGACAGATATTTTGGTCCTGTGTCCGTGAACGGCACGCCATATTGCTGGAGCGAGTCAAGCAAAACGACACAGATAGCTTCTTCTGCGGATTCTTCAGATAGCACGCACTGGGGTTTCTCGCAGAGCCGCGTGATGACGTATGGCGGCAACGCATTGCGCATCACGGACCAGACGTCCTCCACGCTGGTAATCGTGGGTGCAAACAATGCCAACAGTTGTCGCGGCGGTCTTGCGGGCTTCCAGATTGTGGATACCTACGATCCAAGCGCCATTTCTTCCGTTGCGATAGAAGACGGCGGGACACTTGAGGTAAGCGAGGCGCAAGAGACGGCCTTGCGCGTAATCTGCGAAGGGTCTCTCATCGTCGTTGGCGTGAACGATTACACGGTAACGAATGCCGATCTCCTGAAATTCGACTTTGACGGTGTAACTGGTACTGTGACTCTTGGCGCAAACACTCGCTACGCCCTTGACGCTTCGCGTACGCTTCCGGCGGGCTATCTCTTCGGCGAAGGTTCGGCGGTTGCCATCAATGAGACGGCCGAGGAATACGCGAAGGACGCATTCTTGGTGACTGGTCTGACGGGAGTTTCAACAGTCGTGCTGACGCGCTATGGCGGCACGACTGTGAATCTCACTGTGACGGACGGCTCGGCTTCGCGGGGCGACGGCACGGTTGTAAAGGTAACTGGTGCGGCGGCTTACTACGAGTTTACCTTTGACAACACGCTTTCTACCTCTGAAGGTTCCCGTCATTCTGCGACGATGCAATATGACCATGACCCGGAGTATTACGAATTGGCTGAAGGCGGAACCGGTGTTGGTGCTCAGGCCAACCCCTACGTAAGCGTGGCTTCGGGTCTTCCGACGTGGAGCGAGTTCTCCATCGTCGTGGTTGGTTCCATGCCAAGCGAAGCCAAGAAGGTGTTCGTTAGTTTCGGCAGCACTACTGGTTCCGATAAGTCACTGTTCCTTGCGACGGATTCAGTGGCGAACAAGGTCATCGTTGCCTATGGCAATCAGAGTTCTTCTGAGATACTTACGACGCTGACAGTTCCGCATGCCGCTGAAGCGCGCCACTTTTACGCTTTTACCGTTTCGGAGAACAAGAGAAAGATGACCATTTATCTTGATGGGATGAAATGGAAGACGGTGACAAGCGCTTCTGGCTTCCAGATTGGCACGACAAGCCACAGTGGCGTTCAGGGTGGTTCGGCTTATGGTGGTGTCCCGGCTGGAGGCTATGGGCGCGCGTCTGATGGTGTCTTTGATTCTCTGCTGATTTACGACTATCCCATCTCCGATGCACAGATGGAGGCGTTGAAAGACCTCTATCCCTATATTCCTTCGGCGGGTTCGTATTCGCGCGACGTGTCCGGCGAGACGACGTTTGCAACGGAAGGAAATACGTGGACCAAGTCCGGCGACACCCTTGCCAATTACACCGTTCCCGCCGATGGCGCGGCCATGGCGCTGACTGCAGGCCCAGACGCGACAGTTACCGTAAATGCTACGCTCTCCGCCGACTCGCTAAACCTCGACGGCGACGGTGCGCTCACGCTCAAGAAGGGCGACGGACTGTTGACGTCCGCAGGTCTCACCACTATCGCAACGGACGTCACGATCGAGGGCGGCGCGGCCGACATAAGCGGTGCTCCTACGGTGATAACCGAGGGCGGATCTATCTGCTTCGACTACAGTGCCTACGATCTCTTCGCCTACGCTAGCACGAGCCTCATTCCGCTGACGGGCGAAATAGAAGAGCAGGCGGCGAACGTCGTAACCTGCGTGGTCCCAGATGGCGACTTCACCCGCGAGCACACTTCGGAGTTCCTCTACACGAACGGATGCTATCAGCTGCTTGTGACATGCCGCGAGGGTAGGGTCGTATATCTTCCCGTTGGAACCACGCGTTTTGAGGACAGCACGCAAGTAAAGTATTTTGTGGAGGTTCCGGCGGATCCGGAAGAGCCAGGCGATCCCGAAATTGTGACAAACGAGTGCTATGCCATATCTGCCGACACAGTTCACTTCTTGGATGCCGATACAGTGACAGTTGCGCGCACTACCCCCGTCGCTGGGTATGATTTCGGCGACTATGCAGGAACGCTCGTGTTCGCGCCGGGTCAGGAAGAGCTGATTCTTAACACGACGATAACGGGCGCAGGCAAGGTGGAGGTGTCCTCCGGCGTTGTCCAGTCGCGCGGCAGCATCGCCACGGACATTGATGTTGATGCTGGCGCAGTCCTGAAGCTCGGTTCGGTAGGCGGTTTTGGCTCGACGGGCGGCGGCACAACGCCAAGCGGTAAGGCGATAACTGTAACTGGCACCGTTGAGTTGAATGGCGTTAGAGACAGCTGCAATGCATATACGCTTAATGGCGGCACTCTGCGCAATACGGGCGCTGCGGTTCCCACCAGCAACCGTCAAACTACCGCGCTGACACTGACGGCAAATTCCACCGTCCACGCCGGTTCTGATTTCGGCCTTGTCGGGAGTGGTTACGCGGCAACCTCACTGGAACTCGGCGGCTATACGCTCACCAAGACTGGCGACGCCAGCTTCTGGCTGTACAACACCCGCTCCACAGGAACGGGCACCATTAATGTTCAGGCTGGATCGGTCTATGCATACAGCACCGTGAGCATGCCGAACGTCAATTTCAACGTCGCAAACGGCGCAACGCTCAAGATCAGGACGGACGATTTCTCCGTCGGAACCATTTCGGGCGCTGGCACAATCAGCTTCGGACAAAACCGCCCGTCCACGCCGCTAAACTTCGCGACGGACAGTTCGTTTGACGTGAAGATTGTGCTGGCAA
This sequence comes from Kiritimatiellia bacterium, assembly GCA_045535455.1. GTDB lineage: Bacteria > Verrucomicrobiota > Kiritimatiellia > RFP12 > UBA1067 > UBA1067. The sequence continues at coordinate 1,245 of JAZSLQ010000053.1, read as the reverse complement.
GTACGACCGAGGCGAGCGTCAGAATCCCATACACTGGTGCGAATCCCAATAGCGTCACTGTGTACGAACCAAGCGGGAACTGGGATGTCAAATCGACTGCCGCTACTGTCACGTATGAGGCCGGCTACATTGTAATCGCAGTGGACATTGCCGACACCAGGCGCGACAATCCGGCGCTCGACGGCGATCAGGCCACGTTCACAAACGTATTCATGGGCGAAGTAGATGCCACTTGGGAGACTACGGCGAACTGGAAGGTTTCTTCCAATAACCGCTGGGCTGACTATTCGCGCACTCTTGCTCCGAATCTGGCTAATTCCGACGAGTGGGGCGGCATCCTGTTCGACGGCAATGTAATGAAGACGGCAGTGGACGCAGAGGGCTACAAGTCGGTGGCTGCCGACACGCTGGAGGGATGGGGACTTAAGGTAGGCATTATTAATGGTGCCCGCGTCACAATCCAAAGCACTAAGAAACACCAGAATGGATGCTGGTATTGGGTGGATGCAACATCCAAGCTCATAATGTCCGGGGACAAGTCGTCTGGCGGCAACAACGGCGGCGAACTCAAGTTCTACGTGGCGGCAAAGGATGGTGTAGAATTCCTGACCGACTACGACTTAAGCGGATGCACGGTCCAGTATTCCTTGAAGGGCGATGGCTCCATCAAGTACGACAGAACTGCGACAAAGGGAACTCTCCAGATAAAGCGGGTGAGTGCTCTGCCGCTCGGTAAGGTGTCGCCGGTGAAGCGCATATTCCGCCATAAGCTCGTATCGCTCGGCGGCGCGTCTTCCACGTTCGACACAAGCAGCACCACCGTTGCGGGCTTCAAGGTGAACAAGGCCGGAGCAGAAGAAGCTGTCACAATGACACTCAAGACTTCTGGAGAAGGCGAGGATGTCGCAATTCTGAACGCCGCTACCGACCCAGTCGGCACCTACGTGTTCGTCCAGGATGCCACCGGCGTCTATGTTGACTACGTGGGCTATAGTGTGCCGCTGTCCATTCGGTTGCGGTGATATATGTTCGCCGCGAGCTACATGCCGCGGATATCTATGGCTTTTACCGCTAAAACATGGGCGATCCGTCGCCCATGTTTTAGCGCGTGAATTGCAAGTCAGGTGAGTCAATTTTCTGAAGATGGATCCGAGGGGTCTCGGCAGCAGTTCGAACATTTTCATTTGAGTTGTCTCCTTTATGCAGCCCTTGCGTAGGCGGTGTCGTATTGGTAGGCCGTAAGCC
>JAZSLQ010000113.1:0-18528 GCA_045535455.1 Kiritimatiellia bacterium | reverse complement strand
AGGGCGAGAAGGTGACGGAAGAAGACGCGCTCGGCGTCTTTGGGCTCGTCAGCCGCTCCGCGCTCGAAGGGCTCGCGGGCGCAATATTGAAGGGCGATGTCGGCGCGATACTCTCTTCGATCGAGGCGTTCGACTCGGCGGGCAAGAACATGCGCCGCCTCACTGGCGAGCTTCTCAGGCATTTCCGCAACCTTGTCGTCGTCCAGGCGCTTGGCCCGAACGCGAAGTCTCTTGAGGCGACGCCCGACCAGGTCAAGGTTCTTGCAGCTCAGGCGCAGGCCGTAGACCCCGGGCGTCTTTTCCGCATCTGCGACCAGCTTGCGGACGCAGAGGACAAGCTGCGCTATGTGCTCAGCGTGAGGACGCTTATCGAGATGACGCTTATCCGCGCGTCGCGCATCGCGACGACGGCGACTGTCGAGGAGCTTATGAAGGCAGTGCGCGAGCTAAAGGCCACGGGGGATGTTGGCTCGTTGCGGTCGGCACGGAGTGCCGCCCCTACCGAGGTTGCCGTTGCGCCCGCTGCCGCGCCTGTCGCGCCCGCGGAGATGCCGCGCGAGGCGCCACCTGCGGCGTCGGCCGCCGCGCCTGCGGCTCCGGCGCCCGCGCCCGCGGCACCTCCGCCGCGCCCCGCTATGCGTGTTTCTCGAAGCGACATTCTTAACGACAAGAAGCTGAACGATGTCCTTGCGTCTCTTCCGGGCGCAGTCGTCAGCGACATAAGGGAGGCATAAAATGACTAGTTGTGCATGGCTTTGGCTCTATGTCGGCGCGTTCCTGATGCTTGCGGAGCTTCTGCTCCCGGGATTCGTCATCTTCTTCTTCGGCCTTTCCGCCGCGACGGTCGGGCTTATCAGGTTCGCGCTTGGCGACGCGTTCACGCTGACGTGGCAGCTCGCCGCGTTCTCCGCTTTCACGATCCTTTATCTCGCCGTCCTTCGCCGCGTCCTCACGAAGATATTCTCCGGCTCGGTCGAGCGTTCTTCCATTGACCTCGACAAGTCGGCCGTTGGACGCACTGGCCAGGTGACTGCGGAAATCGCGCCGCCGAAGACTGGCCGCGTGATGATCGGCGATGCGGAGTGGACGGCAATCGCCTCCGCGCCAATCGCCGCTGGCGTCGATGTGAAGGTCGTCGGGCAGGACAACCTCACGATGACTGTGGAGCCGCTCTGACGAGCCGTATGCCCCTTGGCGTTTGCGAGCTTTGCCCGAGGCGGTGCGCCGTCGGAAGGTTCGCGCCGGGCGGCGTTCGCGGCTGGTGCGGCGCGGCGGATGTGCCGCGCGTCTTTCGCTGGGGACCGCATTTCGGCGAGGAGCCGCCGCTTGTGGAGGGCGGTGGTTCCGGCTGCGTCTTCTTCTCGCGCTGCACGATGAAGTGCCTCTACTGCCAGAACTCTCCGTGGAGCTGGAAGGGCGGCGGAGAGGACAAGACAATTCCCGAGCTTGCCGCGATTTTCCGCGAGCTTGCGGTAAAGGACAAATGCGCGAACTGGAATCTCGTCTCGCCTACGCCTTACTTGCCCTTTATCCGCGAGGCCGTCGCGCCTTTGCTTGCCGAGGGGATACGACTTCCGTTCGTCTGGAACTCGTCGGGCTACGAGCGCGTCGAGACGCTTGAGGAATACAGCGACCTCTGCGACTGGGCGCTTTTCGACCTTCGATACTCGCGCAACGAGACGGCAATCGCGGCGAGCGCGGCGCCTAACTACGTCGAGGCGTCGCGTGCCGCGGCCAAATGGGCATGGAGTAAAAAACATCTCATCGTGCGCATCCTTGTGCTGCCGGGGCATGCAGACGAGGCGATTGAGAATCTCGCCTGGCTTGCGACCGAAGTTTCGAACGAAGTCGCCGTTTCCGTTATGGCGCAGTACACGCCTGCTTACAAAGGTCTTGAGACGCCGCCTTTCGACCGTCCTGTCACGAAGGAAGAATACGAGTCCGTCGTCGAGGCGGCTTCCGATTTCGGCTTTGAGAACGGCTGGATTCAGGGCTACGAGGCGAGCGACCCGAAGCTCGCGCTTCTCGGCGAGAACATGCCCCGCGGCCACGGCTCCGTTCAGTAGGGAATGGTATAATATGCCTATGGACTTTGGATGCGGAATAGCGGTGGAGGTGAAATATGGTTGATGTTAGCGCGTTGGTGCGTTTTACGCCGAGCGAAAAGACGCTACGGATGGCGATGGACATTGCCGCCGCGCTAGAGCGCTATCGCATCGTCATGGAAGGGCCGGCGGGCGTGCGGCTCAGGAAGCTCAACCATATCAGGACGATTCGCGGCACGACGGCAATCGAGGGCAATACGCTGACAGAAGACCAGGTGACGGACATCATCGCTGGCAAGCGGGTCGTCGGCTCGAAGCGTGAAATTGATGAAGTGAAGGGGGCGCATGCCGCGTATTCAAAAGTCGAAGCGTTTGATCCGTTGTCGCCTCGGGCGCTTTTGCGGGCGCATGCGCTGATGACGAAGGGCTTGGTCGAAAGTCCTGGCAAGTGGCGCAAATGCAATGTCGGGGTCTTCAACGCCCGTGGCGTGGCGATGCTTCATGCGCCGCCGTGGGACCAGGTTCCGTTTTTGATGAAGGACCTCTTCGGCTGGCTGAAGCGTTCAAAGGACGCTCCGCTGGTGAAGAGCTGCATATTCCATTTTGTCTTCGAGACGATCCATCCGTTTCCCGACGGCAACGGGAGGATGGGGCGACTTTGGCAGACTGTGATACTCGGCCGGTGGAATCCGCTCTTCTATGCCTTGCCGATAGAGAACATGGTATTGTGCCACCAACGCCGATACTACCATACGCTTCATTCCTCCCAGGAGTCGGGCGATGCGCGGGCTTTCGTCGATTTCATGCTCGACATGATCCTTCGTACGTTGAAGGCGAGGGGCGAGTCGCAAGGTGGTAAGAAAAAGGTGGTAAGAAAAGGTGGTAAGAAAACCGTCGACCGACTGTTGGAGCTGATCCGCGGCAATCCGAAGATAACCTTTGCGGAGATGGTCTCTGCGGCAGGCATCTCCCGTAGCGCGATTCAGAAGCATATCGAACGGCTCAAGGACGCGCAGCGCCTTCGCCGCGTCGGTCCCGACAAGGGCGGGCATTGGGAGGTGATTGAAAAGGCGTGAGGTGGATCCCATGGCTGAGCGTACAGGGACAAAGGAGAAATGTGCATATGTTAGGTGAAAAGATAACATCAAAGGAGCAGTTGATAAAGGAACTGGCAGACGAATTTGATAGCTGCTTCGATCAGAGTTATCCTGTGGTTGACTTGACCGACCAGATAGTTGCCACCGTGATGGATTCGGCCTATAGCGACCCAGATGTGAACGACTGGCTGCATGGACACGAAGTGGTTTCCATTGAGCCGTTGGACTCGCACGAAAGCTATTCCATCATGGAGCGGTTCGCATTGTCTCGCCCAGGCGGGCAGTCGCAACGGCTCTGTGATGTGTTGTCGGAGAAGCATCCATTCAGGAGGTTTAAAGACGCGGTCAATAACCTTGGAATAGCCGAGGAGTGGTATGCATGGCGAGCTGACGCACTCTTTCGGTACGCCGAAGAATCGCTGGAATACTACGGTATTGATTTCGTGGACGGTAGGATCATCTGTACGAACAAGGAGAATGTTCACACATACCTTCGCGAAGGGATGGAATGATGGCGGCAAACCCTACGGCGCGGGCGCGGGCTTTCATTGGGCATCGGTCTGTCGGTTCGGGAAGTGAAAGGAATGGTATAATATGTCTATGAGCTTGGAAGAACAAACAGGACGGACGGGACAGCCGAGACGGACAGGACAAGTAGGACGGACGGGACCCGCCTGCGCTAAAGCTTCCGCCGCCGCACTGCGTGCTTTGGCGGACAAGTCGGCGCGGCAAGCGGGATGGCTGGGACGGTCGGGACTTGTTTGGCAAAGGGAACTGCTGCGAGGAGGGATGCGGAGCAATGGCTGATATTCCAAAGATTGTTTTGCCGCATGGCGGGTACAAGAAGCTCATTGTCTATCGCAAGAGCGATGTGATTTACCAGGGCACGGTCGTGTTCTGCCGTCGATTCCTTTCCGCCCATGGCGATCGCACCGTTGACCAGATGACGCAGGCCGCTCGTAGTTGCAAGCAGAACATCGCCGAAGGCAGCGCGGCGAGCGGCACGAGCAAGGAAACGGAAATCAAGCTCACCAATGTCGCCCGCGCCACGCTTGATGAGCTAATCGAGGACTATCTCGACTGGCTCAAGTCGCATGGATCTGCGGAGTGGCCGTCCGACGACGAGCGGCGCATTGCCGCGCGCGACTATTCCAAGGCGCATTCTGACTGGCCTGATTGGCAGAGGTTCTTCGAGACGCGTCCGGCGGAAACGGTGGCGAATCTAATGCTCACCATCTGCCATCAGACGCGCTATATGCTCGACAAGATGATTGCTGCGCAGGAGGAAGACTTCAAGAGGCATGGCGGGGTTCGCGAGCGGATGCACGCCGCTCGCACCGCCGCTCGTGGCGAAGAATGGGACAAGGGCGTGTATTCTCGGCTCGACGCCGCCGCAGATGTGATGGAGCTTGAGGCCAGAGCCGCCGAGATCAAGCGCAAGGTCGATCAGGCGGTCTGGAGCATCAAGAAACGGAAGGGCTGGAAATGACAGGGGAGGGGGCCAACCATGGCAACCAAGTCCCGGAGGTCCTGGTTGTCCTGGATGTCCCGTCCGTCTCGGATGTCCCGTCAGTGGTAAGAAAAAGGAGAAACAAATGACTACATTCAAGACTACTGGAACGTGTTCGAGGGCGATAAACTATGAGGTTGAGAACGGCGTTGTGACGAAGTGCGAGTTTGTGGGCGGGTGCCCTGGCAACACGCAGGGCGTCGCAAAGCTCGTCGTCGGCCGCAAGGTCGAGGAAGTGATCTCGCTCTTGAAGGGCATCCAGTGCCGCAACGGAACTTCCTGCCCCGACCAGTTGGCACAAGCGCTCGAGCAGTCGGGAAAAGTCGTCGTCTGATTGGCGGATTGATGCCCTTATGACGACTCAGGCGGGAAGGGAGAATGCATTTAAGCGGCTCGCAAAGTCGAAGTTCCGCTCGCGCTTTCATCTCTCTGCCGACGACCGGCAATACATCGCCGAGAAGGGCATGGAAACGATCCGCCGCGTGTGGAAAAGTTCATGGTGGCGTCCCTTTAGGGGTTGGAGGTACCGATGAACGATAACACTTTGACGCCCGACCGCTACGCCGGAGACGAGGCGTGGCAGGACTGGTTCGACATCTGCTCGGTGAGCGGATGCCCCGCCGAGCATTCCGCCGCGCTGCGCCGCCAGATTGAGTCCGCGATGTTCTCCACCCTCTCGAAGCGCGGCATTTCGCGCGAAGAGGCGGGGGCAGACGACCCTGTCGCCGTTTTCGACGCCTACTTCAAGCTGAAGGGCTCGCGCGACAAGAAGAAGCCGCTCAAGTCCTACTTCGCCTACCGCATCAAAGTCGAGGGAATGCGTCTCGCCGACTTTGTCTGCGGCACTCTCTTCGGCTCCGGCGCGGGACGCGTCCACGACATCGTCCTCGACTGGATCGCGTCCATCAAGGGGTGGCGTCCGCGCAAGGTGAAAGGCCCGGACGGACGCCGCCGCATCGAATGGGAAAGCGCAGGCCCCGCCGAAATAGCCGCGCTCGAACCATCCGCCGAGAGCGACCCCGCCGCGCTTCTCGACCTCGAACCGATGCGCCGCGAGATCGACGCGCTCCTCGAAAGAATCTCCCTCAAGATAAAAGTGGAAAAGTCGCATGTCGCGGCCCTTTTGTATGCGACGGCCCAGGACATGCCGCTGACGGATGCGGCGCTCCTCGAGGGCCTAGGCGTAGGAAAGTCGCGTGCGTACGCGATGAGGGAGAAGACGATGGACGAGTTCAGGAAAGAGGCGAAGACGATGGAGAGCGCGGATAGCCCACTCTTCGGTCGCCTGCTTCTCGCGGCCTGTGAATCGTCGGCACCCAAGTCGCTGCGCGAGCGGACAGGAGGTGCACTATGAACAAGACATTCGAGCAGGAATGGAATCTCTACAAGGAGGGCGGGAAGCGTCCGTCATTCGTGGGCGAGGCGCCGCGCGGCGACGCGGAATTCGATTCGCCGGTGAAGGTCGGCGAGATAAGGATCTTCGCCGACATGGCGCGTCCGTTCGTCGCGCTCGTCGCGGAGGATCGCGGGAATGCCGGGTTCTTCATCGTTCCCGTCTCTCCGTTCACAGTTTCCGCGTCGTCACGCGAATTGCTTGAAGGGGAGCGCGTCTATCAGCTCTGGAACGCCTGCACAGCAGCGCGGAGTTTTGTCGAGCGCAGCTGGCTCGTCGAGGCGGTTGACGCCGACGTGCTCGCAGAAATCCGCGGCAGATGTGCCGCGCGGACCGAACTTGCCGCGGACGGAATTGTCGCAGAATACGAGCGCGAGTTTCTTGTCTCTGGCGGAGACTTCATTCCGCTTGTCGACAAGGAGATTCCTCGCATCGTGCATGTCTCGTGGCGCAGGGTCTGCGGACTTGCCGCATGCTTTGTTGTCTTACTTGGATTTAGTGTCGTCACGCTCACGCAAGACCAGCAAGAGCAATCGCCTGCTACGCCACCTTCCGTCGTCAACGAAGAAACGAGAATGGGTCTCAAACGCGCTCGCCAGCTTCTTGCCAAGCGCGAACTCGATGGCGCGCTCAAAGAATGCGAGAATGTCCTTGTTGCAGATCCTGCCAATGAGGAGGCGCGTCGCCTTAGATCTTCGGTTGAGCGTAAGCGTGAAGTTGTGATGCGGCAGGAGCGCGAGGTTGCTCGCGAGGCGATGATTGCAGATGTTGACAAGGCATGGCGCCCAGCAGGTGCCGTTGTGCCTGCGTCGTCGGACTCGCTCTTGGCCGTAAACTCGCCCGTGAAGATGAAGGCCATGACCGCCTCGCGTTCGCCTGGCTCCATTGGGTCGATGAGGCGTGAGATTGCTTCGTCCGAGTGCTTGCGGCGCTTTTCTCCTGAGAGACTGGCGGAACAGCAGCCCGTCGGCACCGAGCGCTATGCGGAAATTAAGGAGAACGAATATCGCGATCCCACGAGCGAGCCGCTGTCGACATTCGGACTTGATGTTGATACTTCGAGCTACACGACGATGCGCCGCTACCTTGCGGAGATGAAGCGTCTGCCGCCGAAGGATTCCGTGCGGCTCGAGGAGTTCGTCAACTACTTCAAGTACCGCTATCCGCAGCCGAAGGGCGACGATCCGATTGCCGTCGCGTGTGAGATGAGCGTCTGCCCGTGGGCGCCGACGCACAAGCTTCTCAGGGTCGGCGTGCAGGCGCGTGAAGTTCCTGTCGAGAAGCTGCCGCCGTGCAACCTGACATTCCTCATCGATGTCTCCGGTTCTATGGGCGGGAACGGCGGCTTTGATATGATGAAGTCTGGGCTTAAGATGCTTGTCGGCAAGCTTCGCCCCGAAGACCGCGTTGCGATTGTCACATACGCGGACGGCACCACGGTGCGCCTTGCCTCGACGCCTGGAAGCGAGAAGGACAGGATCCGTGCCGTTGTCGATGGACTCAGGTGCGGCGGCTGCACCTACGGCGCTGGCGGCATACAGCTCGCCTACGAGGAAGCGAAGAAGAACTTCGACAAGAATGCGAACAACCGCGTCATCCTGATCACTGACGGCGACTTCAATGTGGGGATATCCGACCCGAAGTTGCTCGAGGAGTTCATCGCCACGAAGCGCGAGAGCGGAATTTTCCTCACGGTGCTTGGCGTCGGACGCGGCAACTACCAGGACGCGACCATGAAGAAGCTCGCGAACGCCGGCAACGGAAACTACGCGTATCTCGATTCGGTCTTAGAGGCGAAGAAAGTGATGATGAACGAGTTCGGCGGAACGCTCTTCACCGTTGCGAAGGACGTGAAGCTCCAGCTCGAGTTCAACCCTGCGGAGGTGAAGGGCTATCGTCTGCTCGGCTACGAGAGCCGCCGCCTTGCTGCGAAGGACTTCAACGACGACAAGAAGGACGCGGGCGAAATAGGCTCCGGCCACACGATGACGGCATTCTACGAGATCGTTCCCGCGGGTTCTGACGAGAAGGTCGCGGACGTCGATCCTCTCAAGTACCAGAAGCGCACGGAGTCCGGGCGTGGCGAGGTCTGCACCGTGAAGCTTCGCTGGAAGAAGCCGGACGGCGACACGAGCATGCTCAAGGAGATTCCGATCGCCGAAGCCCAGATTACCTCGAAGACGCCGTCGGAAGACTACCGCTTCGCGTCCGCGGTTGCAGAGTTAGCGCTGCTCCTCTCCGACTCGAAGTTCAAGGGAGATGCGTCCTTTGACAGGATTCTTGACCGTGCGCGCCATGCGAAGGGCGAAGACCTCGAGGGCTATCGCGCCGAGTTCATCCGGCTTGTCGAGACTGCGCAGCTTATGGCGCCTTGATTTAGGCGCGCGGCGCCTGTTTATGCTATAATACCATTATAAACAAAATCCAAAATACAACGGATGGGAAAAGGAGACCCTGATGAACAGACTGAGTCGGGCGGCGTTGGCTTTCGCAATGTGCTGTGCGGGTGTTGCGGCAATGGGAGATAACATGAGCGTGACGGTCTGGCGCGGCGAGAGTAGGTCCGTCTTCGTGTCGGACGAATATCCGGAAATCGGCGGCGAGGCGCCTGGCGTTACAATTCGCCGCGGCACTCTCCTGCCCGTCCGCTACAATACCAGCATAAAGTCGCTTGAATACAAGTTCAAGGCAGACCGCGCCGTCTACGACTCGAAGGCTGCGGGGCTCCATTTTGCGACCATTACCGCCGCGCCGGACGCAAAGGCGGGCGAGTACGATTTCGGGCAGCTCAAGGTGAAGGTCCTCGACCGCGTCCTGCCGTCGCCGCGCGAGTGGAAATACTTCCTCGACCTCTGGCAGCATCCGTGGGCCGTAGCGCGCGTCAACGGCGTGAAGCCGTTCTCGCCCGAGCACTACGCTGCGATGGAGCCGCTCTGGAAGATGCTTGCGGAAGCCGGCCAGAAGTCGCTCACGGTCACGCTCGTCGACCAGCCCTGGAACCACCAGTGCTACGACGCGTACGGCTCGATGATTGGTCGCCGTAAGCTCGCCGATGGCAAGTGGACGTTCGACTACTCCGTCTTCGACCAGTATGTCGAGTTCGGCCGCAAGTGCGGGCTCGGCCCCGATATCGCCTGCTACACGATGTGCCCGTGGGGCTACAAGGTCGACTACATTGACACCGACGGCAAGAATGTCCGCGTCGAGGCGAGGCCTGGGCGACCTTTCTTCGTCGAATATTGGGGTGCGTTCCTCGAGGACTTCTCGAAGCACCTCGAGTCGAAGGGCTGGCTTAAGAACACGTACATCGCGATGGATGAGCGTTCGCCGGAGGATCTCGCCTACATCGCGAAGTTCGTGCGCCGCGTCGCGCCAGGGCTCAAGATCGCGATGGCAGGCAATCGCAAGCCCAGTGAGTTCAAGGGCATCGAGATCGACAACTACTCCCAGTCGATGGGTCATGTTGACAAGCCGTTCCTCGACGAAGTCGCCACGCGCCGCAGGGAAGGGAAGACTACGACCTACTACATCTGCTGTGGCCCCGCGAAGCCAAACACTTTCATGCGCTCGGGTCTCGGAGAGGCGTTCGTCTGTGGTTTTTATCCGGCCGCCTGCGGGCTCGACGGAATCCTTCGCTGGGCTTACAACAGCTGGGGCGAGGACTCCAACAACGACATGACATACAGCCGCTGGACCGCGGGCGATGTCGCGCTCGTCTATCCCGACGGCTCGCCGAGCTGGCGGTTCTTGGAGCTTAAGAATGGCATTGTCGCCGCCGAGAAATTTCGTATCTTGCGCGAGCAGGGCGGGCGCGATGTCGAACTTGACGCCCTCGCCGCGAGGTTTGACGTGAAGAAGCTCCTCGACGGCACAGACTACGAAAAGCTGTGCCGTGCGGTGCAGGATGTTGTGAACCGCTGACAGTTTTTAAAGAAAGGAACATAAAATGACTAACGAAACTACTGTGGTGGAAAAGGTGACAGGCGCCATCTGCGCTCAGTTCAACGAGGGCAAGGAGACGGCCTCGCAGGTTGCGACCTGGCTCACGGAAAAAGGGCTCGACTTCGCGATGAACCTTGTGATTGCGCTTCTGATACTGCTCGTCGGCTGGCTCGTCATAAAGCTGATTTCCATTGCCGTTCACAAGGCGCTTATGCGTGGCAGAGCCAAAGGGCGGCTTCTTGCGGACTTTGTCTGCTCTGTTATCACGAAGGTTTGCTGGGCGGTGTTGGGCGTGATGGTGCTCGGCCGCCTCGGCGTAAATGTCACGCCTCTTATCGCCGGTCTCGGCGTCACTGGTTTCATTCTCGGCTTTGCGTTCCAAGAGTCGCTTGGTAACCTTGCCTCGGGCATGATGATCGCGCTCAACGAGCCGTTCAAGGTTGGTGACTTCGTCGATGTGGCGGGGCTTTCCGGGACGATTCTCGAGGTCAACATGATGGCGACCGTCCTCAAGACTCCCGACGGCAAGCGCATCATGATCCCCAACAAGAGCGCTTGGGGCGGACCCATCGTCAACTACAATACGCTTGGCCTCCGCCGCGTCGATCTCCAGGTCGGCATCGACTACGGCGAGGACGCGTCTCGCGCCGTGGAAGTGATACGCAATGCCGTCGCCACACTTCCCGGTGTCTTGGCCGAACCAGCACCGACTGTTGCCGTTGCGTCGCTCAACGACAGCGCCGTGCAGATTAATGTCCGTCCGTGGGTCAATAGCGCCGACTACTGGCCCGTTGCGGCGGCGACGCTCACCGAGGTCAAGTCTGCACTTGAAAAGGCGAACATCAAGATTCCGTTCCCGCAGATCGAAGTCCACAACGCCGAGGCGAAGTAGAAGATGCTCCACGTCGTCGCCACTCCAATCGGAAATCTCGCCGACCTCTCGCCGCGCGCGCTCGACGCGCTTAGGGGGGCGGCCGCGATTGCCTGCGAAGACACGCGGCGGACGTGGCAGCTTCTGACGCACTTCGAGATACCGCGCCCTGCGGAAATGTTTTCGTACCGCCAGGGCAACGAGGAACGCGTCACCGAGAAGGTGCTGTCGCTGCTTGCCGAGGGCAAGGATGTCGCGCTTTGTTCCGACGGTGGCTATCCCGGGATTTCCGATCCTGGCTACCGGCTCATCCGCGCCTGCGCCAAGGCGAGCATCCCCTACGATGTCGTTCCAGGCGCGAGCGCGGTCGAGGTCGCGCTTTTGATGTCGGGGCTTTCGACTTCGTCGTTTACATTCCGCGGCTTTCCACCGCGAGGGCCCGGCGCGCTCCGCAACTGGTTTTCCGAAGACGCCGACAAGGAACATACGCTAATCTGCTACGAATCGCCGTTCCGCGTGGGCGCGACGCTCGAGGCAGCGCTTGACGCGCTTGGCGACCGCGAGGCGGCAGTATGCATCGAGCTCACGAAGATGCACGAACGCGTTTCGCGCGGATATCTTTCCGATCTCGTCAACGAGTTTAAGGACGCCAAGGTCAAGGGCGAGGTCGCTCTCGTGATCGCGGGGTCGAATCCGAAGTTTGCAAGAAACGTCGATACAAGTAAGGAGGTAAAATGAAGAGTCTCGCGTTTGTAATTCCGGCCGCGCTGGTTGTCTTCGCGGCGTGGATATGGTGGGGCTGGCGCATCGAGCCCGAGAACGGGCAGATCGCGGTCCTGATGAAGAAGACCGGGAAGGACCTCCCGCCAGAGGCGATCCTCTCGCCAGGGCCAGAGTACAAGGGAATACAGGCGGATGTGCTGCCGGAAGGCCGCTACTTCCGCAATCCGTGGACATGGGAGTGGAAGTACTTCCGCGCGATGGACATTCCCGCAGGGAAGTTCGGCGTCCTCGTCAGGAAGTTCGGCAAGGACCTTCCCGCCGGCGAGATCATCGCCCGCGACGATTCCTTCAAGGGCATCGTCCGCGACGTTCTCGGCACTGGCCGCCACCGCATAAATCCCTTTGCCTACGACATCAAGCTCTACGACGATATCACGATCAAGCCCGGTCATGTCGGCGTCGTGACGCGCCTCACGGGTTCCGACATCCTTTCCGAAGGCGCCGACGCCGCGACGGGCACGGGTTTTCTCGTAGGAGAGGGCGCGAAGGGCGTGACGGACGGGATCCTCAAGGAAGGAACGCACCGTCTTAACCCGTTCCTCTACTCCGTCTCGATCGTGAACGTGCAGAGCCAGCGCTTCGAGCTCTCCGGAGCGGACGCGATAACGTTCCTCACGCAGGACGGCTTCACGGTGCAGGCCGAGGGAACGCTCGAGTTCAACCTGCAGCTCGACAAGGTCGCGCTCCTCTCGCACGAAGTCGGTGACATGGACGACATCCTCCAGAAGATCATCCTTCCCTCCGCGCGCGGCTTCTCGCGCATCGAGGGCTCGAAGAAGGTCGCGACCGAGTTCATCGTCGGCGAGTCCCGCCAGGCGTTCCAGAATTCGCTCGAGGCGTACTTGAAGGGCGTCTGCGCACCGTGGGGCATCTCGCTCAACTCCGTCCTCATCCGCGACATCTTCGCGCCGCAGGAAGTGGCCTCGATCATCCGCGCGCGCGAACTCGCCGTCCAGGAGGCGAAGAAGATCGACCAGCAGATCGTCCAGGCGAAGTCGCTCGCAGAGCTCGGCAAGCAGAAGTCGCTCGCCGAGCGCAACTCCAAGGTCGTCGCGGCTGAGACCGAGCGCATCCAGAAGAAGATCGCCGCCGAGCAGTCGAGGGCCGAAGTCACGATTGCCGCCGAGACGCGGCTCACGGTCGCCGCGACGGAGCTAAAGGCAGCGGAAGCCGAGGCCGCAGCGAAGCTTGCCAAGGCAGAGGCCGATCGCAAGGTCGTCGAAGCGCGCACGACCGCAGAGGCCGAGGTCATGAAGCGCGAAGTCGCGGTCTATGCAGACGAGCGCGACTACCTTAGGGCGCGGCTCTACGAGAAGACTGCGCCGCGCGTGACGGATGTCGTGACAGCCGACGATCCGCGCGAGATGATGGGGATTCCCGCCAAAAGCACTTTCGCCAACGAGAAAGGAGGTGCGAAATGAATAACTTCGGAAAGTTCGCATCTGTGCTTGTTGCAGCGGCCGCCTTGTTCGTGCTTGCCGTATTCGCGTTCGTCTGGATCTTTTGCAGGGTCTATGTTGGCCCGGGCGAGATGGCCATCGTCACTTCGAAGACCGGCGACGAGCTGCCGCCCGGCGCGATTCTCGCCGAGCCGGGGCAGAAGGGCGTCCAGAGAATCCCCCTCGGGGAAGGACGTCATTTCCTAAACCCTGTCACGCATGACTGGCGCATCGTCGCCGCGATTACGATCCCGGCTGGTTCCGTCGGCGTCGTTACCTCGAAGAACGGCCGCGAACTCGCCCCTGGCGAGATCCTCGCGCCAGACCGCGACTCGAAGGGCGTGTGGAAGGATGTCCTGGGTCCCGGCAGGTATCGCCTCAACCCAGAGGGATACGATGTCAAGGTGATGAGCGCGATAAACATCCCGATCGGCTATGTCGGCGTCGTGACGAGCCAGACTGGAGAGCCCGCCGCAGCTGGCTCGTTCGCCGGCCCTGGCGAGAAGGGCGTGATGGAGAAGGTCCTGCAGCCCGGGCTCTACTACGTGAACCCGCGCGCCTACCAGGTCGACGTCGTCGAGATCGGCATGAACCAGGTCTCGATCGTCGGCAAGTCGGGAACGGTCGTCCTCACGAAGGCGCAGAGCCAGAGCGCGAACGGCCTCGACGAGCTCCAGCGCATGACGCTCCAGAAGCAGGTGCAGAAGCGCGCTGAGTACGTGACGCAGAACGCCGACCTCGGCATCGTCGACGAAGACAGCGCACGCAACTTCTCGAACTACGCGCAGAGCACGCTCGGCTCGCTCTCCCGCGCTCCCGTCGCCCGCAAGGTGGCCGCGAGCGGCAACCGGTATTTGCAGACCGTTTCCGCCGCGCGCGAAGAGGCCGCCGCCCCGGCTCGCACCAACGCCAGTCAGTCGCAGCTTCCGGCGAACGACTCGGTCGCGTTCGGCATGAACCAGTTCGTGCAGTTCCCGTCGTCCGACGGTTTCGCAATCATGCTCGACATGACGGTCGAGTTCGAGCTGATGCCCGAGAAGATCTCGAAGATATTCATGCTCTACGGCGACCTCCCAGCCGTAGTCTCGAAGATCATCATGCCGCAGATCCTCTCGATCTCGCGCATGAAGGGTTCGGACTACAAGGCCCGCGAGTTCATCGACGGCGAAGGCCGTCAGAAGTTCCAGGAGGAGATGACGGCCGAGCTCGTGCGCGTCCTCGGCGAGAAGCACATTCTCGTCAGGAACGCGATCGTCCGCCACGTCGAGGTCCCGGAGGAGATTCTTGCGCCGATCCAGTCCGCCGCCGTCGCGAAGGAGCAGGATCTCACGAACAAGACCCAGCAGGACACGGAAAAGCGCCGCGCCGAGCTCAATACCGAAATCGCCAAGGTCGACCAGCTCAAGCGCGAGGTCGAGCAGGAGACGGCGAAGCTCGTCGCGACCGTCGCCGCCGAGATGAAGAAGGACGTCGCCGAGATAAACGCCGAGACGAAGCTCAAGGCGGCGGAGATCGACCTAGAGTGCGCGAAGATTCAGGCGAAGATCACCGAGACGCGTGGCTCCGCCGAGGTCAAGGCGAAGTTCCTCGTCGAGAACGAGGAGGCGCTCGGCATCAAGCGCCGCGCCTCTGCGTTCAAGGACCCTTCGCTCTGGGCGGACCTCGTGTTTGCCGACGCGCTCAATCCCGCCGTCAACATCCGCGTGATCCACTCTGGCGAGGGCACGCTTTGGACGGACTTGAAGGGCGCGTCCCTCGCGGTCCCGGCGCAAGGCAAGAAGTAAGAAACCGAGAAACATAATGAAACGCTATTCCGCAAATGTCTGGGAAACGCTGGTCGAGGCGCTCCACGTCTACTGGCAGGTCATCAAGGAAAAATGGCCGGCGCTCCTCGCGGTCTTCGTGCCACTCCAGCTTGTGATGGCGCTCTACCGTTATTCAGTCGCGTCGAGCGGCGCGGAGAATCTTGCCAA
The DNA here is from genome assembly GCA_045535455.1 of Kiritimatiellia bacterium. GTDB lineage: Bacteria > Verrucomicrobiota > Kiritimatiellia > RFP12 > UBA1067 > UBA1067. Next base: position 3,475 of record JAZSLQ010000113.1, on the reverse strand, counting down.
CATTAGGTTCGAGAACTTTGTCGTCACGGCGCTCAGCCTGACGCTTGGGCTCGTCGCAGTCGCGATTGCCGTAGACAGCGTTTTTCTGAGGTGCACCGGACAGCGCCGTCCGTCAGGCGGCGGAATCGCCGCGGCCTGGGGACGCATGATGGCGACGGGATTCCTGCGTATGCTCGCCGAGGTCGCCATTATCGTCGTCGCGATCATTGCGCTTGTCATTGTAATTGGTTTTGCATCCAACGCACAGCTTACTCAGGTCGGCGGATCGGCGTCGGTGCTTTCCGCCATCCTCGCGTGCATAGCACTGGCCCCGTTGGCTGTTGCCATAGTCTGGATTCTCGTGCGCTGGAGCTTCGCCGTTGTTTTAAGCGCAATCCATCCAGTCATGGGGTCGACGGCAATGGGCGAATCGGCGCGCTTTGTGCGCGGCCGGTTCGCATGCAGTCTCCTCATGATTGTCGCCGCCTGGCTTGTCATGGCGGGAATATCTGCGATTCCAAGCTCGTTAGCGGCATGGTATTCGAGAGGGGAGATGGTGGGTCTGCCTGCGCCGTCCGGCACCGTGCTGGCGCGCACGGGCGTGCTGTTTTTCGGCGGCCTCATTGCAAGTTTCGGCAGTCTTTTCATGCCAGTCGCACTGACGACTTTCTGGGTTCGCACCGTCGAGCCGTCTGATTTGCCCGAGAGCCTCCGCCGCGGCCCAACGCGTTCGGTAGTCGTGGCGCTGCTTTTGCTGGGAGTCTTTTCCTGTTCAGTCTCCGGCCTCTTCGGTGCCAAGGCGATGATCCGCGCAAGAGAGGAGCAGAGGCAGCAAAGGGCGGTCCAGCGTGCGGAACTGCAAAAGGCGCTTGAGAGGCTGCAGAAGAAGTCGGTTGAAACGGAGCACATGGAAAATGAGCGAGCTGGACGAGTTGAGGAATGAAGTCGACGCGGCGGACGATGCGATTCTCGACGCGCTTATGCGGCGCTTTGCCATCACCGACCGCATCCGTGAGTTGAAAAACCGCGAGGGCGTGCCGCGCACCGACAAGGAGCGTGAGCGCGAGATTCTCGCACGCGTCGCGGCGGCAGTTCCTCCTGCGAAACGCGACACGGTCTGCGCCATTTGGGAGCGTCTCTTCGCCGGTACGCGCGGCGAGATCGAGACGATCGCCCGTGGTGTATGCGTGAAGGACGGCAAGGTTCTCTTGTGCAGGGGAAAAGGGCTTGGCTCGACCTACCTTCCCGGCGGACATATCGAATTCGGCGAGACAGGCGCAGAGGCGCTTGTCCGCGAAATGAAGGAAGAGACGGGGCTTGAATCGACGGCGGGGAAGTTGCTCGGCGTCGTAGAAAATTCTTTCCTCCAGCACGGCGAAAAGCACTGCGAGATAAACCTCGTCTACGAGCTCTCAATCGAGAACAGCGATGTCGCGGCGCAAGAAGACTGGATCGGGTTCGAATGGTGCCCGCTCTCCAACCTTGACGCCGCCAACTTGCTGCCGGTCGACATTCGCCGCCTGATTCCGGAGAACGGCTGATGGGCTGGGTAGGAGGAACAATCGGCTTTTTGGTGGGCTCCCGGTTCGGTGCGCTCTCCGCCATTCTCGGCGCGGTAATCGGGAACAAGATCGGCAACTTTTTCGGCGAAGGCGCTGCAAAACTTGTCGGCGGGAGTGCGCGAGTGCAAAGGCCGTATGGCAATGCGAGGGGCCGCGCCTCGTCTCGCGCCGGTTCTTCGCGTGAGCGCGAGATCGTCTTTCTCACTGCCGTCGGTGCGATGCTGGCGAAGCTCGCAAAGGCAGACGGCCATATAGACGAGTCGGAGATCAGGGCCGCAGAGCAGGCGTTTGTGCGTCTAGAACTCACCCCTGGCAATCGCGCGATTTGCATACGGGCGTTCCGCGCGGCGAAGAAAGACTACCACACGATCTTCGACTACGCCGAATCGTTTGCCGCCGTCGCGCGTGGCGTTGTCATTCGCGAGTTGATGTACGACATTCTTTGGGATGTTGCCTGTGCCGACGGCGAAGTGTCCGCCAGTGAGCGTCGCGTCCTTGAGATGATCGTTACGCAGCTCCGCATACGGCCATCTCTCTTCGCCGAGCAGTGCCGCCGTCGCCTGAGCTCGCGCCAGTCTTCGCGTCGTAGTTATTCGTACGAGCCGTCGCCATACGATATCCTCGGCTGCGACTCGAGCGCGACGAACGACGAGTTGCGCCGCGCCTATCGTGCACAGGCGAAGAAGCACCATCCCGATCTACTGCGTGCCCAGGGCCTCCCCGAAGAGATGATTACTCGCGCGACCGAACAGATGGCGCGCATCAACAACGCATGGGAAGAGATCAAGCGCGCCCGCGGCATTTAGGCCGCGATATTTTCGGCGTGAAGAGAGCGGGCGTTACTGCCTTTCTGCGACGAAGGCGGCGAGTTCGGCAATCTTGCGGTCGGGAGTCTTTCCCTTGAGGTCGCGCACAAACGCGACATCGCGCGAGCCGACTTTGTAGAATACCGCGCGGCGGTCTTTCACGTCGATGTTGCTGATCTTTGCCGCGGCACATGCAACGCGGAGTTTCGCAAGCGCGACGAGCCGCTTCGCCGCCGGCGGCAGGGGGCCGAATCTGTCGCGCAGTTCCGACGCAAGCGCGACGACGACTTTCTCGTCCGTCGCTTCCGCGAAGCGCTTCATGAAGCTCATTCGCTGGACATCCTCTTCGACATACGAGTAAGGAAGCGCGGCCGCGCTTGCGTCGTCCTCGCTCGCGGGCGAGTAGTCGATGAAGTCGAGATGCAGCTTGACCTCGACTATGTCCTGCACCTTCTCTCCCTTCATCATCGCGATCGTGCGCTGCAGCAGCTGGCAGTATAGCCCGAAGCCGACTGCTGCGATGTGGCCCGACTGCTGCGAGCCGAGTAGATTGCCCGCGCCGCGAAGTTCGAGGTCGCGGACGGCGAGGTTGAACCCCGAGCCGAGCGCGCCGTGCCGCTGGAGCGCGGCGAGGCGTTCGCGTGCGTCCGAGTCAACGAGGCCTTCCGAGGGCAGGAGGAAGTACGCGTGCCCCTCGCGCGACGAGCGCCCGACGCGGCCGCGCAGCTGGTAGAGGTCCGCGAGACCGAACATCTCGGCGTGGTCGACAATTATCGTGTTCGCCCTCGGAATGTCGATGCCGGATTCAACAATCGTCGTCGAAAGCAGGATGTCGAACTTCCCGCGCTCGAAGTCGCGCATCTTCCGCGCGAGCGTCTTCGCGTCCATCTGCCCGTGGGCGACTACGATGCGCGCGCCCGGGCATATCTGCGCGAGGTGCTTCTCCGTCTTCCCGATCGTGGACACGCGGTTGTGGAGGAAGAACACCTGTCCGCCGCGGGCGATCTCCGCCTCTATCGCGGAGCGCACGATATCGGGCAGGTCGCGCACGACCTTCGTCTCGACCGCGACGCGCTCGCGCGGCGGCGTGCGGATGAGCGAGAGGTCGCGCGCCCCCGTCATCGACAG
>JAZSLQ010000236.1:0-2817 GCA_045535455.1 Kiritimatiellia bacterium | reverse complement strand
TTGAATACAAATTTTGTCTTCCTAAGACCGCTTGGCCTCCGACTTGCAGGGACTGCCGCGCAGCGTCGCGACGACATGGGCGTACAGCGTGTCGCGCTTCTGCCCCGTCGCCAGCAGCACGGCCTTCCCGTCGCCCTCCTTCGCCGCGCCGAGAGAGGCGATCGCGATCTGTGCGCCAGCGCGCGGGAGCCATCCATGCAGAGCGATCGCCACGCCGCCGTCGTGTTTTTCCACGCGGCCGGACGTGGGCCCGTCGAGCCACGCACCGGACTTGTCCGCCGCGTCCGTCGCCGCGATTCTACCAAGCCGGCAGAATTTCTTGTCCTTGCGAACGACTCCCGCCGCCGTTCCGTTGTACGTCCACTGAAAGACCGGGTCGTAGATCGTCTCCATAGTCTTCCATTCGGCGAGAAGCCCGTCAAAATCCTTGCCGAACGTCTTCTTCCAGTGGTCTTTGCCGTCTTTCCTGTAGCCCTGCAATATCCTGTAGATAGTCCCCTCGCCGTAGGCCTGAGTCATGAAATCGATGAAGTTAGCGCCGGACATATACTTGCCGTACTTTCGCCCGCCGCGCAGTGCCTTGTAGCGCTTGTCGAGGATGGCGGCAGGGTCGGTGCACCGCGAGTACCACACCTTGTAGTTGCGCGTCCAGTCGGCCATCCCTTCGGTAAACACGCGGTCGGAGCCCATGTCGAGGACATGCGTCATCTCGTGGCAGAGGAGTCCCATCCCGCCCGACGCGTCACCGCCGGGATTCTCCCCGACCTTCCACGTGATGCGCCGGCCGGCCGCGAACGCGGGATTGCCGCCCTTCTGCGGCGCAAGATAGAGAACGATCTTCGTCTTCTCGTGCAGCCGGGAACGTTCGCCGTCGCCGTACAGCGCCTTGCAGATCTTCTCGGCGAGAACACACATCTGCTCGCGGACGCAGCACCGGTCCGCCCACTCGCGCAGATTCTGCGGCGTGCGATCGTCGTAGACGACCTCCAGAGCCGAAGCGGAAGCCGCGCAGAGAAATGATGCCAGCAGACAGAGCAGTGCTTTTTGCATGGTCATCTCAACCTCAGGAAGAATGATTCGGGTTTCGTGTAGATGACGATTTCGCCGTCCTCCACAGCCGCGCGCTCTACCCAGTCGGGCAGAACAAATTCCAGATTAGAGTCATCTATCAGCTTCGCGCCCCGCGTCAGGACGTATCGCCCAGGCCCGACCTTCGGTATGCTCTTTTCGATCTCCAACCGCACCTTCCCGAAAGAGAGACTGTTGGCGCGTGGCATGGAAAGGTCGGCAACGACGGGATAATGGTCGCTCGGATAGTAGGTCTTGCCGGATCGTGCGTCGTTGCGCGTCGTAAACGACTCCACGACAACATCGTGGGACGTAAAGATGTAGTCAATGCGCTTGCCGAGCGCAGAGGCGTTCGCCGACCGCTCTGCCGCCGTGTAACCAGCAAGCGCCTCAGCGCACGACACTTCGGAGTCATTCCACCGAAAGCCGTTGAATGTTCGCCACGGACCGGCTGGTGCCGTCTTCGAGACGAGAAGAGCGTCCTGCATCACCGCCATCGCCGTGCGCATTGAGTCTTCAGTCTCCAGTGCGTTCATGTCGCCCACGACCACGATCGGCACCTCCGACGCGTCGAAGCCGGTGAGGGAAGACAGGATGCGCCTCATGCCCGCGAGCCTCGGCCCGGCATTGAGGTCGAGGTGAGTGCAGGCGAAGCAGAACACCCCGCCGCTCGTCCTGTCCTTGAGAAGAGTCCACGTGCAGATTCGCGGATGTCCGGACTCCTCGATTCCTCCGCCCCACTTCGTCGAGCCCGAAACGTTTGGCGTCGCCGACAGCCAGAACGTGCCGTTTTGCAGCATCAGAAACCTATCTGCGAGGAACGCAACAGGCGTCGCCTCGGAAGTCGATGTGCTGTCGCGCATCACGGCGACGAACGTATAGCCCGACAGCTGGTTCTTGAGATACGTCAGCTGTCCGCTGCGCACTTCCTGAAAGCCGATCACATCGGGCGAGATTGACTTGACGAGATTGACAAGGTCGGACTTGCGGCTGCTCCAGTTGTTCGCGGCGTCCGACTCGCCATTAGCCAGCTCGCACCTGATGTTGTAGTTTGCCACGCGGACGCCGAAAGTCGCGGCGGCGGACGCCGAAAGCGCCGCCGCCATGACCAACACTGCGACTATCGCCGCCCGTTTCACCGTACGATTACCATCAGAGCGACGGGCTTGGCCTTCGCATAGATGTTACCGTCGCCATCGTCGACATAGACGCGCTCCACCCAATCCGGATAGGATACCTGAGTGATAGACGCATCCGCAAACTGCCCGCCCGACGTGAGCGCAAACGGGGCCAGTCCGCTGGGTCGCGGAACGCCGGAGAGCGCCACGACGATGTTGGTCTGGTCGCCGAACGTCACGGCCCTGTCGGTCAGGTCGAGGACAGGCGCAGTTCTGCGCTCCGTGAAATTGAACTTCAGTATCGCGCCGTCGGCAAGCGACAGATCGCCGCCGAGCTCGACCTCGCCGGACTCCGCGACCTGAAGCGCCGCGCCGGAGTTGACGGTAATCGTGCTTGTGGTGAAAATCGCGCCGGGCTTGACGGCCAGCGTCGCCGTGTTCGTCACGACCACCGGCGGCTGGGTCGTGTTGATGGCCGCCTTGTTCACACGCAGCGTACCGGAGCCGGACACCGTGATGGTCGGCGAACCGTTTCCTTGCATAATCGCGTCCATCGTGATCGTACGCCCGACGCCGCTCTCGTCGTCCGTGCAGAATGTGACGTCTCGGTTTATAACGAGACTCTTCTCCC
>JAZSLQ010000187.1:0-12613 GCA_045535455.1 Kiritimatiellia bacterium | reverse complement strand
GAGGAGGGCATGGAGGCGCTCGGCACGACGAACAAGACGTGCACCGTCATCTACTTCGGCGGACCCGCCGCCATCCCCGGGGAACCGGTCGACGACACGGACGTAAAGGTCTTCGGCAGGTACGCGGGGCGCACGATAAACACGAAGCAGCCCGAGCCGGTGGAAGAGATGCTGGGCAAGGGCGCGTTCCTCGGCGGACGCGTCGGCAAGGGAAAGCTGTTCGTCTCCTGTCCGCATCCAGAGAAGGAAGAATGCACCTTTGACATAGTGCGCGCCGGCATGAAGTTCCTTACGGGCGTCGAACCCTCGGCGGCGCCGAGCATGGACAGGGTTCGCGGCACGGTGTCCGTGAGATACCGCTCGTCGGACAAGGCGTCCGTGCAGTATCTGTTCGACACGCTCATCCCCGACCGGCGCATCGACGTGTGGCCGGGCAAGGATTGGGGCGACATGGCACACGTTGACGTGTACGTGACGACGGACGAGGTGAAGAAGTCTTCTGTCGCAACGCTCGAGCAGTACATCGCGCGCGGCGGCAGGGTGGTGATCGTGGCGGACACACCCGCCGAGCGCAAGGCCGCGAAGATGGTGGATGGCGCGGTCGTCCTCGACTCCTACGACGGCGTCGTCGATGCCGTCCTGAAGTAGCCACGCGTTTTTCTGACAGGGCAATCGAAAAATGCGAAAGGCGCATGGCATGGAAGAAAGGAAGACATGGCTTGAGCGGATGGCGGCGAAGGTGCCGGATCCGGTGGTGCTGTTCATCCTGATGTACGCTGTCCTGTTCGCGGCGACGATGTTCGCGGGCGGAACGACGTTCGCGCTGCCCGGCGTCGACCCGGCGACTGGCGCGGCGGTCGAGGTCAAGCGGTCAATCCTGAACATGTCGGAGGTTGCCAACGTCCAGTGGATATTCGACAACGCGATCGTCGGCAACTGGCTCGCGTATGCGCATGGGCTCATAGGTATCCTCGTGGTCGCCATGCTCGGCATCGGGACGGCCGAGGGGAGCGGGCTCTTCAACGTCCTGCTGAAGCTCGCCGGAAGCAAAGTGAACGAGCGTGTTCTGCCGTACATAATCGTGTTTGCCGGAGTCCTCTCGAACGTCGCCGCCGACGCTGGGTACGTCGTACTCATTCCGCTTGCGGCGGCGCTCTACTGCGCGATGGGCAGGAATCCGCTGATCGGCGTCGCGGCGTCGTTCGCGGGCGTGAGCGCGGGCTTTGGCGCGAACATCATACCCGCCACGACCTCCGACCTCCTAATCGGACTCCCGACCAAGGACTTCGCCTTGGCGCAGGGCGTTCCATGGCTTTCGCGCCTCGGTGCGCCGCTGAACGAGGCTACGATGGACTATTTCTACACCTGCTCGCTTGTGTTCGTCTTCACGCTGCTTGGCGGATGGATCACAAACAGGTTCGTCGCGCCGAAGCTTGAGAAGCTGTCGTGGAGCGTGCCCGAGGAGATGGCGGGCGAGAAGTTCGCCGTGTCCAGCGAGGAGGTTCGGGACCTCAAGTGGGCCGCTTTGGGGCTTCTCGTCGCCGCGTGCGTCATGCTGTCGCTTGGCCTTGGCCCGCTCAGGGGCCATTTCGCGAAGAACGTAATACTTTTCGTCTCGTTCGCGTTCTTCATGGCGGGTCTCTTCTACGGCGTGAGGCGCGGGAAGTACCGCGCCGCGCAGGATGTGGTCGCCGCGATGACGAGGCAGGTGAAGGAGCTCGGGTACATGTTTGTCCTCACGTTTTTCTGCTTCAACTTCCTCGCGCTTCTCACTTACTCTGGCGTCGGCGCGTACATCACGTACGTAGGCGTTCGTGCCATCCTCGCGCTCAACATCGAGTCCTCGCCCGTCCTTCTCCTCGTCGCGTTCGTCCTGATGGGGTCGTTCGTCAACCTGTTCGTTGCGAGCCTTTCCGCGAAGTGGTTGATGCTCGGGCCGATATTCATTCCGATGCTCTACCACGTAAACCCGTCGCTTACGCCCGAGGTCGTGTGCGCGGCCTACCGCACTGCCGATCCCTGCACGAACATCGTGACGCCCGTGATGACCTACGCCGGCGTCATACTGCTCTTCTGCCGCCGCTATAGGCCGCAGTTCACCATCGGCGACCTCGCCCTGATGATGACGCCATACGCAGGCGTGTTCCTCGTCGTGGCGACGACAGTCATGCTCCTCTGGTTCAAGCTCGGCATTCCGTTCGGGTTCTGACGCTGGGTGAAACGGGTTGACGGCGGCGCGGGTCTTGGGACGCTGTTTTAGGTGCACTTATTTGCCTGGATTCGTGATAGGTGAACCTATAATGGCGTTCCGCTGGTTCACCTAATGGATATAATCTTGATTAGGTGAACCTTGCTTGGTTGACTAATGTGAGAGGAAATGGTAAAATGTTGTGCAAATGAGAAAGAAAGGCGTTTTATGGACTTTTTTGGAAGAGAGGATGAGATTAATGATTTGATGGCGCTTTGGAGCAAGCGAAATGGTTCGCTTGTCACTTGTCGTGGTCGTCGTCGCATCGGAAAATCAACATTGATAGATGTTTTTGCGCAAAGGTCAAAAGCCCGTTTCCTAAGGATTGAAGGCGTGCGTCCGAAGCCGGGATTTTCCGACAGGACGGAATTAAAGACGTTTGCAAGACAGCTGGCCGCGCAGACTAATGCGGACGACAGTGTGCCGGACAATTGGCTTAAGGCGTTCGTCAGACTTGATCGCGAAATCAACGACAAGGAACGTACGGTTGTGCTTCTGGACGAAGTCTCCTGGCTGGGTCACTACGATGAGACTTTCGCCGATCTTGTTAAAATTGCCTGGGATAGCCATTGGTCTAAGCATCCTCGTTTGATTGTCGTGGTATGCGGCAGCGTGTCGGGGTGGATCAGGGAACACTTTGTTGACAATGGGGCTTTTTACGGTCGACGTTCGCTTGATCTGGTTGTAAGGGAGTTGCCGCTGGAGGAGTGTGTCAAATTCTGGGGCCGCGCGGCAGCAAGGGTGGAGACGAGAGAAATCATCGATGTTCTGTCTGTGACCGGAGGTGTTCCAAGGTATTTAAGGGAAATTGCACCGGGAGATTCGTCCGTGTCTAACATCGCACGACTGGCGTTTCGTCCGAACTCGATTCTCCGCATGGACTTTGACGAAATGTTTTCCGATGTCATCACGAAGCTTCCGACGCTGTCTGGAAAGATTGTCCGGGCTCTTGTCGACCGGCCGCTGTCTGTTTCGGAAACGGCGAACGCCGTCGGCGCGGGGAAGGGTGGAAAGATAGGAGAGGCCTTGGAACAGCTGGAAGAAGCGGGCCTAGTCGCATCCGACGCGGGGAAGAATCCGGAAACGGGGAGAAGTCGGCGAGAGATCAGGTATCGACTCAAAGACAATTATGCCAGGTTCTATCTGCGGTACATAGAGCCGAAAAAAGAGATTGTCGACGCAGGAGCCTACAGATTCGTTTCACTGGAGGCATTGGACGGATGGGAGACGATCATGGGACTTCAATTCGAGAATCTTGTGGTGAACCATTATCCTGCGCTGATAGACCCCTTGAACATCGGAAATTCCCTGATTGAGTCTGCTGCGCCCTATTTGCGCAGTCGGAAAGGTGATGGCAAGGACGGGTTGCAGATTGACCTGCTCATACAGACCAAGTACTGCAATTACGTTGTTGAAATCAAACGACGCCGCGAAATCGGCAGGGAGATCGTCGATGAGGTCGAGCGAAAGCTGGAAAAGCTGTCTACGCCACGAGGAAAGTCTGCCAGACCTGTGCTTGTTTACGACGGACATCTGGCTCCAATAGTAGAGGCCGACGGATATTTCGATGCAATCGTTCCGTTCAGGACGCTTCTTGGACTGTAGAATACTCTCTATAAAACATAACGAGCATGTCGCTTTGCGAATGGGGGCGCCAAAACGCTGGCCTTCGCATTTGGCGTGCTCATTTTTGCGCAAACGGGATGTAGAGCGAAAGCGGCCCGTGATGTAATGGCGGCATGAGAAATACAAGGAGCAGAACGGGAAGTGTAAAATGGGGTGTGGCATTGGCTATTTCCCTGTTTGCCGCGATTGCCTATTCCGCAGACTTCAATGTGCGCAACTTCGGCGCGAAGGGCGATGGGCAGACGAAGGACACCGCCGCAATCCAGCAGACAATCGATGCGTGCGCGGGGAAAGGTGGCGGACGCGTCGTTTTCGCGGATGGCACGTTCCTTTCCGGCGCGTTGCGCATGAAGAGCGGCGTCGAACTTCACATCGACCGCACGGCGACGCTTCTCGCCTCGCCGGATATTGCAGACTTCCCGGACTGGCCCGACGCGAAGCATGTCGTCAAGGAAAACCTGCCGCGTACACGCAACGCCGCGTTTGTTTTTGCGGACGAGGCGGGACGCATCGCCATCACAGGCGGCGGCACGATCGACTGCAACGGCGGGTGCCACATCAAGGAAAAGAAGGATGAGGGCTGGACGGGATGGAAATACGAGCGAGTCCACGACATGACGAACTCCCTGCCGCGCGTCGTGTTCCTCGCCGGATGCAGCGATGTCGTCATACGAGACGTCACGATGGTCGGACAGCCCGCCGGATGGAGCTACTGGATCCACGATTGCGACCGCGTGCAGATTTCCGGCCTCAAAATCCTCGCCAACGTCCGCTATCCGAACAACGACGGCATTCACATCAACTGTTCGCGTGATGTCACGGTGTCAGACTGCCTTATCGAGACAGGCGACGATTCTCTCGTCGTTCGCGCCAACAGCCGCTCCCTGAAGGAGAACAAGCCGTGCGAGCGTGTAATAATCTCAAACTGTTCGCTGCGTTCGTGGGCCTCCGGAATCCGCATCGGCTGGACGAACGACGGCATCATACGAGACTGCACCTTTTCCGATATCGTCATGCACGACACATCTGTCGGAATCGCGTTCGTTCTGCCGCGCAGGAGGGATGCGCCCGGCTGGACCGACTACGGGCGCGAGGCGACGGTCATCGAAAACCTCTCTTTCGACAATATCCACATGAATGGAATCTATGGCCGCCCGGTTCTCGCGTCAATCGCTCCGGCCGAAAAGGGCGTCTTGGCCGCGGCCATGCGCGAGATTCGTTTCACGAACGTCCACGCGACGGGGCTTGAACTGCCGTTCCTCGCGGGTCGTCCCGGTTGTCCGCTCGCGGATTGGACGTTTACGGGCTGCTCCTTCCGTGTTGTCACGGAAGAAGCGTTGCCGGACTGGACGCATCACGGCTCGGCCGCATGGGACCGACGCAAGGGGCAGGGCTTTGTCCTGCGCCAAGCGGAAGGATTCACGTTCGACAATACGGAGATAGATGCACCATGAAGAAACTTTGCCGTGTCAAATGTTCCTAAAACCTTGCATTTCGTGAAAAATCAATAACTGCGCAATTATCCGTATTAGAACCCACCTCTCATTTCTCAAAACGGCGTGAAATAAATGTTAAGAAAATCCTTGGCGGTATTTTTCGCAGTCGCTGTTGGTAAAGGGGGTCGGACCCTTCTGTATATGTTCTACTATATATGATTGGCTATGTGTCCCGCGAGGCCGCTGAAACATGCGCAGTGGCTGCAAATCCGCAGCATAAGAAATCCTTTCTTGCATACTTGTCCCTAACGCAGAAATATGATATATTAGGGACGTTTTAAGAAGGAGAAGATCTATGGTCGGGAGAAAACGGGAGGTGTCCGCCCTGCAAAGGGCGATGACGTCGGACGAATCCGAATTCGTAGCCATATACGGCCGGCGTCGAATCGGGAAGACGTACCTTGTGAGAGAGTTCTTCAAAGACAAGTTTGCGTTCCAGCACACGGGGCTGGAGAAGGGCGACATGGCGAAGCAGCTCTCCGCGTTTCGCGATTCGCTTGAGGACTGCGGGATGGCCGGGTGCGCCATGCCGAATGGCTGGATGGAGGCGTTCCGGATGCTTCGCGACCTTGTTGCGCGGTCAAGATCGAAAAGAAAGGTGCTGTTCATAGATGAAATGCCGTGGATGGACACGCCGAGGTCCGATTTCGTCAGTGCACTGGAACATTTCTGGAATGCGTGGATGTCCGCGAGAAAAGACGTCGTGCTGGTTGTCTGCGGTTCCGCCACCTCATGGATCATAAACAAGGTCATACGCAGTCGAGGCGGACTTCACAACAGGGTGACGTCCACGATTGCTCTTTCTCCGTTTACGCTTGGCGAATGCGAGCTTTACGCCCGCGAACGTGGGCTGAGCCTTCCCCGCAAGGCGCTTGCCGAGTTGTACATGGTGTTTGGCGGCGTCGCCTACTATTGGCGCCATTTCGAGAAGGGAATGAGCGTCGCGCAAATTGTGGATCGGCTCCTCTTTGCCGAAAACGCCGAGCTTCGCGGCGAGTTTGATCGGGTATTTGCGTCTCTGTTCAAGAACGATGCGGTGTACCGCAAGATGGTCTTCGCTCTTTCAAAGAAGGAAGGCGGGATGTCGCTTGAGGAGTTGCTGTCAAGGCTCAATGCCGAAAAGGGCGGTCGCTGGACTCGTCGGCTTGAGGAACTTGAACAATGCGGCTTTGTGCGGCGATACGCGGGATGGGGCAAGAAGGAACGCGACGCAAGATACCAGCTCATAGACAACTTTACGTTGTTCAGCATGCGGTTTTTGCATAATGCCGCAAACCGCGACGAACATTTCTGGCTTCATGCGACCACTGGGAGCGCGATACGGACATGGCGTGGGCTGGCTTTTGAAAGGCTTTGCCTCCTTCATGTCAGGCAGATCAAGTTCGCGTTGGGAGTGTCGGGCGTATTGACCCATGAATATGCCTGGAATCATCGCTCTGACGGCGATCGCCAGGGTGGGGCGCAGATCGACCTTGTTATCGACAGGGCAGACAATGTGGTCAATGTCTGTGAAATGAAGTTTACTGACAAGCCTTTTGAGATAAGCAAGAAGTATGCTACAGAACTCACGGACAAAATAGAGACCTTTCGTGATGTCTGCTCCGTCAAGAAGAGCATATTCCTCACTTTCGTTACGTCGGCAGGTCTTGCCGACAATGCGCAGCGAAACATGGTTCAGTCCGAAGTGACGCTTGATGATTTGTTCACAAATTTTGCGGAATGAAGATGGGGGCGGGATGGGCTCTTCCGCGAGCCGACGGGGTCAGACATGGTTGCCACAGTAAATTACCACAGTAGCGGAAGGTTAAAGGCAATCAAGTTTGGCGCCTGTTGGCTCCCAAACCTGCTTCGCGGTCTTCGGGGCGGCGCGTTGTGGTTAGCGTATTTCTTGGCGAAAAGGTGATGTGATTTTGGCGGATTGGAAATGGACGGGGAAGGACAGATATGATAAAATGGTGGTGGCAATGGTGGCATTTGTGAACAATTGAGATTTGTGAACAATCGCAATTGCGCCTACAAGTGTGCAAGTTATTGTTGAGCAACGACTTATTATGCGAGTCCGTCGCCGCGTTGGAAAGACGTATCTGGCGAGAGGTTGATACTGGACAGATACAAAGTCAGCTAAAACAGAGTTGATTTGTGTGTTTTGGCTGAATAAAATGGCGTTTTCCGCGAAAAGTTCATTATAACAAGCCAAAATATTCCGTGTCATTGACTTTTGGCAGAAAATAGTGTACTATATTGCCGCTTGCTCAGCGAGGAGGTACAGATGCTCATAGGAAGAGATAACGAAAAGATAGAACTGGAGACCGCTCTTGAATCCGACAAATCTGAATTTGTTGCGGTTTACGGGCGTCGTCGTGTTGGAAAGACTTTTCTGATACGCGAGGGCTGCAATTATTCGTTTGCCTTTGAACATACGGGAATCAAATCCGTTAAAAGTGAAGACGGGCAGACTAATTTGTCGAAAAGCGACGGAATGAAGTACCAGCTTGCGGAATTCGCCGAGTCTCTCCGCAGATATGGGCAGAATAAAATCAAAAGGCTGAAAAGCTGGCGCGAGGCATTTCTGAAGTTGTCGGAACTGCTGGAAAGGAAACCGTCTGGGAGGAAGATCGTATTTCTTGACGAATGCCCGTGGATGGACACTCCGCGTTCGGATTTTCTTCCGGCACTTGACCACTTCTGGAACGGATGGTGTACAATGCGTAAGGACATTGTGCTGATCATCTGCGGGTCGGCGGCGTCATGGGTCGTCGGACAGATCGACGGAGATATTGGCGGACTGCACAACCGACTTACGCGTCACATCTATCTCCGGCCGTTCAACCTTGGCGAGTGCAGGCGATTTGCCGAGGCGAAGGGACTGGTCATGACAAGGACGCAGCTGCTGGAGTGTTACATGATATTTGGCGGAGTTGCGTACTATTGGGATTTGCTGCGAAAGGATCAAGGTCTTGCGCAGAACATCGACAGACTCCTTTTTGCGCGCGGTGGGGCGCTTGCGGACGAGTACAGCCATCTTTACAGGGCGCTTTTCAGGAAGCCGGAGCCTTACATGGCCGTGGTTCGGGCGCTTGGCACGAAGAAGTGCGGCATGAACAGGGACGAGATAATTGCCGAGACTGGACTTGTCGGCAACGGCAAGCTGACAGAGGTGTTGAGGACGCTTGAACAGTGCGATTTCATCAGGGCCTATTCGCTGCCGAACAAAGCCAAGAACGACAGGATATACCAGCTCATCGACAACTTCACGCTCTTTTACTTCAAGTTCATGGATGGCGTGGTCAACCCCATGCCGAACTTCTGGTCTGCGGCCGAGCAGACGCAGGCCGTGCGTATTTGGTGCGGACATGCGTTTGAACGCGTCGCATTGCAACACATAGACCAGATCAAGGCCAAGTTGGGCATCTCGGGCGTAATCACCAGGGTTTTCGGCTGGAGATACCGCGCTGCGGACGATGGCGACTCGGGGACGCAGATAGACTTGGTGATAGATCGGGACGACCGCGTGACGAATCTTTGCGAGGTAAAGTACCGCAAGGGAGAGTTCGCCATTGACGAGAAGTATGATCTGCAGCTTCAGACCCGGCGCGAGACGTTTATAGCGGAGACTGGCACTGCCAATGCCGTTCACCTTACCATGATAACCGTGAATGGCGTTCGCCGTAATTCGTATTGGAACGACATACAGTCCGAAGTGACGCTGGATGATCTCTTCGCATTGTAGCCGCGTTGCAGTAGCCGAGCCTCGCGGCAATCCGTCGATTGTCTGCGACACGCTTGGCGAGGCGGGGCGCGGCAATATTGTCGAATTCGTCCGCGGCGGCGGGAAGTACTACGGCGTGTGCGGCGGCGCGCTTCTCGTCTCTCGGACGGAGTTCAGGCCTGGCGCCGACGGAATTAGTTCAGGCGATGCGCCGTTTCTGGGGCTTGTTCCGTTCAAGGGGGACCTGCCGCACCATAGCCGCGGGGAGGCGCCGGTGAAGATACGTCTGACGGACGAGGGGAAATCGGTTTTCCGCGAGTCGAAGGATGTGCGCACCACTTGGTATGCCGGCGGCCCGGCCTTCATTCCGGCTGGCGAGGTGGAGGATTCCGACGTCAGGGTCTTTGCGGAATACGAAAGCCGCGTTCTCAGCATTTTGAACCCGAAGGCGGCCCCTCGGGGATTACCTGGGCTGCTGGCGCTTGCGCCATTCCTTGGGGGCGATGCCCTCCGAGTCCCTGAAGATGTTGGTGAAATACGCCGCGTTGCAGTAGCCGAGCCTCGCGGCGATCTCGGCGAGCGTGAGGTCGGTGGCCGCCATCAGGCGCTTCGCCTCGTCCAGCCGCAGGCGCATCAGCATCTTGGATGGAGACAGACCGACGTCGTCCGCAAAGGAACGGTCCAGAATGGCGCGCGAGACGCCCAGACGCTCCGCAAGCTGCGTCGTGGACGGCGGGTTGGCCAGCGAGCCCATGTAGATATCCCGCACGCGGCGGACGATGTCGGAAGATACGGCGAGCGCATCCGTCGACGCGCGTTCCGTTACGTCCCGGGGCTTGATACGAATCGGGACGGTCGGCGGCTTGCCGCCGCCCATCAACCGCTCCAGCAGGGCCGCGCCCGCGTAGCCGATGCGGTGGAGGTCGTGCCGTACGGACGAAATCGGAACCGGCTGGTACTCGCAGATCACGACGTCGTCTCCCACGCCCAGCACCGCCACGTCGTCCGGCACCGACAGCCCAGCGTCAAGCGCGACCGACTCGACGCGCGAGGCGTCGGCATCGTCGAAGCAGAACACGGCCAGCGGATGCGGCACCTTGAGCAGTTTCGCCTTCAGCCAGCGCGAGAGCGCGTTCCAGTTGTCGGCGCCGGATTTGCGCGTGGCAAGCGCCCACGCCCATTTTTCGCACGGCGTGCCCATCGCCTCGGCGAACGCGACGTAGCGCAGTTCGTGCTGATGCCCCCAATCTGTCGAGAACCACGCCGCGTTTTTGTACCGCTTCGACTTGAAATGCGCGGCCGCCATGCGCCCTATCGCCGCGTTGTCGCCGGCGACGCGCGGCATCCGGACGTCGGGGCGCGTGAGGCTGAGGTCGACGGTGACGACACCCTGCCTGCGGAGCCGACGCACATAGGAGAGCATGCCCGGGTCGTCGCGCAGCGTGACGAGCGCTCCGTCGCCGCTCCAGCCGTCCAGCGAGTGCGTCAGGTGGTCGGCGATCGTGAGGTGCCACGACCGGCTCTTAGCAAAAAGCGCAATGCCCTCGAGCCGCCTGGGGTTGGACGGCGTGAGGAGCAGCAGCACGTTACGCATCTTCTTCATGGGCGCGCATTATAACAGGCCTCACGAAAAAACGCAAGTGCAGATGAAAGATTACAAATATCTTCGTTTTCGAGAAAATAGAACCGAAACAGATTCTTATTGCACGATAGTGTCATAATATGATATTATGTGTGCATGAATTTGTTGACCGAAAAGGCTTTTGAGTTCTCGAAAACGGGAATCTTCTCGTATTCCGATGTACTTGTCTGGCTGGGCGAGCACCGAAATTCCGTTCGCGGGATCGTCAAACGCGCCATTGGAGCGGGGGAGATTCTCCATATTAGACGAGGACTTTACTGCCTTTCTGCAAAATATAATCGGTACGACATCAGTCGAAATGTGATTGCCAATCTCGTGTATGGACCGAGCTACATCAGCATGGAGACGGCGTTGTCCATTCACGGTTGGATTCCCGAGGCCGTTCATTCGGTCATGTCTGTATCGTCAGGCCGGACGAAGGCATTTGAGACGCCAGTTGGATATTTTGACTATGTGCATATCGCCCAGACGCCTCTTTTTGCCGCCGTCGAGCGTAAAGTGATGGATTCGGCGGCCTTTCTTGTCGCAAAGCCATTGAAGGCCATTGTCGATTACGTCGTTTCGCGAGGTAAGGACTGGACTGACTCGGAGCCGCTGGAGGACAGCCTCCGCATCGAAGCTGAAAGCTTATGCGGGCTCACGCCAGCCGATTTCGACGAGCTGGAAGGAGTGTACAAATCAAACAGGGCCAGACGGTTTTTGTCTGGCCTTAGAAAGGAACTTGGGAAATGAATGACATTGCCTTGCTGCAGAACAGACTTGACACTTATCGGTGTACAAGTGCCGAAGAGGAGTTTAACGCGATTCGGGAAATGCTTCAGGAGATGATTCTTGCCGCGCTGTCGCGTACGGATTTCTTTGTCAAAGCGGCATTCCATGGCGGTACGCAGCTTCGCATCTTTGAAGGCGTCAGGCGTTTCTCCGAGGATTTGGACTTTGCGCTGGTTTCAAAGGATGCGGGATTCGACCTTCTCCCGTACATGGAGAAGGTTGCCGAGGAAATGTCCGCCTTGGGCGTGGAACTGGAGGTGAAGGACAAGACGAAGGCGGCGGCAACCGTAAAGAAGGGATTCCTGAAGAACGATTCGCTGGTGAGAATCCTTGAATTACATTTCGTCGGCAAAAAGGGGAGCATTGGTTCGCCCGGCAAGATATTGATCAAGATGGAGGTGGATACGAATCCGCCGGCTGGTGCGACATACCATGCCGCACAGCTGTTCTTCCCGTTCCCTGCGTCCGTGCGCAGTTTCGACCGCGAGAGCTCTTTTGCCGGGAAGGTACATGCGCTTCTCTGCCGTCAGTACTTGAAGGGGCGCGACTGGTTTGGTTTTGTCTGGTATGTCGGTGAAAGGGTGAAGGTCAATCACGCGCTTCTCTCTTCTGCGCTTGACCAGTTGGGGCCTTGGGCAGGGCAGGGCGTGACAACCGACAATCAGTGGGTACGCGAACAGCTTAGGCAGGTCATCGGCAGAATTGATTGGGCGGAGGCGCGAAGGGACGTCCTTCCTTTTGTCTATGCGACCGACCGGCCATCTGTTGATCTGTGGAGTGAAGCGTACTTCGCCAATCTCCTTGATCGGTTTTGAGGCGACAGGGGGGCCGCGAGTCTTAATATTGAGGACAAGTGCGCCGTTCTTTTCCTTCGGCAGGGAGCGTGACGGGGATGATGTCCGGCGTCGTGAACGCTCCGTCGCCGTTCGCGGGAAGCGCGAGCGTCGCGTTTTCGGGTTCGGTGCCTGAAAAAACGCAAGTTGAGACGAAAAATTACAAGTGTTCTGTATTGCGGCGGCGATTTCAGATATGCTATGCTATACTCGTCAGGAAATTAAAGGAGGTTGCCATGATGCAGAATGCGCCGATGAAGTCCCTAACTGATGTTATTTGCAGGGGGG
>JAZSLQ010000124.1:0-2808 GCA_045535455.1 Kiritimatiellia bacterium | reverse complement strand
GTGGCGCTGTTGCGGCCCCTGATGTGGAAGGAAGCCTATCCCGCCGCCCGAGGGGCCGGGCGCGAGCGCGGGCGTTCCGCCGAGCGGTTTTAGGAGCCCGGCGACGCACTTGAGAAGCGTCGTCTTGCCGGTCCCGTTAGGTCCGACTATCGAGAGGTAGTCCCCCGCCCCGACCGTGAAGTCGGGGCAGGGGTGCATGGCGTTTGAGCCATAGCCAAGCCGCAGGTCGCGGCATTCAACGAGATTCGCCATAGCCGGTGAATTTCAGTTCAGGGCTTCCGTGAGCGTCTCAAGGTTGCGAGTCATCACATCGAGATAGCGCGTCCTGTCAGCAGCGTCTCCGGCCGTTGACTGGAGCGAATCCAGCGTGAGGATGCGCTGATCCCCGGACTTCGTCGTGCGCTTCACCGTCTCGGCTATCTTGTGCTGCGCACCCTCGATCGTGAGGATGACCGGCAGCTTCAGCTCGTCGGTCTTCTTCGCGAGAAAGGCGATCGTCTTGAAGCTCGCCTCGCTTTCGGCGGAACAACCGGCGAACGCGGCGAAGTACTCTAGGCCGTAGTCGTCCGCGAGGTAGCGGAACGGGAAACGGTCGGCGACGAGAATCGTCTTGCGTTTCGCCCCGGCAACCGCCGCAGTGTATGCGCCATCAAGGCCGGCCAGCCGTTTGCAGTACGCGGCGGAGTTGGCCTTGTACGTCGCGGCATTCGCCGGATCGAGCGCGGCAAGGTCGGCGGCAATTGCCTTTACGAGCGTCGCGGCGTTGCGGAGCGACAGCCAGACGTGCTCGTCTATCTCAAGGCCGTCATCGTCGTGATCCTCGTCCTTGTCATGTCCATGCTCCTTGTCATGGTCATTTTCGTCGTGATCCTCGTCGTGGTCTGCATCGTGATGGTGATGCTCGTGTTCCATCCCCTCGACGATCTTCTCCTCCTTGGCTGCGGCCCCTAGCGCCTTCACGAGGTTCAGGACGCGGCGGCGCGGATTACCCTTCTGGGCAAGCGCGCGCTCCGTCCATTCGTCCGACTCACCGCCGACGAACACGAACAGGTCGCACGCGGCGATCTTCCGCAGATCCGCGGCGGACGGGCTGTAGCTGTGGAGATCCACTCCGCTCTGCTGGAGCAGGACGAGATCCGTCTCGGGCAGCCGATCGCCGAGGACTTCCCGCGCCCAGTCGTATATCGGGAACGTCGTCGCGACGATTTTGACGCGCGGCTGTTTTTCCGCCGCGGCCTGAACTGCCGCGGACTCCGCGCCGAACGAGACGCATGATGCCGCGACAGACGCGGCGATGAGCAATGATGTCTTTTTCATATTGATAGCCTTTCTGGTCTGTTGGTTGGTTATGCCGACCGTGTCAGAACTCCATCGCCAGCCTCACGCCTCCGACAGCCGCAAATCCCTTGAGGTATTCGTGGCGTCCGGCGCTGGTGAACTGGTCATACAGGTCGACCCCGGGAATGAGCTTCACATGCGGACACAGCTCGAGTTCGAGCTCAAGCCCGAGATGCATGTCCCTGAACGCGCAACGGTCGGTATCGAAGTCCTCGCGGTTGCGCTTGGCGTTTCCGAAACCGACTCCGCCGCACGCGCAGAGGCTTGCCCATTCGGCCAGCTCCCACTCGCGGCGGATGCCGAACGCGCCGTAGAGCGCACCGGCGCAATCGTCGACGTCTACGCTGCATTCGAAGAACGGAGTCAAGAACGGCGTCTCGCACTCGAGTTCCAGTTCCAGCTCCTGCGTGTTTGCTTCGTCGCCGGCGCGTGTCTTGTGGACATATGCGGCCTTTGCGGAGAAGTCTCCGAGCGAGAGTCCGTAGCCGGCGAAGCTTTCGATTTCGTTGTAGCGTCCCTTTCTGCGGTTGGCATCGGTCATGTCATGGCACGCCTCGATGCCGATGCAGAATCCGTACCATTCGATCTCGGCTTCATATCCGAAAACACTTTCCTTGTTTTCGACCATTCCGCGTTCGATCTTCATGGAGCGGTAGAACGCCCCAGCCTCGACGGACGGGAATTTGCTGGGCGATTCCGCCTCCGTGAGTTCGTTCGTCGCGGCGTCGGCAAAAGCCGCGTGCGCACCCAGCGCCAGCGCGGCAACGGCCGCGCGAACGACGGGATTTACCGTCATTTCATGCATTTGAAGATTCCTTTTTTGAGTGAATGTGTGTTGTGTTGTATGCAATACAGGAAGGCCGCGCCAGCGGCTTCCTGTGTCGGGCGGATTACCGCCCGCGGCAAATGAAGCGGTCCGCGGTAAAATGCGGACCGCATACGCACTCACTCGTTGAACTGAACCTTCTGCGAGACAAGAGACAGGATAGGCAGTTGAACCTCGGCGGGAATCGCCGCGTCAGCTGCGAAGACGGGGATGGGCACGGCCGTCGTGTCAGCTTCAATTCCCGAACCTGTCAGATGGAAATTGGCGACGCACTGCCGAAGCTGGACGCATACCGGGCATTCTTCGCCGCAGCAGTCGTGGTCGGCCTCGTGTATGATATACGCAGTCGAGAGAATCTGGAACCCGAGTAGAAGGGCAACGCCCACGGCGGCAAGGATCCGTCGTGTCCTTTGGCGCATTCGCCCAAACTGTCCAAAGCCCGGCATCTGCAACTATGCTTTTCCCCTAAGTTGTTGACTTTGTTCGACAAGCACTGAAATGTATTATATCATATATTCTCTACCCTAGTTGGTAAGATTCCACGCCTCGTCGCAGAAACCCTGCGGCTTCGCGTAGTCGGCGTAGAACACGTCGCCGGCCTTCATCATCGGACAGGCGGCCAGCCCGTCGATGCCGTATTCAGC